>MHBL01000116.1 GCA_001803235.1 Lentisphaerae bacterium RIFOXYA12_64_32
GCCACTGCAGCGGTCGCCTTGGCCGCGCCCCCGGCCTACTCGCCAACGACCTCGTAGGTGCCGGCGGTCTGACCGGAGAAGGTGGCTTTGTCGCACGCCACATCACCCGGCTTCACCGCCAGGCCGTCGTGGCAGATGACGACCGGCCGGGCCTTGAACGGCAGACTGAAGCTGACTGTCTCGCCCGGCGCGGCGCGGCCGAACAGGCGCCGCTCATTGGCGCGGTTCGGACGGCTGTCATAGACGAACACCCCGAGCAGGGTCACCGGCGCGTCGACGGCCTCGACCCGGACCGTATGCACGCCGAAGCCCAACCCCAGGATCCCCTTGCGGTTCTCCATGAACCACTCCGTCTTGTCAATGGCGACGAACGGAAGGTTCACCGGCTGCACCAACCTCTCCACACCGCCCACCAGCAGGCGCAGTTTGCCGCCGTCCTTGGCGTCCACGTACGCGATCGAGACGTCAGTCCCAATGACCTCAATCTCCGCCGCCTTGCCCGGCGGCAGCACGACCTGTTTGGCGCCGTACGGTGCGCCGAACTCGGACTTGAACTCCGCCACCTCCGCCTTGTCGGCAAACACCCACTGCGGACTGTCGATGCCGACGAACCGCCGCTCCGGGCAGACCTTGGCGTCGACGAACGTGAGCCGGGCGCTCTTCCCTTCGAGCTCGAGCATGTGCCGGTCGCCGATCCGGCAGCGGCCGAACCGGAACGCCGAGTTGCGGACATCGCGCCCCGGCGACTTGCCGCGCGAGTCCTGCTTCTGCCCGTCGATGTACGGCACCAGTTTCCCGTCCTCCGAGTCCGCCCAGCAGTTGATCACCGTGTCGTCGAACACGAACATGCCGCCCTTGATGCGGCCGCTCTTTTCGTCGTACGTGACCATGTCGCCTTCCCAGCCGTAGCTGTTGACGTGCAGGCGCTCGGGCAACTGCACCTGCACCTGGCCGGGCATGACCGGATCCCAGCACTCGAAGGCTTTCTCCAGGGCCTTGAACCAGACGAAGTGCGACACCGCCTGCGGATGCCCGTCCTTGGGCACAAAGGCCTGGCGGCTGCACCAGCGCGTCAGATCATCGCCGACCTTGCCGTAGTCGAGGAACGGAATCCGGTAGCGCAGCCCCAACGCCTGCAGGTCGCCGGGGTTCGGCGTGTAGCCGCCGGCATTCTGGAACTGACTGAAGACGAACTCCGTCTGCGGGTAGTGGCGCTGGAACCAGCGGATCATGCCTTCGAACACCGCGACCTCGTCCGGCGTGTCGGTCTTCTCGTTGGCGCCGCTGCCGAAGATGACCAGATCCGGGCGCGGCCCCTCCGGCCGCGCGAACAGGTCGGGGTACAGCTCCTGCCACGTCTTGCCTTTCTCGTGCCCGTTCGTGTTCTCCTCCGGCGGCAGCGCCAGCGAGCAGTACGCGGCCAGCCCGGAGTGCGCCTCGCCGACGCAGGACCCGTCGCACGCCATCACGTTAAGGCAGATCTTGTTGACCGGCAGGTTGAACTTGCGCAGCAGTTCGAGCCGGAGCCGGCCGGCGTAGTTGAAGTAGTGCTGCCACCAGCCGACGTAGCCGTCCAGGTCCTTGCGCCCCACTCGCTCGGGCTCAAACACGCGGTCCGACAACGGCTGCTTGAACGTCGCCGACGCCGGGTCCTCGTCGTACAGGTACATGGGCGGGTTCGCACTGCCGCGATCGATGCTCGAGCCCATGAGGATGATGTGAACCGCCTCGCCCTTCCACAGTTTCTGCAGGGTGCGCGGCAGATAGCGATACATCGGGACCATCTCGCGCCCGGCCGGCAGGCGCGCCTGCGCCGTGGCCGCGCGGCTCAGACACGGCGACCATATCCAAACCGGCTTCTTGCCCGTGTTGGCGAACTCGACCTGGATCGCAATCGTGTTGATGTCGTCCGAGTGCGAGTCCGCATCGGTGTGGAACTTGCCGACGATCTCCGCACCGTCGATCCTCAGTTCCACCGCACCGGTCGTGTCGGACGCCACCTCGTACTGCTTGGCAACGACCAGCTCGCCGCGCGCGTGCCGCGGGAACGTGCGGTCGTCACTCATCTTGAAGTCGGCCTTGGGGCACCACGTGCCGTCCTCACTGTCAATCTTCAGCAGCTTGATCCGCGCCTGCAGCGCGTTGGCCTCTGCCTGGTTCCCGTACACGAACAGACTGATTTTCTCGCCGTGCGCCAGACCCGCTTCGGGGAGCGTGAAGAACTGCCAGAACGCCTTGCCCGGCTGGATCGTAACCAGGTTCCCGGTCGAAAACGCCGGGCGAATGGCGGGGTCCACATGCGCCTCGCGAGTGACAGTGATGTCGCCCCAGGCGCTGCAGTTCCAGAACGCGACGTTGCCCGACGTGTAACTCACCGCGCGCCCAAGCCGGTGGTTCTCGAACGCGTGAAACTCGAAGCTCGGATTCTGCAACAGGTTCGTCATCGATGCCGTGCTCTCCTGTGCCGTGGCGTTGACGAGGCATCCGGCCAACAAAACAGAGCCGGCCGCAAGGCGCAGCGTGCTGGGGCAAAAAGTGTTATGCATGTGTCCTCCTGGGTGCGCTCGGAAACGACTGCAGGCGCTCTGGTTGCGCAGGCCAGACTCGCGTGCGAACGCCGGGCCTAGCCGCCGTACTCGGTCGGCTACGGCCACCTTGTTGGCCTTTCCGATGTCTTCGTCGCTCGTCTTGCTGTCGGGGCGGAATCCGGAATCTGCATCGCTATCCTTGTCTTGATCTTCGTCGCTATCCTTGTCGTTGCTCGGTCAGTCTCACGACGAGGATCGGGATTAGGATCGCGACAAGGATGGGTGGTGGCCCGTCCATCATCGTCCCCGGCCAACACTCACTCTACTGCAATCCACGGGACTCGGCAAGAACGCAGCCCAATCAGGGGTAATGCGTCAGAACCCGTGAAAAAATCGGGGAGACCGCTTGCTGACGCGCGCGGCTCGGAGTGCGGACACGCATATCCGAGCCACGACCGTGAGGGAATGGACGCCTCGCAAGATCGATTTTTTCACGGGTTCTCAGCAAAGGGTGGAGCATAGACCCCTGCCACCTCGTGTGGCAGGTGAACGGGTTCATTGGCTACTACACCGCACCTCGTCCCCTCTCTTCCCTTTCCCCCGTCCGCCGCCGGCGGACGGGGGAAAGGGAAGAGAGGAAGGACGCGCACGTTTGGCGGGCGAACCCGATTCACCCGTGGCACAAGGCCACGGGGGTCTCACGCATGGGCCAGCGCGCCGTCGTTCCACCCAGGACTGACGCATCACCCCCCGGTCTCGTTGACGCGTGACGCATCAGGGTATATGCTGGAATTGGTCGTTCGATGTCTGGACGAGCAGCGCGGGGATCGAGGAACCGACATGCGGCGGGGCGCGGCAGATCAACTTACGCAACAGGTCGCTTTCCGGCTGCGCCTGGCCGGGATCGGTGCACGCTTCTACGTGTTCCTGTTCTTTACCGCAGCACTTTACGGCCTGATCCTGCTGAGTTCGCGCATCCTGGCGCTCACCCCCGACGGGTTCACGCCCCTGACCGTGCTGGCAGTGCCCACCAGCGCGCTGCTGCTGGCCGTGCTCTTTCACCCACGCGCCACCTCTGTCGACGCCGCGCGCCGCATCGACGCCTGCCTGCACACCCACGACCTGTTCCTGACCTTCACCCTGAGCGGCACGGCGCCCGGCGAATTCAAAACGTTGGTGCTCGCCCAGACGGAAGAGAAAAGCCGGACCGTCCGGCCTGCCACCGTGGTGTCGCTGCGCTGTGGTCACCGCGCCGTAACCGCGCTGCTGGTCGTGGCGGTCCTGCTGCTGGGCGCGCTGTTCCTGCCCCAGTTCGACCCGTTCGGGAAACAGGCGGCACGGACGCAGCAGCAGCAACGCCGGCAGTGGATCGAGGAAAGCCGCAAAGCCACCGCACTGCGCGCCGACGAGGTGCGCAAGAAGCAGACCCCGGAAGCCCGGCTTTCCGAGGAAGCACAGCGCGAAATCGATGGCCTGGCGAAAGCCTTCAACAACATGAAGCCGGAAGCGAAGGAAGTGAACATCAAACAGCTCACGGAGCACCAAAAGGACCTCGGTCAGCTCTGGCGCCAACTCAGTGAGAAACGACTGCAGGACGCCTTCAACCGCGCGGCTTCAGAACAGCAGTTCGGCGGCGGTGATGCGCAGAAGCCGGGGCACTGGAAACGGCAACTTGAGAAAGGCAACGTGCAGGGGCTGAAGGACGAAGTGAAGGAATTGCAGGAGATGGCACAGAAGCTGGCGGCCATGCCGGAGTCCGCCGCCAAGCAGCAGATGAAAGCGGAACTGGCGCGGCGCCTGAAGACGCTGACGGCGTTCGTGGAGAACAACGCCAACTCGAAACCGCTGTGCTCGGCCCTGAACCGGGCCCAGCAGCAGATGGCCATGTCGCAGTCCCAGACCGGGGAGTTGTCGCAGCAGGCCATGGATGCGCTGCAGGACTCGCTGGACCTGGCGGGCGCGGAGATGGACACGCTGGCGCATTCGCTCGGCGACCTCGCGTCCATGGAGGAGGCCCTGAACGCACTGCAGATGGCAAAGCAGTTGAACGAACTCGGCCAACTCGACGGCCAGGGGATGGCCGGCTGCCAAAGCATGGCGGACTATGCCAAACTGTACGAGGAGCTGATGGCCAAGAACTGCAAGGCCTGCGGCGGCAAGGGTTGCGGCAAGTGCCGGGGCAAGGGCCAGGGCACGGGCGGGGAAGGGATCGGTGAGGGTGGGCGCCCGCCGGAAGACGACAGCCAAGTGACGGCGTTCCAGAGCGAGAAATCCAAGTCCGCGCTGAGAGCGGGCAAGACGTTGATGGAGTGGAAGACTAAGGAACTGTCGCAACCCGGCCAGGCGGTCGTGGACTACCGCGAGCAGCTCCGCGAGGTGAAGCAGGGCGTCAGCGAAGCCATACTTCAGGAACAGGTGCCGCCCGGATACCACGCAGCGATCCAGAGCTATTTCGATTCCGTTGGAAAGGGTACCGATGCGCCAACGCCCAAGTAAGGGAATGGCCGTGGTCGCCGGTGCAGGCGCGGCCTTTCTCGTCACCATCTGCTGCCTGCTGTGGCCTTCCCGTCGTGACGCACTGGTCGTGTACTGTGCGCACGACTCGGTGTACTCGCAGAGCGTCCTGGACGATTTCACGAAACGCACCGGCATTCCTGTGGCCGTGAAGTTCGACACCGAGGCGACCAAATCGCTCGGGTTGGTCGAACTGCTGTTGCGGGAGAAGAACCACCCGCACTGCGACGTGTTCTGGAACAACGAACTGCTCGGAACGCTGGACCTGGCCGAGCAGGGGTTGCTGGAACCATACCGCGGGACCGGGTTCGAGCGGATCCCGGCCGCGTTCAAGGACACGGACGGGCGCTGGGTCGGGTTCGCGGGACGCTTGCGCGTTTACATCGTCAACACAACCAAGGCCACGCCGACCCCGAATGCGGTGGCGACGACGCTCAACGGCGATCTGTCGCGGGTCGCCATCGCCAAGCCCCTCTTTGGGACGACGTTGACGCAGTACTGCGTGCTCTGGCAGTTGTGGGGCGAAGAGAAGCTTAAAGCGTGGCACCGTGACCTGCGCCAACGCCGCATCTGCGAGGTGCTGGGTAATTCGACCGTCAAGAACCTGGTCGCGGAAGGCACCTGTGACCTGGGCTTTACCGATAGCGATGACGCGTTCGTCGCCAAGGATGAAGGGAAACCCGTCGCGCTGCTGCCGGTGCGCACGGACACGGGCGCGACGATCTGCATTCCGAACACCGTTGGCATCATCAAGGGCACGCGGCGGCTCGACGCGGCACAGAAGCTGGTGGATTTCCTGCTCTCCGAGGAGTGCGAGCTGGCCCTGGCCCGGTGCCAGGCGCGGCAGGTGCCGCTCGGCCCGGTGGCGCCGGACAAACTGCCCGCCGAAGTGCAGGAACTCAGCCAGTGGGTGGCAAGCGGCTACCCGTTGACCGACCTGGCCCCGGCGCGCCGCGCCTGCCTGGCCTGGCTGAAGTCGGAGTACGTGGGCGGAAGGTAGACCTGGCGGCAGCCGGTACGCAGGACAGCCGTGGCGCGGGACCTCCGGGACCGCAGCAGAGTGCTCGGGGCCGTCCCGGCCCGAGGCCCTCGACCGGGGATCCGTCTTCGCGCCAGCAACTTCACCGGACAGAGCCGGCCCGAGCACCCGGTTTCGGCGCGGGACGCGCCGAGCCACGGCGGGCGCGCTGTCAAAGATGGCCCAGACCACGGAACCACGAAATGCCTCTGCTTGACGAATGCGGTTGGTCGGTGCTGCGGGCGCTGGTTGTGGCGCTGACGGCCGGGTTGCTCAGCGCCTGCGTCCGCGAACTGGCGCTGGTCGGGGGCGGGCGCAGCCGCCGCTGGCTGCTCGCACTGCTGGTGACGCCGTTCGTCACCCCGGTGCTCCTGGTCGGGTACGCGTACTCGAACACCGCGCTGGCTCTGGTCCGGCATCCGGGCTGGAAGGAGTTGCTGTACGTGGGACTGCTCACGATGCGACTGGTTCCGGTCTGTGTCCTGGTGCTGGCATTTGCACCGGCCCCGGTCTCGCCCGAGGCCGTGTTCTGCCACCGACTCGTCACCCGAACGCGCCGCGGCTGGCGCGGTCTGGCCTCACGCCTCGCCTTCGCTCTGCACGGGCCGGCCCGTACATGGGCGGTCGCCAGCGGCCTCGTGTTCCTGTTGGCGTTCAGCGAGACGGAAATGGCCGCCCTGCTCTACATTCAGTCCTGGACGGTGTCGGTCTTCGACGCACAGACCGGCGGGCTGGCCCTCGGCGAATCGCTCCGGTTTGGAGCCCTGCCGTTCCTCATCGAAGCCGCACTGCTGATCCTGCTCATGGCCCTGCTCTTCCGTGCGGTGTCCGCAGAAGGTGGGACGTGGGTCGAGTGTCGAGGGTCGAGGGGAAAGCGGCGGAGCGGCGTGAGCCACGCGCTGCGCGGCGGCGCCTTGGCCTACCTGGTCGTGGCGGTCATCGTGGTAACCCTTGTCCCGGCGGGGATCGTGCTGCGCTCGGTCGGCATCGGACTGGCCACCGTACTGCGTACGCCCGTGCTGTGGCAAGACATCGCGGTCAGCATCATGGTGGCCGCCACCGCGGTGGTACTGGCACTGGTCGGCACACGCCCGCTCCTGCCGCGCGACGCGATGCGCCTCTCCGGGCAACGGTTCGCGTGCCTTTGCGCCGTGGCCCTGCCCGGGCTGCTCGGAACGCTGCTGCTCGGGCTGGTGGCCCTGGCCCTGTTCCAATGCCCGGGCCTGCACGTACTGAGCGCCACGCCAGTGCCGCTGTTGCTGGGACTCTGCCTGGCACTGCTGCCGTTCGCACTGGTGCTGGAAGTCCTGCGCCGTGTGTCGGAGCCCGCGGCCGCACTGCACGCCGCTGAACTCCTGACCGCTGCAGCGCCGGAAACGGTCCGCGCACACGGGCGACGCCTGGTCTTTGAACTGCGTGGCCGCGCCGGACTCTGGCTGGTGTGTTTCCTGTTCATCATGGCCTATTTCGACCTCACACTCGCCGCCATGCTCGCGCCGCCGGGCGCGACCTGCGTGTCGGTGCGACTTTACAACCTGATGCACTACGGCCAGACGCCGGTGTTGTCGGCCATGGTTGCGATGGCACTAGCCGCGGCGCTGGCAACACTGCTTCTCGCCGGTATCGTGTGGCCATGGGCAGCCGGGTGGCGACCGTCAGGCCGGGCCGCGGTTGAACACGGGAAATGACTCGATCCAAGGTGAGTACCTGATGCCAATTAACTTATGCCACCAGATCAAGGAGGAAGCTCTGCCCCGAGCGCGTGCCGCGGGTGGTTCCCCGTTCGTAGTTCCGCCTTCAGGCGGTCCCCGTTCCCGCGGCCACGCGAAAGCCGGACCGCCTAAAGGGCGTGTCGATTTAGCCAAAAAAAGAGCCCGCGAGGACGCGGGCGCTCCAAGTTTCGTGCGGCATCCGAACTGGAGCGCCCGCGTCCTCGCGGGCTGTCTTGGTGCCGCATTGGTTAAATCGACACGCCCTAAAGGCGGAACTACAAGCCTGGGCCGGCCCCCGTTCTGGCTTGAGCCGGGGGGCATTCGGTGAGTACTCAAGTCACAGAATCCATTGAGACGCAGGTCGCGCAGGGCGGGAAGTCGGCTGTGCCGAACCCGGCTCCCAGTGCCCGCACGTCGTCACGTGGCGACGACGTGGCCCCCCCGGTCCCCGCGACGCGACCGCGACGCGCACTTTGGCGGCTGGACGGTGTGTGCCTGGATGGCGCCGGCGCACCACGCCTGACCGATGTCTGCGTCGAGATCCTTGACGGCGTAACGGCAGTGCTCGGGCCGTCCGGGTCCGGCAAGACCTCGCTGCTCAACCTGCTGATCGGGTTCGAGGCGCCGGACCGCGGCACGTGCACGGCGAGTCCGACCGCTGGCGGCCAGGCGTTGGCCGCATATTGGGTCCCGCAGAACTTCGGGTTGTGGCCGCACCTGACCGCCCGCGAACACCTCCGCGCCGTCATGCCGGGCGCGGAGACCGACGGCGCGGCGCGCATCGAACACGTGTTGGCCGCGTTCGACATCGGGGAGAAAGCCGCCTCGCACACGGGCGAGATGTCGCACGGCGAACGGGCGCGACTAGCCGTGGCTCGAGCATTGGCCAGTTCCGCCGCGGTGCTGATCATGGACGAACCGCTCGCCAGCGTGGACCCGGCGCGCTGCGGTGCGTACTGGCGTGTCATCCGCAGCGAACTTCGCAGCACCGGCGCGTCACTGGTCTTCTCCACGCATGCTCCGGATGTGGTCCTCGCGGAAGCCGAGCACGTTCTCTGTGTCACGGACGGAAAGCTGCTCTACGCCGGCGCGGTGCAGGACCTCTACTGGCGCCCGCCCTCCGAGGTGCTGGCACGCTGCCTGGGCGAAGCCAACTGGCTGACGTGCGACGAAGTCGCGCTGTGGCTAGGGATGAACGCGATACCGGGCTCGTCCTGCCTCGGGAACGGTGAGGCAGCAGCACGTCGCCCGGAACCGCCTGAAGGGCGTGTCGATTTAACCGATGCAGCACCAAGACAGCCCGCGAGGACGCGGGCGCTCCAGTTCGGATTGAGCACGAAACTTGGAGCGCCCGCGTCCTCGCGGGCTCTTGGTCTGAATATATCGACAGACCCTGAAGCCGGAACTACAAGCCCGCCTCCACCCGGTTCTGTGGCTCCCGTTCGTAGTGCCGCGTTCACGCGGTCTGGCGAGACCCTATCTGTCTGCCTCCGACCGGAGCAGGTCGAGATTTGCCGCGTCGAGCACAGTTCCCTGGTGGTGCGGAGTTCGCAGTTCCGCGGCGCCGTGGCGGACGTCGAACTGGAGCACCGCGAGACAGGGCAGGTGCGCGTGTTCCACCATCGCCCGGCCGGCCCCGGCCTGGCGCCGGGCCACTGCGTCACCATCAGAACGCTGCTGTCCTTCCTCTTGCTGTTCTGCGGCGCCGGCCTGAGCACCAGTTGCGACCGGAGCGACACGCCGCGACTGGGAGTGCGCGAGTCGCACGCCTGGCCGGTCCCGTCAGACGGTACGCGCATTCCGGCGGTGCGCGGGATTGCGCTCTCCGCAGACGGCACCGAGATCTTCACCATCGACACTGCGGCGCGCCTGCTCGTTCTCGACCGCAACGGCACACTGCTACGGCAGTGGCGCATGCCCGAGTCGAAGGCCGGCACGCCCGAGGATCTCACCGTCCTGCGTGACGGCTGCGTAGCCGTGCCCGACACACACTATCACCGGGTCGTCGTCTTCGATCGCAACGGGGTCCTGCGGCGGCAGTTCGGCACGTACGGCACCGGCCCGGGCCAATTCGTGTACCCCGTGTCCCTGGCCGAGGACGACAAGGGGAACCTCTACGTCTGTGAGTATGGCGGCAACGACCGGATCCAGAAGTTCGCACCCGACGGCAAGCTCCTCGCTGCCTTCGGCGGGTTCGGGACCAAGCCGGGCGAGTTTCAGCGGCCCGCTGGCATTGTCTGGCACGCGGGCAAGGTCTACGTCGCCGACTCGACCAATCACCGAATTCAGGCGTTCACCGACAGCGGCGCGTTCGTGGGCGTCCTTGAGGTCCCCGGCGCGCCCGCAGGCCTGCAGTTCCCCTATGACATCACGATAGACGCCCATCAGACGCTGCTCGTGGCCGAATGGGGCGCCGGCCGTGTCTCGCGACTCGGGTTGGATGGACGACTGCTTGGCCGCTTCGGCTCGCCAGGCACGGACATGGACCAGTTCCTGACGCCGTGGGGCCTGGCCTGCGACGGAACCTCCCGCATCCTGGTCGCCGACACCGGCAACCGCCGCATCGTGGAGTTGAGGCTGTGAGCAGAACGCACGAGGTTTCAGTGTTCAGGTGTCAGGTTTCAGGAGCATCGACTGCAATCGACCGCAATCGAATGTGACCGACTACACGTGACAGACAACCGATGGCTCTGAAGCGGCTCATTCTAGACGTGTTTCCGCCGCCGCGCCGGCCGGTGCGCCGGAGTGCGGTGCTGCCGCTGCTGCTGTTCCTCGCCCTGTTCCTCGGCGGTTGCGCCCTTCTCGACGCCCGCGACATCCTGGTGTTCTCGAATCGCAAGGCGTTCCTGCTGACGCTGGCGCTGCCGTGGGTGTGGTGGCTGCACGTGACCGGGTTCAGCGGCCTGGCGGGCGCGCGGTCGCTCATCGCCCTGCTGACCCGCTTCGCCCTGCTCGGCGTGCTGATCATGCTGCTGGCCGACCCGCGCGCCGTGCGCAAGAGCGACGCGCTGTCGGTCGTCTACGCGTTGGACATGTCCGACTCCGTCGGCGACAAGGCCGCGGACATGGCACTGACGTTCATCACCCGAACGGTGACCGAGAAACCGGAGAAAGACGAAGCAGGCCTGGTCGTGTTCGGCCGCGATGCGGCCGTGGAACTGCCGCCCCGGACAACCTTTCCGTTCGAGGCCGTCAACTGCCGCCTGGCGCGCGACGCGACCAATCTGGAGAAAGGGCTGTCGCTGGCCGCCGCCATGCTGCCGGAACAGAACGAAGGCCGGATCGTGCTCATCTCCGACGGCACGCAGACGGAAGGCAACTACGCCGGCGTGCTCGCAGACCTGAAGGCACGGCGCGTCCCGGTCGACGTACTGCCCATCGAGTACGCGTTCGACCGCGAAGTCTGGCTGGAAAAACTCGAACTGCCGAAGACCGTCAAGCTCGGTGAAACGTACGAGATCTCGGTCATCCTGTCCGCGCTGGGCAAGGGCACGGGAACACTGCGGTTGCACGAAAACGGCAAAATGATCTGCGAACAACCGGTCGAGTTCGAGGCGGGCAAGAACCGGTACGCACTGCCGCTGTACCTGCGCACCCCCGGCTACTACGAGTACGTCGCCACCATCGAGACCCCGCCCGGCCAGGACGGCTGGGCCGAGAACAACACGGCCATCGACTACCTGTACCTGAAGGGCGAGGGCAAGGTCCTTCTGGTCACGAACCCCGACGGCGATCCGCGCGAGTGGCAGAGCCTGGAGAAAGCTCTGAAGGACGCCGAGCGTGTCGTCGAGGTCCAGACTGCGTTCGAGTTCCCGCGCGATGCGCTGTCGCTCATGCCGCACGACTGCATCGTGTTCGTCAATGTCCCGGCCGATGCGTTCGACGTGGTGCAGCTCCAGGCGTTGCGCGATGCCGTCTACCACCAGGGCACCGGCTTCCTGATGATCGGCGGCCCGAACAGCTTCGGCCCCGGCGGCTACCACCGCAGCCCGATCGAGGAAGCCTTGCCGGTCACCATGGACATCACGCAGAAGAAGGTCCTGCCCAAGGGCGCGCTGGTGATCATTCTGCACACCTGCGAATTCCCGGAAGGCAACACCTGGGGCAAGCGCGTCGCCAAGGAGGCCATTCGTGTGCTCAGCGCGCAGGACGAGGCGGGAATCCTGGCCTACGGCTACCAGGGCGGCGAGAAGTGGATCTTCCCGCTCTCGCCGGTCAGCGACTACGAACGGCTGGTCAAACTCATCAACCAAGCCGAAATCGGGGACATGCCGAGCTTCGTCAGGACCATGAGGATGGGGCTGGACGCGCTCAAAGCCAGCGACGCGGCCGCCAAGCACATGATCATCATTTCAGATGGCGACCCGTCGCCGCCGCCCCCGGAAATGGTCAACGAGTTCGTAACCCAGAACATCAGCGTCTCGATGGTGGCGATCTTCCCGCACGGCGGCGTGGACATCTCGATCATGCGCACGATCGCCAGCACGACCGGCGGCCGCTACTACTGCCCGCAGGACCCGAACCAGTTGCCGTCCATCTTCATAAAAGAGGCTAAAACTATGCGCCGCAGTATGATACAAAATAAAGTAATCGTGCCGCGTGTCGAGATCCCCTCGCCTGTGCTCAAAGGCATTGGCACGCTGCCCGAACTGCGCGGGTACGTGCTGACCACACCGAAACCGCGCGCCACGACCATCCTGCGCAGCCCCAGCACGGAAGACCTCGAGCCGGTACTGGTCGTCTGGCGTTTCGGCCTCGGGAAGGCAGCCGCGTTCACGTCCGACCTGTCGCCGAACTGGGGCGCCGCCTGGGTCGCCTGGGACCGCTACGTGGCCTTCGTCAAACAGCTCATGATCGAGATTTCGCGTCTCGAGCAGGAGACCAACCTTCACCTGGTGACCTACGCTGCCGGCACGACCGGCGTGGTGCTGATCGAGGACCACTCCCGCGGCGACTCGTTCCTGGAAGTCGAAGCACGCGTGACCGGGCCGCGCAACCGGGCGGAGAACGTGCGGTTGCGGCAGACCGGCGCGAAACGTTACGAAGGGCTTTTCCCGCTCTGGGGTCAGGGCCGGTATCGCGTCGCGGCCGCGGCGGTGGGCGGCGGCCGCAACGAGCGGGCCATTGGCGGGTTCGTGGTCCCGTATTCGCCAGAGTACCTGCGGTTCCGGTCCGATCCGATCGCGCTGCGCCAGATCGCCGCGGAAACGGGCGGCCGCGTGCTTTCGGGTGAGGAAAAGGGCACCGACATGTTCCCGAAGGAACGACACCCCCGCTCCAGTTCGCGGTCGGTGCTGGCCTGGTTCCTGGTCCTGCTCGCGTGCCTGGTGCCGCTCGACGTGGGCGTGCGCCGCGTGCAGTTGGACTGGCAGGTCATTCGCGGCTGGCTCGGATTCCGGAGTCGCCAGGCCGAATCCGGCCAGACCCTGAGCGCGCTGCTGCAGCGCAAGAAGGCGATCGAGTTCCCGACCGCGCCCGAAACGGAGCGGCGTCTCGCCGCGCGCGCGGCGGAGCGGCGCGCGGAATCCGTGTCGCCCGGCCCGCGCCCCATCGGCGCACCCCCGGCGGCACCAACGGCCCCGGCCCAGGAGAAACCCGACGGCAGGGCCGCGCCGCCGCAGACCACGACAGAGCGGTTGCTGGCGCGCAAGAAGAAGTGGAGCGACGAGAAGAAGAAGAATGAGTGACCGGACGCCTACTGCGTCACTGCGTCACTGCGTCACTGCGTCATCGAGTCACTGCGTCACCCGTTCAGCCGGGCGACCAAACGGACAGGAGGGACATCCCCATGATCGAACAGACCGCACTGCAGGAAGAGGCCCAAGGCTTCCGTGACGACGTCAACCGCATTCGCGAAGCGGTCGGCAAGGTTATTGTCGGGCAGGACCGGGTGGTCGAGTGCACCATCACGACGCTGGTCGCGGGCGGCAACGTCCTGCTCGAAGGCGTGCCGGGCCTGGGCAAGACAGAGTTGGTAAAAGCGCTCAGCCGCGTGCTGGACCTGGACTTCAAGCGCATCCAGTTCACGCCCGACCTGATGCCTGCCGATATCGTCGGGACCAAGGTGATGACCACCGACCAGCAGGGCCGGTACCAGTTCGAGTTCCGACGCGGCCCGATCTTTACCCAGTTGCTGCTCGCTGACGAGATCAACCGCGCCACCCCGAAGACCCAGTCCGCACTGCTCGAAACCATGCAGGAAATGTCCGTCACGGTGGACGGCACCACGCACCAGCTCAAGCCGCCGTTCTTCGTGCTGGCAACGCAGAACCCGATCGAGCAGGAGGGCACCTACGCGCTGCCCGAAGCGCAGCTTGACCGGTTCATGCTCAAGGTCAGCGTACCGTTCCTGAACCGTGCCGAAATGAACGAGGTCATGGCGCGCACCATTGTTCGGCGTCCTCTCGAGATCGCGAAAGTCACGGACGGGGCGCGGCTCCTGGCGTTGCGCGACGTTCTCGACAAAATGGTGGTCGCCGACCCGATCCGCGACTACGCCGTGCGTCTGGTCCTGGCCACGCACGGCAATTCGGAATACGCGTCCGAGACCGTGCGCAAGTACGTGCGCTGGGGCGCAAGTCCGCGCGCCAGCCAGGCCCTGCTGCGCGCCGCCCGGGTCCGGGCCCTGACCCAAGGCCGGGTGCACGTCTCGTTCGAGGACGTGCGGTACTTCGCGACCGAAGCACTGCAGCACCGCGTGCTGCTGAACTACGACGGTCAGGCGGAAAACATCCGCGTCGCCGACCTCATCGCCGAATTGCTGAAACCGGCCCGGACCCCGGAGCTGTTGCCGTGAGCAAGACACGAGACGGAAGTGTTCGGTCACATCCGATTGCGATCGATTGCGGTCGATTGCAGTCGGTTGCGGTCGACTGCGGTCGAACCGGCCGATGCCCCCCGACCCCCGACACGACAGGAGCCTGCGCCCGATGCCCGTGTTGACCGGCCCAACCCAACTCACGCCGTTGCTGAGCAACGAGGCAGTGGCACGCCTGGAACGGCTGCGGCTGAACAGCAGTCGCCGCTTCACGGACAAGCGCCGCGGTGAACACGTGACCGGCCGCGGCGGCACGAGCATCGAGTTCTCGGACTACCGTAACTACGTGTCCGGCGACGACGTGCGTTTCGTGGACTGGAACATCTTCGCGCGCCTGCACCGGCCGTACCTCAAGCTCTACCGCCAGGAAGAGGAAATGCACGTCGTGCTGCTGGTCGACGCCTCCACATCCATGCTCTTCGAGGATAAGCTGGACATGGCGCGGCGCCTGGCGACCGCGCTCGGCATCATGGGTCTGTTCGGCACCGAGCGCGTGAGCGTCTATGCCCTGGGGCATTCGGCCGCAGGCGCGCAGGTCCTGGCGCCGTGCACCGGTCGCGCAAGCATGATGAAGCTGTTCCGGGCCGTCGAGGGTCTCGAGGGCGGCGGTGCCGAACCGCTCGAAGTCGGCCTGGAGGCGTTCCTGCGGCGGCACACCGGCCGGGGTGTGGCCGTGATTCTCTCTGATTTTCTCACCTTCGGCGACCTGAGCCGCGCCGGCAACCGTCTGTTCGGCGTCGGCCTGGAGGTGTGGGGCATCCAGGTCCTGGGCCCGACCGAGATCGACCCGGACGTGACCAGCGACATCCGGCTGGTCGACGGCGAGACCCGCGACACCCTGGACGCCACCTGCAACGCCGACCTGCTCCGGCTCTACCAGGAGTACCGGGCCGACCACGAGCGCCACATCGAGACGCTGTGCCGTCAGCGCGCCGGCCGCTTCGTCACCATCAGCGCCGCGGCGGACGTTGACGCGGTCCTGTTCGACCTGCTGCGCAGGCGGGGGTGGGTCCGATGAAACTCTTCGGTTTCTACGCCCTCTCGAGCGCCTGGTTGTTCAGCCTTCTGCTGCCGCTGATCCTGTTCTATTTCCTGAAGCTCCGGCGGCCGCGGCACGACGTGCCGTCACTGTTCCTGTGGCGGAAAGTGCTCGAGGACCGGCGCGTTAACTCGCCGTTCCAGAAGTTCAAGCGCAACCTGCTGCTGCTCCTGCAGATCCTGCTCCTGCTGCTGATCGTGATCGCCGCCATGCAGCCGTACTTCCGCAGCCGGCAGGCACGCGTCCACCGCCTGCCGGTGCTCATCGACAACTCGGCGAGCATGGCGGCACTCGACCGGCCGGACGGCGTCTCGCGCCTGGACGTGGCCAGGGAGAAAGTGCAGACACTCATCGACGGACTGCTGCCGGACCAGGAGTTGTGCCTGGTCACGTTTGCGCGCAGTGCGCACAAGCGCACCGGGTTCACCAATGACCGGCGGCTGCTGCGCGAGGCGCTCGATCAGGTCACCGTCGAGGACGTACCCAGCGATATCGAGGAAGCGCTGCGCCTGGTGCAATCCCTGGCCCGCAGCACGCCCTTCGACGAAGTGCTGCTCTTCTCGGACGGTAACCTCCCGCCGCGCGTTGACATCGAGATGTCGTTCAACTTGAACTACCAGCGCCTGCCACCCGCGGGTGCCAACCTCGGGATCACGTCCCTGAACGCCCAACGCGCGCCGGAGCGGCGGTGGGACGTGTTCGTCCGCGTCGAGGGTTCGAGCGAGACGGCGACGGGCGCCCAGCTCGAGCTGCGCCAGGGCGAAACCGTGGTCGCGAGCGAGCGTGTCTCGGTGTCGCGCCAGGACTCGCAGCGTGTCGTGTTCCGCGTCCAGGGCGACCAACCGTCAGACATCGAAGTCCGGCTGACACCGGACAGCGTCGATTCGATGGAGAGTGACAATGCCGTCTGGCTGCACCTGCCGGCAGCGCGCCCGATTCGCGCCCAGGTGCCGGGGCACCTGGCCTCCTACCGGCATGCACTGGCCGCCATTCCGGATGTCGAGCTTGCCGCCGAGTCTGCCGCGGCCGGCGAGCCCTGCGACCTGGTGATCCGCGACGAACCGCCCGGGACCGGGCCAACGGCAAGGACCAGCCTCTACATCGGATGCGTGCCGGAGGAGTTGAAGCCGTTGGTGCGAGTCGAGCCGAAACCGATCGAGGTGGTGGATTGGGAGCGGAACAGCCCGCTGCTGCAGCACGTCCAGTTCCGGGACGTGATCGTGCTGGAGGACCCGCAGTCGGCGCCCGGCACGCAGACAAGTCAGTTCGAGAATCTCGGTTACGCGATCCTCGCACACGGGCCGCACGGACCGCTGATTCTGCGCAGAGAAACGCCCGACGGCCTCACGTTCGTATGCTTGTTCCACACCGACCGCTCAACGTTGCCGTACCGGATCGGGTTCCCCATCCTGGTCGCGAACCTGGTGCAGGTCGCCATGCGCCACGCCGGCGTGGCCGAGGTGGAAGCCGGCCGCACGGGCGTACTGGCCAGGACCACCGTGACAGCCGGGGCGGCGTGCACGATCACGGGGCCGGGCGGCGTGAGCGCAACCGCCACGGCCGACACGCACGGGAACCTTGCCGGCGTGGCCGCGCCGCGTGCCGGCTGCTACACGGTGGCGGTCAGTGGCGGCGGCAAGGTCCCGGTCGGCGCCAGCCTGCTCAGCGCGGCGGAGACGGGCCTGGCCAGTGTCGAGCAGATCGAGTTCAGCGAGAACCTGACCGTCCGTGCGGAGTCCGCAAGCGTGAAGACGGAGAAGCCACTCTGGGCCGCGCTGTCGCTGTTGGCGTTTGTCGTCATGCTCGGCGAATGGTGGTACTACCAGCGCCGCGCCGGGTGACGGCCGGAGATCAGGGCATCGCGTTATGGGTCACTGCGTCACTACGTCACTGAGTCACTGCGTCATGAGTTGTCGGTCCATTTTCTGCCTTCTGCTGGTCGGCCTGGTGCAGGTGCCGCTGTGCGTCGAGGCCGCTGGGCCGCCGCCCCTGCGCGCGTCGGTGCGGCAGGTCATTATGCGCGGCCGCAATGCGGCGCCGGTCGAGGTCGAGGTCACACTGCGCTGGGACGGAACACGCCTGCTCGAAGGCTGCCTTGAGTTTGCCGTTCGCGACAACGCCGCTGTGCTGGGCTCGAACCGCAGCGAACCCCTGGCGTTGACCACGGGCGAGCGCACCTACCGGACCATGCTGCCGCCCCTGGCGCACCAGCCGTACAACCGCCAAGCAGAAGTCGAACTGCGGTTTGTGACGGCAGAGACAACCATCGCGCTCGGCCGGTTCGCCCTGAACTTTCCCCTACCGACGGAGAGCTCGCTGGTCATGGGCGTGGTTGAAAGCGCGACCGGCACGGTCGGCGAGCCAGCCGAACTGCTGCTCAACCTGCGGCTGAACCCGTTCATGCCGGAGGACAAGTCCCGCCGCATGACCTTGTCGACGACGCTTGCCCGACTCACGCCCGAGGACCTGGCCGCCGACCCGCTGGCCCTGTGCGTCTACGATGTGCTCGCGCTGCGGCCGGCCGGGTTCGCCGCGATGCGCGAGAAGCAGCTCGCCGCGGTCCTGCGCTGGGTCCGGGCCGGCGGCAGCGTCTGCGTGTTTCCCGGCCCGGCAGGCAGCAAGCCGTACCAGGCCCAGTTCCTTCGCGACCTGGCGGCGGGCGCGAAGGACGCAGACGCAGTGCCAGCCGGCTCGCCCACCGACCACGACGCGTCCGATATTCGGCTCTCCCGCGTTGGGCTGGGACGGGCCGTGGTCATGGCCGCCGAACCGCGGGACACGGCCGTGTACACGTCCGCCGACTGGCGCTGCGCGGTCTGTTTCCTGTGGAAAGTCCGCGCCGACCAGACGGAGTCCATCCTGCAGACCGGCCGTTGGGAGCCGCCTCCCGACAAGGATTCCGACCGTTACGATCCCTACGGCAGCGCTTCGTTCGCCCCCCGAACCCTGGCCACCGAGTACTTTCTCCCCGGTCTGCTGCCGGAGACACTCAGCGTCATGCCGTTCGGCATCACGGTGCTGCTGCTCTTACTGTTCACGTTGGCCATTGGGCCGGGGGATTACTACCTCCTCGGTTGGCTGCGGCGTCAGCGCTGGACGTGGGTGCTGTTCCCCGTGCTGTGCGTCGGCTTCACGGCCCTGACCGTGCTGCTGGCACGGCATTACCTGGGAACCAAGGACTCGCGCCGCGCCCTGGTCGTCGTCGATGTCGACGAACGCGGCGAAATCCTGCGTTCGACCCGGCTCGAAGTCATCCTGACGGCCGGGAACCAGACGGTCACTACGCCCGTACGGCATGCATGGTTCACGCCAGTGGTGCAGCAGGACATGCAGCAGATGTACTACGGGCCCGGGTACCGGGGCAGATATGCCGGCAGCGAGGCGGGGGTGCCGGAGTGCAACGGCCGACTGCCGGTCAGTTACGATGTGGTGCAGAGCCTGCGCCAGTGGGCTCCGCAGGTCAACCGGACGCTGTCCTTCGACGCCGCCGCGCCCGTCCCCGGCCCGGACTGGGCAACGGTCGAGGCGCTGGCCGCGAAAGAATGGGCAACGCCGGCCACGAGCCCCACCGAGTCGGCACAGTCCGAACCTCCCTACTACCGCCAGTTCCCTGGGGATATCTCCCCCACTGAACGCGCCCGGCAACTGGGACGATTCCTGCTCCTATGGCGGGAGGGCGGCAAGCTGGTCCGGTTCGACGACGCCGTCCGCACGCACGGCGGTCCGTCCGCCGATTCCCAGATGGCCTACATCGGTCGGTTCTTTGGGATGGTTCGCGCCTCTTCCGGCCGCGGGTTCTTCTCTGTCGCATCGCAAGTTTCGCCGCTGGCTACGGCCAGCCTCGAGGACCTGAGCGTCGGCGACCCGAGTGATCCGACCGAGCGTGTGGTCGTGGTGGTGAGCCGCCAGGGCGACGACTACGTGGCGTACCGGCGACTATACCGCACCGACAGGGTGACGCCGCCCCCACGGATCGAGAGCAGATAAGTCCAAGGCGGGCGTTGCCAGCAACTCAGAGGTCAGAGTGACCCAATGACCCAGTGACTCAGTGACCCAGTGACTCAGTGACTCAGTGACACCCGACACCCAGGACTTTGGAGGCATTTCATGCCGTTTGTGGAAGTCGAGAACTTGCGGGTCTGCTACGGCAAGACCGTGGCGGTGCAGGACATCTCGTTCGCGATCCCGCAGGGCGAGGTGTTCGGTTTCATTGGCCCGAACGGGGCCGGCAAAACGACCACCATCAAGGTCCTGGCCACGCTGCTCAAACCGGACGCCGGGGTGACGCGGATCGACGGGACGGATGTCACGGCCAACCCGCGCCGGATCCGTCACATCATGGGTTACATGCCGGACAACATTGGCGTGTACGAGGACCTGACGGTCAAGGAATACCTGCACTTCTTCGCCGCAGCGCACCGCATCGGCCTGGACCGACGCCTAACCGTGGTCAACGACGTGCTGAAGCTCACAGACCTGGAGGGCAAGCGTGACGCACGGGTCGACGAGCTGTCACGCGGCATGCAGCAGCGGCTCAGTCTCGGCCGCGTGCTGCTGCACGACCCGCAGTTCCTGCTGCTCGACGAGCCGGCCAGCGGCCTGGACCCGCGCGCACGCATCGAGATCCGCGAAATCCTCAAGGAACTGCGGGGCATGGGTAAGACCATCCTGATCTCGAGTCACATCCTGCACGAACTGGCCCAGTTCTGCACCCGGATCGGCATTGTCGAGACCGGGCGCATGGTGGCGCAGGGTTCTCTCGACGAAATCTACCGCACCCTCGAACTGACCCGCACGATCCACGTCCAGATCTCCAACCTTACCGACGAACTGCTCGAGAAGATCCGGCAGATCAACGGTGTGGCCTCGGTCACGGCCGAGATCGACCGCCTCGCGGTGCAGCTCCGCGAGGAGCAGTTGCCCGTCGAGGGTCTGGCCGAACAGCTCTGGCTACTCGGCGCGCGGCTGTACATGTTCCAGCCGCAAGCCATGGATATGGAGACCGTGTTCATGAAACTGACGCAGGGAAAAACAGCGTAGGGGGACGAGTGTCGAGGGTCGGGTGTCGAGGGAAAGAGCAACACCCGATCCGACCGATCAGTCCGATCCGACGGATCCGACAGATCTTCTGCTCTACCCCCGGCCCCTGAACCCTCAACCTTCCACACCCGACACCCGACACACAGGAACCGCGTGATGCGTTTACGCCTCAAAGAACCGTTCCCGCTGCTCGCCAAGGAATTGCTTGAGTTGGCGGTGCGGAAGCGTACCTACGTCGTGCGCGTGGTCTACGCGCTGGCGCTGTTCGCCATCTTTGCCTACTGCTACTACGATTGGAGCCTGTCCGCCCTCCGGCCCGGCCAGGGCGGCGGCTCCCCTTTTTCCATGCTCGGCCTGGGGGCGCAGGCGTTCCAGATCATCGTCGGCTGCCAGTTTGCCGCCATCCTGATCTTCCTGCCCGCCTCCATGTCCGGGGTCATCGCGCACGAGAAGGAGCGCGACACGCTGGCCCTGCTGCTTCTGACCGACCTGCAGCCGGGTGAGATCCTCATCGAGAAGTACCTCAGCCGCCTGATCCCAATGCTCACCATGCTGCTCGCGTCGCTGCCGCTGATGGCCATCGCGTACTCACTGGGCGGGCTCACGGTCACGGACATCTGCACCGGCGCGTACCTGCTGATCCTGACCTGCCTGCAGGTCGGCGCCATCGCCCTGATGGTCTCGGCGTACTCAGGCGGCGTGGTGGGCGCGTTCATCGGCTCGTACGTCATGATTGCGGCAGTCTATCTGGCGGTGCCAATGGGCTGTGGCTTGGGTGCGGAGTTCCTTGGGATCGAGGGATTGCGCCACATTCCGGATGAGGCCGAAATAGCGTTGATCCCTCCGGTCCAATACCTCTACTGGAGCGCCAGAAGCCGATTCGGTGGCGGCCAAATCGCGTTCGTGAGCGCCCTGCTGCGCAGCGTTCCGGTGCTGGTGTCCATCGTTGTGTTTCTGCTCCTGGCGCGGCGGTATCTGCACCGGCGCCCGTTCGTGCGGCCGCGCAACCTGCTGCTGCGCGTGTGGGAAGAGGTCGACCCGATGGTGGACTGGGGTGTCGTCCTAATCCGCGAACCGGATACGCTTCCGCACCTGGAGCCGGTCGCGTGGCGCGAGGTCAGCAAGAAGTCGCTGGGCAAACTGCGCTACCTGATCCGCATCTTCGTACTCCTGGAAGCGCCCATTCTGCTCGTCGGGTTGTTCGTCGTCTCCCAAGGGGCGCCGTCCAGAGACGAGGGTGAGGCATTCACCTTCTTCGTGCTGCTGCTGTGCGGCCTGGCGGTGCTGGCCACCTGCATGGCGGCGGTCAACACCATCAGTTCGGAACGGCTCCACCGCACGCTCGACGCATTGCTGACCACGCCGCTGAGCGGCGCCGAGATTCTGCGCCAGAAGATGCGCGGCGTGTGGCGCCTGGCCCTGGTCTTCATCGGTCCGCTGGCGACGCTGCTGGTGCTCGAAGTCTGGTGTGAGGGTGCCAAACGCACCGCCTGGGCCGGACCGCGCGATGCGCTCATCGTACTGCTGCAGGCGCTGCTCTACGTGCCGATGTTCGCCTGGGGCGCGCTGTGGATCAGCCTCAGACTGCGGAACCGACTGACAGCCATGTTCGCGACACTCACCACCGTGGTAGTGTGGAATGCGCTGCCGGTCGTGGTCGTGCTCGCCGCCGGATTGCTGCAGCGCAACGACTGGCCCACCGACTTGGGGTGGAACATCCTGACACTCAGTCCTGCCGCCATGCTTTGGGTTGTTGAGACCGGGTACGGAGAGACGGGATACGGGTCGGCTAAGGCGCTCCCTTCCTTCGCTCCCGCACTGCTGCTGGTGTATGTCCTGATCCTCCTGTGGTTCCGCTGGCGGTGCCTGAAGTATGCGGACCACTATCTCGGGCGCCTGCCGGACGGGCCGGCCGAGCGGCGGACGTGAGCCGAGAGGGCGACGCTGAGCGTCGGGTGTGGCGCCAGGCATGTAGTACCGCGTTTAGGGCGTGTCGATTCAGTGCGGCAGCAGGCCTTCCAGAGTGGCGGGAGCGGCTCGCTCCCGCATGCCGGACCGAGCCGGTCCGGCCACTTTGGGCGTGGTTGCACATCTGAGGTGGCTAAATCGACACGCCCTTTACGCGGTCCGGGTTGCGCGTGGCCAACGGGACCGGGGGCCGCCTAAAGGCGGTACTACGAACAGGGGCCGCAGCCCTTTGCGGGGCATCGCACGTTTGAGTCGAGCACGGACCCCGCCCCGGTTGCAGCCGCCGCCCTGCACGGCTAAGTTGGCAACTCGGGCACCGAATCGAAGGGAGTCGGGTCGCACACGTGAAGGCGCGCGTCGCCATTCTCTGTCTTCTGCTCTGGGCCGCGGGTGCGGCGGCGGCCGCACCGACGCTCCAGGTCGTCGAGCATATTTGGGGATTCGACGGCAAGGCGGTTCCCGGCCGGTTCGTGCCGCTCTCCGTGCTGATTGTGAATCCTGGCGTCGCTCCGTTCGAAGGTGTCCTCTCCCTGACGAAGGGCACCGGCCCGGTCAGTCGACAGGGCGCCGAGTACATCCAGCCGTGCTTTCTCTCGCCCGGTACGAGCCGCTGGGTGCAGTTCTACCCGTTCATCGGCGACGAATGGGGCGACTGGAGTGTGTCCTGGGGCACGCGCGCCGACGCGCAGTTCGCGCTCAAGAGACCGGAGATGGGGCCGCCGGCCACCGTGCACCTGGTCGATCCCGAGGCGGTGCTGCGCCGCGACCTGAAGCTGAAGACGTTCCCGGAATCGTTGTTCCCCACCTGCGGTGCGGGTGCCGAAGCCTTGCACGCACTGGCGCTGGACCACGTGCCGCGCTGGGACGAGGCACGCCGCCGCGCCTGTCGCGACTGGCTGCTGGCCGGCGGGACGGTGCACCTGATCGCGGGCCCGGACGGCAACGCGCCCCGGTTCACGAGCGAGTTGGACTGCCTGAATACGCCGCTGGACCAGTTCCATGTCGGTGCGGGAACCGTGCTGCGGCACGGCCGGCCGGTTGACGCCGCGCTCGAGGAAGTTCAGCACCAGATCCAGGCACGCGCCGCCACGCTGACGCGCGGCAAGAAGATACTGCTCCACCGAGTCGAAGATTACCTCGTTCCCGCCCTGAACCGCCTGGTGCTGCCGGCACACAACTGGAACCTTATCGAGTTGCTCACCGCTGTCTACGCCTTGCTCGTGACCCTGGTGAGTTTTCTGCTGTTCCGCAAGGCGAAAGGGCACTGGCTGCCGCTCGGTGGTCTGCTGGTGCTGGTGGTGGCGTTCAGCGCCGCGTTCGCCCAGGTGGGACGCCAGGGCTATGGCGAGCGGGGTTCCATGTATTCATTGACATACGCGCGGGCGCTGGATGCCGGGCGCTACGACGTCACGCAGTGGCTGACCGCGTTTGTCACGCGCGGCGCCCAGTACGCGCTGGCGCACTCCGCCACGCACAACCTCTACGCCAGCACCCAGGACTACGAGGGGGCGAATGCGGCCATCTGCAGCGGCAAGGACGGAAAGGCATTGGCCGACATCCCCGTCTTTTCGAAACAATCCTTCCTGCACCGCGGTGCCATGCCCGGTCCCGACCTTGGCCTGCAGGTGATCACCTCGAAAGGCGAAGACACGCTGGAGGCGCTCACGTTGGCGCCCGGTCCGGCGTTCCCGCCTGCCCCGGTCGAAATGTGGGTTGTGCACCGCCGAAACGTGTACCCGCTCGCACGAACCCTGGACGGTCGGCTCGAGGCGTCGATGCCCGCCTGGGGCACGGTCGATCAACTGGTGAACAACGATTCGCTCTACAAAGATCAGTTTGTCCGGCAAACGGGAAACTGGCGCGAGGAGGGTCCCAGCGATGCCACGGTGCAGAAGGCACTGCGGCGCCTCATCGGCCTGCTCATGGCGCGGAGTCAGGGCGGAACGGAGAGTTTCACCTGGTGCTTCTCGAACGAGGCGGCGGCGATGGCACCCGACCGCTTTCAGGTGTTTGTGTTCGCACGCAGTCCGGAGAGCTTCGGTGCAACCGGCGGCGTGTTCGGCCGCGAGCAGGGCTACACACTGTACCATGCGGACCTGTGGCGATGAACGCAGTTCAGGAGACAGCCCGATGACCAACGACGCCCAACCCGCGACCGAGGGCGAGGACCTCGCGATCACGTATAACCCTTGGACCGACGGGACCCAGCCCGCGATCGAGGTCAAAGACCTCGCGTTCGCGTACAAGAACCAGCAGGCGCTGAGCGGAATCACGTTCACGGTTGCACGCGGATCGATCAACGGCTTTGTCGGACCGAACGGGGCCGGCAAGACCACGACGCTGAAGATCCTGGCCACGCTGCTGTTGCCGCAGTCGGGCACGGTGCGGATCTTCGGCCGCGACGTGGTGCGCGGCTACAAGGACGTTCGGGGCGGGATCGGGTTCATGCCGGACCACTTCAGTTCGTACCGGCAGATGACCGTGTTCGAATACCTCGACTTCTTCGCCGCCGCCTACGGCCTGGATCTGGCGCAACGCGACAAGACGGTCACCGACGTGCTGGCGCTCACCGACCTGACCAGCAGGAAGGAGGATTTCGTGCAGGCCCTGTCGCGCGGCATGCAGCAGCGCCTGAGCCTGGCCCGCGTGCTGGTCAATGACCCCGACCTGCTGCTGCTCGACGAACCCGCATCCGGGCTCGATCCGCGCGCGCGCATTGAGCTAATGGACATTCTGCAGGAGCTGCGGCGCCTGGGCAAGACGATCTTCATCAGTTCGCACATCCTCAGCGAACTGGGCGACCTCTGCGACAGCTTCACCATCATCGATCGCGGCGCGGTGCGCTATGCCGGGCCGGTCGAGGGTCTGACCGCGCAGACCGATCAGGCGGCGCACTACGTGCTGCACCTGTCCGTCGCCAACGACGAACCGGAAACGCTCCTGCGCGGCCTGGACGGCATGCTCGCCGTCGACAAGGATGAAGGCAAGCCGCACTATCGGCTGAAGTTCGATCCGGCACGCCTCAGGCCAAACACCGTGCTCAAGGCGGTGCTGGACTGCGGTGCCGAAGTGGTGACCTGGCAACGCGAAACCGTCGAATTGAAAAAGGCATTCATGGACTTGACGACCCCAGGCGTGGCGCCGTGAGAACAGGAGGAGATTGCAGATTGCGGATTGTTGATTTTCCCGGTGTAGGGGTTGCGGGCGTGACAATGCACTTTTCGCCGATCTGTGCAGTAGGGACGGCTTGGCGACCCCACCGGCCTTGCGCCGGTGGTGAAGCAGGTCCAACGGCTAGCCGAGCCGTCTACCACCCCCTCTTCTCCGGGCGGACCGCAGACGCGGTCCGCCCGGAGAAGAGGGAAATGCGGAGGGGGCGGCGGGCCATTTAGCCAACCGTCCTCCTTCACCACCGGCGCGAGGCCGGTGGGGTCGGGTTATCGCACGGGGCGTCTTTTCAAGGGCGTTGGCGTACCCCGGAGTTTAGGCGCACCGGGAAAAATCAGCAATCAGCAATCATCAATCTGAAATACCCCATGAAACATCCCGTTCTGGCACTGTTCACACGTGAGTTGCGCCATGACGCGCGGGCTGGTCGCACCTACCTGCTGCGGCTGGCGCTGCTCGGTATGGTGTTTCTACAGATCTTGAGCGCGAAGGGGCTGGCGCTGATCCTGGGTGCGCCGGGGTTGCGCTTCTTCACGCAGGTCACGGCGCTGAACTTCGTCCTCATCACCTTTGTCGGCGTGTCCTACTTCGCCACGGCCATCACCGAAGAGAAGGAGGAACGCACGCTCGGACTGCTGCGCATGACCGCGCTGAGCCCGCTCGCCATTCTGCTCGGCAAGTCGACAACGCGCCTGATCACGATGGTGGCGCTGCTGGCGGTGCAGCTCCCCTTCACGGTTCTGGCCATTACGCTGGGAGGCGTTTCATTGGCGCAGATCGTCGCGACCTACTGCAGCTTTCTGGGGTTCCTGGTCCTGTTGAGCGGGATCGGCCTTTTCTGTTCAGTCATGTGCCGACGCAACGGCAACGCGTCGGGCTTGGCGTTCCTGCTCCTCCTCGTGCTGCTGCTGGGGCCGTGGCTGGCATACGGGGCCATGCAGGCGGCGGCGCAGGCGACCGCCACAACCATGGGCGTGTCCACCGCCGAACTCCGAGCGGTAGACCGAATGATCCTGGCCGGCCTCGAATTCCTCACGCACACGACCTTGTTCTACGCCCTGGGCCAAGCCTTCAGGACCGGGTCCGGCGGACTCGGTGTCATTGTGCAAGTAGTCAGCAACATCCTGATGGGTGGTGTGTTCTTCCTGCTGGCCTGGCGGTGCTTCGACCGGTTCTCGCGCGACGATGCGGAGACCGCACCGAAGCGGCTGCCGGTGCAGCAGGCGCCCATGTCGGTCCGGCGCCTGGTGCGGCCCGGCAGAACGTGGCGGCGCGCCTTGGTGTGGAAGGAGTTCCATTTCGCCGCGGGGGGAAGAGTGTCGGCCGTCGTCAAGCCACTGATCATCCTGGCCGTGGCGTTCATGGCCCACGGTTCCAACAACGCGTGGAGCAACCTGACTCAGATCGACGCCAAGTTCGTCGGCAGCGTGATAATGGGAACCTCGCTTCTGGTGTTGGCCGGCGTGCTAGTCCTGTCCGCTGCAAATGTGTTCGATAGCGAGATCAAAGCCAAGACCCTGACCGGCCTGATGCTCCTGCCCATGTCACCCGGCCGCTTGGCGTGCCACAAGGTGTCAGGCCACCTGCTGGCGGTGCTTCCCGAACTGGCGATGTTCGCACTGGGCGCCTTGATGAACCCCGGTGCCCTGTGGAACATCCTGGGCGACATGGCCGACAAGCCCTGGACCTTCTACGTACTGGCGCTGTTCGTGTTCTTCCTCTACGGGATCGCGTCCATGTCACTGGTGACCCGGCGCGGCGCCGTGGGACTGACCTTCGGCACCGTGGTGGTCGTCAACTTCCTGGTGCTGGGCGTGGCCGGGGATATGATGTCCCGCGAGTGGAGGGACCTCTTACCCTGGCTGGCCACGGCGGTCCTGGTCGGACTGACGGTGTGGCTGCACGTCACGCTCCCAGGCCGGCTGCGGATGTCGGCGGGGGAAGGATAGGAAAAAGAGGGATGAAGGCTGAAAGCTGAGGGGGAAAGGGGAAGTGTGTGGGTGTGTGGGTGCCGGGCTGTCCCCTGGAGCGCCCGCGTCCTCGCGGGCTGAACCCGTCGCCGGGTGTAAAGGTGCGTGAGGCAAAGAAGCACAACGTAGGGTGTTCAGTGTTCGGTGTTCAGGGGGAAAGTGCAGAGGCATGGTGGCGATGGCTGCGATGATGCACATTCTGCGAACGATGTCCGTGGTCCTGCTGGCCGGCGGCCTGGCGGGCAGCGCGGCGGAGCTTGACCTGGCTGCCGCGGCGCAGGCGCTGAACCGCGGCAACTACGAAACGGCGGTCACGGCGCTGCGGGAACTGCGCGGCAACGGGACCGGCGCCGCCGCGCTTGAGACGGGCCGACTGTTCGTCCACGCTCTCCTCGAGACCGGCCGGTACGCGGAGGCGGTGGCGGAGTCCGCACGGCTGCGGGAGACGTTCCCCACAAACCCGAACGCGCTCGTGCTCAAGGCCCGGGCGCTGATGGCTGTCGGGCGCGACGACGAAGCGCGCGACGCGGTGCTCGAAGCCTTGACGCTCGACGCGCAACACATCGAGGCACGGCTGGTACGGCTCGAACTCGCCGAGTTGTGCGGGGATCGCAAGGCCAAGGCGGAGCAGATCGATTTCTTCTTCGCCCTCTACCGCCGCAACGGTGCGACCACAGCCGCCGCGTTGACGGCGGTCGCCACGGCGGTCGCCGACGAGGACGCGCGCGGCGCCTGGCGCGCCTACAACGAGGCACACAAGGCCGACCCCAAATACCTGGACGCGTACGTCCGCGCCGGCTTCCATTGTACAGACCTATTTGCCTGGGGCTTTGCCCGCCAGGAGTTCGAGGCGGCCCTGAAACGCAACCCGCAACACGCCCTGGCGCACGCCGGCCTCGCCCAGATCTACATCGCCGACGGGCGCTACCCCCAGGCGGTGGACGAGATTGGGAAGGCTCTGGCCACTAATCCGCACCTGACGCTTGCTCATGCTCTGAATGCCACGATCCTGGAAGTCGAAGACAAACCCAAAGAGAGCCGCCTAGCCATCGACGCCGCGCTGGCAACGAACCCCACCGACCTGGACGCCTTGTCGCTGCTGTCGGTGTACCAGGCACGGCACGGTACGGCGGTGGAGTGCGAGGCGACGCTGGCGCGGATCCAGAAGCTCAACCCGCGCTATGTCGGTGCGTACGTGACCTTGGGACAGATCGCCGAGTGCAGACACCAATTCCCCCAGGCGGTCGAGTGGGCGCGGAAGGCGATCGCCGCGGATCCAGATGCCTGGCAGGGGCACTACCTGGCCGGCGCCAACCTGCTGCGGCTCGGTGAGGAGCAGGCCGGTTACCGCAGCCTGGAGCGCGCCTTCGCGCTGAACGAGTTCAACGTCTGGGCCTACAACCTGCTGCACGTACTGGACCGCGACATCCGGCAGCACGCCTACGTCCGGCACGACACCGCGCACATGGTGCTGAAGCTCGGGCGCTCGGACGACGCGCTCCTGTGGCCGTACATCGAGCCGGTCCTGGAACCCATGTACCAGGAACTGGCCGCGCGGTACGGGTTTGAGCCGAAGGGCGCGCGCGAGTACGACGGCCGGCTGCTGGTGCTGATCCTCGAAACACATGACGAGTTCTCGGCGCGCATCACCGGGTTGCCGGACTTCGGCGCGCTGGGCGTCTGTTTCGGCCAGGTCGTTACCTTGCCATCGCCGCGGTCCGGCCAGGTGTGCGAGGAACGCAAGTTCAACTGGGAATCGGTCCTGCGGCATGAAATGGCGCACGCCGTGACCCTGCAGAAGACGGTCTACACCGTGCCGCGTTGGGTCACCGAGGGCCTGAGCGTCCTGGAGATGAAGAGCATGCCGACGGAGTGGGACGAGCTGCTGGCCACAGCGGTCGCAAAGGACCAGTTGCTGCCCATCGAGGAGATGGACTCCGGCTTCATCCGGCCCAGTTTCCCGAGCCAGGTGCCGCTCAGCTACTGCCACGCCGCACTGGTCATGCGCTACCTGGGCGAGACCTTCGGCAACGACTTCCCACGCCGATTTCTCGAGCGGCTCGCGGATAGTAAGGGGCTGGTGGAGGCGCTCACCGTGCTCACGGGCCGGAGCATGGCGGACCTGAACCGCGACAGCCTGGCGTACGTCCGGACCTGCGCGGCGCTGTACACGCTGCCCGTGTACGTGGGCCCGACCGACCCGGCCGAGATCGCGGCGAAACTGAAGACGGACGAGATGAACGCCGCGCTATGGCTGAACCTGGCCGAAGTGCAACTGGCGGCGCGCCGGTTCGCGGAGTCGCGCGAGGCGGTGGAACGTGCCGTGACGCTCGACCCGAACCTGGCCCGCGCCCACACCATCCTCGGGATCATCGCGTGCGACAGCGACAAGGACACCACCGCGGGACGGGAGCATTTCGGCAAAGCCATCGCCGCGAACAAGACGGACTTTTTCGCCCACCTGTACGTGGCCTGTATCGCGGAAGATGCACAGGATGTCGACACGGCCGTCGCCGAGTACACCGCGGCGGCGCGCATCTACCCGCGCTTCCGGAACACGGCGCGGACTCCGCACCTGCGCCTCGCCAGACTGTACGAAGACGCCGGACAGGCCGGGGATGCTGTCGCGATCCTGCGGGAACTGACGCAGGCCGATCCGAACCGCCTCGACGCTTGGCGCCGACTGGCCGAACTACTCTGCGACCGGTTGCGCCAACCCGGCGAGGCCGCCCAGGCCTACAGCCAGGCCATCCTACTCGACCCGTATGACGCGAAACTGCACCTGGGCGCGGCCCGAGCAAACGAGTTGGCCGGACAACTGCCCGCAACGGTGCGCGAGTACCGCATAGCTTCCACCCTGGAACCGAAGAACGTCGCGGCACTGCTCGGACTGGCCAGGAGTGCGGCAGCAGCCGGTGACACCGGCGCCGCGCGCGACGCGGTGAACCGCCTCCTGCAGTCCGATCCCATGAATATGGAAGCCGCACAGATCTCGGCACGCCTGCCCCCGCCGCCGGCCGCCAAGTAGCGAGACCCTGTTGCATGGGGGGCAGGGATCGGCCTGAAGAGCCGACACTACAGCCGATAGCGAGCGGGTGCCCACGGCTTAGCGGCCGCGTTGCACGCGGCTCTTGGGTGCTCTTGCTGCGGGGCCTGGAAAACGCGATCGAGGCATCCGGCCGACGACGAACACCACCCGCCGCATGTTACTGGCGGGGTGGGAGTACGTGTGGCAGCGCGTGTCTCGGCGCGTCAGCACGCGTGCGGATGGCAACGCCGTGCGTCCGTCCGCTCGCTGAAGCGTCGCTGCCACTTCCGTCCCGCCCAGCGGGCGGGAGCGACACTCAGGCGAAGACGCCGCAGCAACAGCCCAGTATGATCGGGCGGCCTGCCGCCTGGGAGCCACGGACGCATCACCACGCGCCCCCGAAATCGTACTTGCAAATTCCGGCGCCTCGTCGTAGATTGGCATGCTTAGCTTAAATACTAATCCCTAATCCCTGCCCCGCACTTCTGCGGGAGGGGTGTTTTGTCGTCACACCATGAAACAGGTCGGCCCGAAAAATCTGTATTCTCTGGAGAGCCTGGAGCCGCGGCTCCTGCTGTCCGGCGAAACGCCGCTCGATGCGGCGGCGGCCGATTTGCAGCAGATTCCCGATGTCATCGTGCAGGCAGGCGCCAGCGCCGAGTTGCTCAACCAGCAGATTCCGGTCCTCGGGCAAAGCATTGCGGACCTCTACAACCCGGCGGCCCAGATCCAGGACCTGTTTGCGGGGCTCGGCACCCAGAACTTCCAGTCGCCACAGGACCTCGCCACCGCTCTCGACGCCCGCCCCGGCGTGGACGCAACCTGCGCCACGGACGGTGACGGCGGTTTCAGCCTTGACGTCAGCGTCAACGGTAACTTCTCGACTGAGACGCCGTTCCAACTGACCCCCGAAATGACCGGGGACGCGGAGTTCGCATTCGCCGGGGACGTTCGGATCAACGGGCTCTGGTCCCTGAAGCTGCGGATTTTGGGGGATGGGCAACAGGATCCGCAGGCGGCTCTGGCGATCGACCCGGATCATTCCGGCCTTCTCATTTCTCTGACCGTCGACGAGGCCGGTCCGGCCACCGGCACGCTGGGTGCAACCCAGTTCGACGCCGGCGCCCCAAGCCTTGTCTTGCAGGCCGCGGGTGAAGTGACCTTCCTTGTGCCGGCAGGCCATGACCGGCTCCTGCTCCAGGACATTGCCACGCGCCCAGCCAGCGAGTTCACCCGGGGAAACCTGACGGGCCATGCCACTCTCACCGCACAACTGACCGAAACGCTGAACGCGTCCAATTCACCTCCGGTGACACTGAGTCTGGAATGGTCTGACATCCAAAACCTCCTGACGTCGGGCAGTAATTTGGCCGATATCCGTGTTGCATTTGGTTTCCCCTCGACACCGTCAGACAGCAATCCCGCTTCCAGCGGTCCGACGGCTGGCGGAGACTCCTTTGCCTTTGCAGTTGCAGAGATTTCCCGTGACACCGACCCGTTCGTGATCTGGGAACAGACCACCGATACGGATTTCGGTGCCGGGACCCTCACCAACGTGTCCGTATCGGGGACAGGCTCCGACGCATCGCTGACCCTGACGGGATTCAGCTTCGCGTACCGCCGCGAACTCACCATCCATAACTACGGCGACGCTCTGTCCGGCTATCAGCTCAACGTCATCTTGAGCGCCGTGAACTTCGACTTCGCCAGAACCCAGGCCGACGGCGACGATATCCGTTTCATGGACACGGACGATACCACGCCGCTGTCGTTCTGGACGGAAGCATGGGACGCGGAGGCGCAGACGGCCAGCATCTGGGTTAACGTCCCGACGCTTGCCGCCAGCAGCGCCAAGACGATCTATCTCCACTTCGGCAATCCCGATGCCACGGACGCCGCCAGTTTCGACAACACCTTCGGCAAGAACGACGCGGGGGCCGGGTTGGTCGCCTGGTACCACATGGACGAAGGAACCGGGACCACGCTGACCGACAGTTCCGGCAACAGCCACACCGGCACGTTGCAGAGCGGCCCGACCTGGCAATCGGCGGACGGCGGCGGCTGGGGGGCGCGCGCGGACGTGTCCTTCGGCACCGGCTCGTACCTGAGTTTTGACGGGACGAACGACTACGTGGATCTGGGCTCGTGGTTTACCTACCAGGATTTCACTATTGGTATGTGGGTCAAACCGTCCGCGACCCAGACCGCCTACGCCACGCTCATCGACAACAACCACACCGACTCGCAGAACTGGGAGTTGCAGCAGAACGTCTCGGTCACCAACAACTACGTGTTCGGTCCGGCGGCCGGCGGCGGCGGCGGCGCGCTGTGCGCTCTCACGTCCGGGACCTGGCAGTACGTGACCCTGACTCGAGACTCGGGCACCGGCACGAACCAGCTCTACGTCAACGGAGCGCTTGTCGACTCTGCGGTGAGCAACGAGACCACGGCTGTCTATGCGAATCAGTATCTGCGTCTGGCCCGCTGGGGCGGCGGCAGTCGCTACTGGACCGGGGCCATGGATGAGCTGCAGATCTACAACCGTGTCCTGACGCAACCGGAGATCGAAGCGCTCGGCGAACGGCGCCAGTTCGTCACCGACGCCCCGACGGTGACCGTTCAGGCCGAGACGTCCGCGGCAAAAGACGTCTACATCACACCCGGCACGTTCGTCTCGGCCGTGTTCGACACGACCAGCGACACCGCCGACTACCTCACACTGCGGTGGACCGCAACCACGCCTGCGGCGACCATGGTACGCTTCCAGCTCCGCTCCGCCGACACCGCGGGGGGCGTATCTGCGGCAACCTGGTACGGCCCGACCTCGACCTCTGACTATTACACGGTTACCGATACTCTGATCAACGCCACGAACGACCTGCACCGCTACGTGCAATGGCGCGTCGAGTTGAGTACGACGGACGTGTCCGCAACTCCGGTGCTGAACGACGTGTCCATCGACTACGGAAATGCCTTCCCTGCCCCCCTCGACCAGGTCACCCCGGCTGGGTCGCTGGTCTGGCACAAGAGCGTGTCCCCGACCTTCGCCGACGTCGGGGCATTCTACTACACGCTGAGCCTGGATGCCGGTCAGAAAGTCAGCCTCTCCATCGTACCGCAGGACCTGTCGCTTCAGCCAGGTCTCGAACTGCTCTCGCCGGCCGGCGCGTCGCTGAGCGCCGTCACGGCCAGTGCTGCGGGTCAACCCGCGGTTCTGCAGAACCTCGCGGTCGCGACCACCGGCGTCTACACCCTGAAGGTTAGCAACCAGGCCGGAACCGGCGTCTGCACCGTTGACCTGTGGCTGAATGCCGCCTTGGAGTCTGAGGAGTTGGGCGGGACCGCGAACGACACGCCCGGCACTGCGCAAAGCATGGGTGAGAGTACCCTCGCGCTCGGGACCACGGCCGACCGCTTGGCGGTGATCGGCGCGACGAACGGCGGCAGCGACGATTACTATTCGTTCGCGCTCAGCGAAAATCAACGTGCCACCATGGCGGTCAACGCCCTGGACGGCGGCACCGTGAGCATCTCCCTGTACGACGCCAACGACAACCTGCTGGCCATGGGCATGACCGGCGCATCGAACGTCACCCAATTCATCCGCAACTTCAAAGCCCCGACGACCGGAACCTACCTGGTGCAAGTCCGCGGCACGACGGGCGTCGTGTATAACTTACTCGTGACGCGCGATGCGACGTTTGACCTGGAGCCCAACAGCAGTCCTGACAGCGCAGGCGGGCTGGACAGCGACTCCCTGGTGGTGCTGGGGGCGCTCAAGGGCGGTGCAGCGACGGAAAACGAACCGAATGACAGCATTGCGACGGCCAACGACATGACGTCGAGCTTTTCCGCGACCGGCGGCAACACCTACACCGGCCAGGCCACCGGCAGCATCTCGACCGGCACGGATGCGGATTACTTCGTGATTCAAGCCTCGCCCGGCGACTCGATCGTCATCGACCAAGGCAACGGCACCCTGAACGACACATACCTATACCTGTATAACCGCTCCGGCACGCAACTTGCCGCAGACGACGATGCCGGCCCCGGGTACTGGTCGCGCATCACCTACACCTTCGGCAACGCCAACAGCAACTACGCCGGCGAGTACTACATCCGTGCCGACGCTTACAGCAGCGGCACCGGCACGTACGTTCTTGACGTCGTCCTGACGACCACCACACCGCTGATGGGCCCGGACTACTACTCGTTCGCCGCCACGGCCGGGGACGTCGTCACCATCTCCACCGCCACGCCGGGTGACGATGCCGGCGAGCCCGTCAACACGCTGAACCCGAGCCTGACGCTGTTCGACTCGTCCGGGACTCAGGTGGCCTTTGACGACAACAGCGGCGCCGACGGCCGCAACGCGCTTCTGACCTACACCATAGCGACCACCGGTGTACACAGAGTGAAGGTCGCCGGTGCCGCCGGCCAGGGCGACTACGTCCTGGCCGTCACCGGCGCGACGGGTGCGACGTCCGCAGTCCTCACCGGCACGGCCAGTTCGCCAGCCAATGCGGCGACAGTCACCCCGTTCCCTGCCACCTACCGGATCGACTTCTCGCAGCCCATCCGCCTCGACAATGTGAGCGCGTCCTCGCTCACGGTTAACGGCATTGCCGCGACCGGCGTGAGCATCGTGGACGGGGACAGCCTGCTGCTCGACATCGCCGCCGCGGACCAGGGCGATGCAACGTACACCGTCACGCTGGCGGAAGGCGCGGCGTCCAGCGTCTCGGGCGATGCACTGAGTGCGTTCTCGGCGACCTTCACGGTTGACCGGGCCGGGCCAAGGGTGACGGCGCAGACGCCCGCGAGCACGAGCGACTCGCCGTTCTCGTCCATCGCCTTCACGTTCAGCCGCGACATCAATGCCGCCACGTTCACCGCGGCGGACGTGGTCAGCTTCACCGGTCCCGGCAGCACCGACCTGTTGAGCGCGATCACCACCGTCACCGGGGCAGGCACGGATTTCACCGTCACCTTCAATGCTCAGTCCCTGCCCGGGGTCTACACCATGGTGCTCGGCCCGGACATCCGCGACCAGGTCGGGAACCAAATGGATCAGAACGACAACGGGACCTCCGGCGAAGTCGGCGACACGTACACGGCCATCGTCACCGTGCAGGCCCCGGACCTGACCATCGCCGGCACGGTCCCAACATCCGCCAACGCCGGGGACCAGGTCGAGGTGAGTTGGACGGTCACGAACAGCGGCGCCTACGACGCCACCAAGGCGTGGCTCGACGGCGTCTATTTCTCGGTCGACGGCACCTTCAGCGCGGACGACACGCTGCTCCTGAGCGAGGACGCCGCGGCGCATTCGCCACTCGCGCCGGCCGGATTCTACACCGTCACCAAGACAGTGACCATTCCCGCCTGGGCAACTGGGAACCCGTACCTGATCCTGGTGACCGACCGCACTCTCACGCAGGGCGAGACTGACAACACAAACAACACGTACGCGGCCCAGATACTGCTTGACCACGTCGGCCCGCGCGTGGCGGGGATTGACCCGCGCGGCACGACAAACACGGCCGTCTCGACCATCCGCGTCTTGTTCAACGAAGCCATCGACCCGAGTACGTTCACCGCTGACGACGTGACCCTGACCGGGCCCGGCGGTGCGGTGGCGCTGGCGGCGCAGGACCCGATCGCGCAGGTGGATGCCAGGACCTTCGATATCACGCTGGCCGCGCCGCAGACTTTGGACGGCACTTACACACTCACGGTCGGTCCCGACATCGCCGACGTCTACGAAAATGCAATGGACCAGGGCTCGTCCGAGGTGTCGTGGGAACCGTTCAGCGCACAACCCGTCGACATGAACCTGATCGGTTCGGCCGCCTGGAACGCCGGCGGCGTACTCCGCCTGACCCCGAACTCCAGCTCTCAGACCGGCGGCGTCTTCTTCCAGACGCCTGCAACCGCGGGCGCCTTTGAAGTCGAGTTCGACCTGACCCTCGCCGCTTCCGGAAGCGCAGCGGAGGGCATGACGTTTGTTGTCTCCGACCAGGCGACAGCCATCGGCGGCACTGGGGCAAATCTGGGTTACCGCAATCTCGCCGGCAAGTCCTTCGCGGTGGAATTCGACGTCTACAACAGTGGCAGCGGCACCTATTACGACACGAACAACAACCACATCGCCATCGACTGGAACGGGCAGTTCCAGAACACGATGACCGCGGTACCGCAGAGCTTTGTGGGGACGGGTACGTTCCATGTCCTGGTCACATTTGACGGCACCGACCTGGTGACCGTCACGCTCCGGCAGCCGAACGGCAGCGGTGTTCAGCTCTCGACCCACATAGCCACAAGCGCGGTGCCGGCGCAGATGTACTTCGGGTTCACCGGCGCAACCTCCGGCTGGAGCGCCAGTCAGGACGTGGACAACGTGACGCTGCGGCTTGACCCCACCGCCGTCGGAGACCCTGCCTATCAGGGCACGTTCACCCTCGATACGACCGTACCGGAGGTGACGGACATGTCGCCCACGGGCACGGTCAACTACCGCGCCGTCCAGTCCATCGACGTCACGTTCAGCAAGTCGATGGCCGTGGCGAGTTTTCAGACCACCGACTTCACCCTGACCGGTCCCGACGGCGCCGTGACGATCACGTCGATCACCAAGCTGAGCGACACCCAGTACCGCGTTAACTTCGCCTCGCAGACGGTGCTGGGGACCTACACGCTGAACGTCGGTCCGGATGTCACCGACACGGTCGGCAGTCCCATGAGCAACGTGTACACCGGCACACTGACCACGCAAGTCGTCGGGCCGTACATCACAGCCATCACACCGTCAGGCAACACCAATGACCAGAACTTGACCGCTCTGATGTTGACGCTATCCGGGCCGGTGGTCGCCGACGGTGCGAACTCCGCAACCACCTACACTCTGCTGTCGCTGGGCGCCAACCGCGCCGTGGGCGGCGGCGACGACACCGAGATCACCGCGACCCCGGCCTACACCGACGGCACGACCGAGATCACACTGAACCTGGCGTCGGCACTCCCGGAAGGGCTGTACCAGTTGACGGCACGCAATGGCGCCACCTGCCTGCGCGACGCGAACGGCCTGCCGCTCGACCAGACCCGTGACGGGATTGGCGACGACTACGTCACCGCCCTGAACGTCGACTTCACCGCACCGACGGTGACCGGCGTCTATGCCGGAACGGCCCTGTCCTTTGATGGCACCAACGACTACCTGGTCACACCGAACCTCAAGAGCCTGTTCACCGATAATTCAATGACGATTGAGTTGTGGTTCAACGCCACCAGCGCGGGCGTGATCGCGTCCGAACTGAGCACCGCGACCCCGAACTCGTCGTCTCACGACAGCCAGATCGAGATTCTCTCGACCGGCGAAGTGAAGGTGCGCGTCTGGAACCTGACGGCTGTCAGTTTGGGCAAGGTCAACTTCGGCGAGTGGCACCAGGTGGTGTTGCGCTACAATCGCACGACGCAGGTCCTGGACGGATTCCTGGATGGCGTCGAGGCCGCGACCGATTCGTCCGGGATCCGTAGCGTCTTCTCGAGCGAGTACTACGCTTTCGGCGCGGCCGACAGCACGAACCTGGGCAGCGGCGCGTTCTTCAAGGGCCGCATCGACGAGATCCGCATCTGGAACACCGCCCGGGCCGCCGAAGACATTCAGGCGGACATGGGTCACACCCTGACCGGAACCGAGTCCGGCCTGATGGCCTACTACCGACTGGACAGCGGCACCGGTTCGACCGCATACGACGCCACCGCCAACGCGAAAAACGCGACCCTGGGCGGCGCCGCGGGAACGCAGCCAGCCTGGAGCACCAACCCGGCGCCCATCGCCAGCCGCATGCTGACGGTGCTGTTCAATGACGTGAGCGGCATGGACCAGACCTCCGGGACCAACGTCGCGAACTACCAGCTCTCGTCGAGCGGAGGCGACGGCGTGTTCGGCAACGGGGATGACGTGCTGATCGGCGCGCCGACCGGCGTGAGCTACAACGCCAGCCTGGGGCTGGCGGTGCTCACGTTCGCTTCGGACTTCACGGATGAGTTCTACCAACTGACCATCGTTGGCGCCGGTGGTGTGACGGATGTGGCGGGCAACGAGGTCGGTGATGGCGCCGGGTACACCAGCGGCGCTCTGCCGGTTGCGGTCACCGCAACGACCGTGACCGCCGACCTCCAGGCCGCGAGTGATTCCGGCAGTTCCTCCACCGACAACCTCACCAACGTGACCAGCCCGACCTTCGACGTCACCGTCAACAAACCCGGGACGATCGAGGTCGATTTCACCAACGACGGCACGTTCGACACCAGCCTCGTGGTCGATGCGCCGAGCACGTATTCGTTCACGCCTTCGACGGCCTATGCCGACGGCACGCCAACGGTCAACGCCAAGTTCACGCCGTGGGTGGGCGAGGCGGTCTCCAGCAGCCTGCAGATGACCATCGACACGCACGGGCCGCAGGTCACGGCCGTTTCGCAGGTGCTGCTCCTGCCCTGTTTCCAAAGCTCGGCATCGTTCTCCGAAGCGGTCGATCCGGCCAGTTTCACGGTTGACGACACGTGGCTTACCGGGTCGACCAGGACCGACCTTGGCACGGCGCTGAGCATCACCGGCTCCGGGACCAGCTTCGCGGTCAACTTCACGCCGCTCACCACCGCCGGGGACTACACGCTCACGCTCGGCCCGGACATCCGCGACCTGGCCGGCAACCAGATGGACCAGAACAGCGACGGCACCAACGGCACGCCCGAACTCGACATTTACACCGATTCCTTCAGCCTCGTCGGGTCGTTGACGCCGGGCCTGTGGGTGACGCGCCTGGTCCCGACCGGCGGCACCGGCCACCCCTTCGACAAGATGGAGATTGTCTTCAGCCAGCCGGTCCAGGACGACACGTTCACGGCGGACGATGTCCAGCTCACCGATGCCACCGGCGCAACGATCAACCTGGTGGCGCTGCGCAAGCTCGGCCCGCAGTGGTATGAGCTGGACTTCAGCGGCCTGACCGGCGCGGCCATCTACACCCTCTCCGTCGGGCCGAATATCCTCAGCGACCCTGCCGGGCAGGCCATGAACCAGGACCATGACGCCACCCCGGGCGAGGCCGCGGACGACGCGTTCGTCGCCAGGCTGGTGGCAACCGCCGCCAATATCGGCGAACTCGACACCAGTTACGACGGCAAGAACCTGATCGTCTACGGCGTCAGCGTCCTCCTCGACGGCACGCGCAGCCTCGGCGGCGTCGAACTGCTCGCCGGCTCGACCCTCACGCACTCCGCCACCTCCTCGATCCGTGCGTACCAGATGGCCTGGACCATCCGCGACCTGCTCTGGATCGACAGCACGTCCAAGATCGACGTCTCCGGCATGGGCCAGATCGCCGGGCGCGGCGTCGGTTTCCGCACCAGCACCGCGCCGACGACCATGGGCGGCGGCAGTTACGGCGGCCTGGGTTCGATCGGCACCAGCGGCGGCGCCACCAATTCGGCCTACGGCGACTATCTTGATCCGGCCTATTGGGGCACCGGCGGCGGCGCGACCGAGAGCGGCGGCGCCGGCGGCGGCCTGGTCCGGATCTCCACCGGCACCGCGCTGCTCAGCGGCTCGATCCTCGCCAACGGCGGCAATGCGCACCAGGGCGGCAGCGGCGGCGCGATCAAGCTCACGGTCGGAACACTGCTCGGGGCCGGCACCATCTCTGCCAACGGCGGCAATACGACACACGATGGCGGCAGCGGCGGCGGCGGTCGCGTTGCCATCTACTACGACACGCTGGACGCCGCCTTCGACGTCTCCAAAGTGACCGCGCACGGCGGCAGCGGCTGGGGCGAGGCAGGTGCGGTCGGGACCGTCTACCTGAAGAACGACTCCGGCGAAGGCGTGCTGCGCCTCGACAGCCACAGCACGACGGCCGGACGCTGGACACCGCTGGGCACGTCTGCGGACTCCGCATTCACGGTGGACCGGCTTGTCCTCAATGGCAGTGGTGTGGTGGCAGCGCCCGAGCACCAGATGCCGCTCCAGGTGGGGAACCTCGACATCCTGAACGGCGCCATGCTGACGCACCAGGCAACCACCACGACGCAGGCCTACTCGCTGCTCTTGACGGTGACGGATGACCTCACGATTGACTCCACCTCGAAGATCGACGTCTCGAACCGCGGCTACCTGATCGGGCGCACGCTGGGGAACACAACGTCCGGCGCAGCGGCGGCCCACGCGGGGGGCAGCTACGGCGGCTATGGCAGTTCGGACAGCGGTGCGACCAACGCGACCTACGGCGACTTCAGCGATCCGAACGAACTCGGCTCCGGCGGCGGCACGACCTGGAGCAACGGCGGCTCGGGCGGGGGCCTGGCCCGCATCACGGTTGGCGGCACGGCCACGATCAACGGTTCGATCTCGGCCAACGGCGGCGACGGCTGGACTAACAACAACGCGGCCGGCAGCGGCGGCGGCATCAGGCTTAGCGCCGGGACCCTGGCCGGCAGCGGCACGCTTTCCGCCAACGGCGGCAACGGCGTGAACTACTATAGCCTGGGCGGGTCCGGTGGCGGCGGCCGTATCGCTGTCTATTACGACACAGTCAATGGGTTTGACACCGCGACGAAGGTCACCGCGCACGGCGGGACTGGCGGCGCGGGTTCGGCGGCCGTGGGCACGGTCTACTTCAAAGACAACGCCGGCGAAGGCGAACTCCGGGTTGACAGTCACGGCGCCGCGACGGGCGTCTGGACCCCGATCGGCAGTTCCGCGGACTCCGCCGTCGCGGTGGACCGGCTGGTGATCACCGGCAGCGGCGTCGTCGCCGCGCCCGAGCATCAGTTGTCGATTCAGGCGGGCCGCCTCGACATCCTGAACGGCGCCATGCTGACCCACCCGACAACCACTGCGACGCAAGCCTACTCACTGCTTCTGACCGTGACCGGCAACCTGACCCTCGATTCGACCTCGACGATCGATGTGTCCAACCGCGGCTATCTCATCGGCCGGACGAACGGCAACAGCACGAGCGGCGCCGCCACTCGGATGGCCGGCGGCAGTTACGGCGGGCTCGGCAGCGACCCCGCGGACGGTGATCCGAATTGGGTGTATGGCGATTACCGCGATCCGAATGAACTCGGGTCTGGCGGCGGTACGGCCTGGGGCAGCGGCGGTTCGGGCGGCGGCTTGGTGCGGCTCTCGGTCGGGGGTACCGCGACCATCAACGGCTCGATTCTCGCCAACGGCGGCAGCGGCTGGGCTGGCGGCAACGCCGCCGGCAGCGGCGGCGGCATCATGCTGAGCGTCGGCGCCTTGGCCGGCAGCGGCACCATCTCGACCAACGGCGGCAACGGTGTGGATTGGTACTCCCAGGGCGGCAGCGGCGGCGGCGGCCGCATCGCGGTGTACCACAACACGATCGACGGCTTCGACACCTCGACGAACATCACCGCCAACGGCGGCAACGGCGGCGTGGGTGCTGCCGCGGTAGGCACCGTGTATCTGAAGGACAACGCCGGCGAAGGCGTGCTCCGGATTGACAGCCACGGCGCCGCGACGGGCATGTGGACGCCGCTCGGACAAAGTGCGGACTCCGCATTCGCGGTCGACCGATTGGTGATCACCGGCAGTGGCGTCGTGGCCGCGCCCGAGCACCAGATGCCGATTCAGGCGAACAATGTCGAGATTCGGAACAGCTCGATTCTTACCCACCGGGTCACGACGGCGGCGCAGGAGTACTCGCTGACGTTGACCATTACCGGCAGCCTGATCATCGATTCCACCTCGACGATTGATGTCTCGAACCGCGGCTATCTGATTGGGCGCACGCTGGGGAACGCGACCGCGGGCGCGGCGGCGAATCACGCTGGCGGCAGCTATGGCGGTTACGGCAGTTCTGACGACGGTTCCACCAACGCGGTGTACGGCAGCTATCCGGAGCCGAACGAACTCGGGTCCGGCGGCGGCACGACTTGGGGCGGCGGCGGCAGCGGCGGCGGCCTGGCGCGCATCACGGTGACCGGGACCGCGACCCTTGACGGCTCGATCCTCGCCAACGGCGGCAGCGGCTGGGCTGGCGGCAATGCCGCCGGCAGCGGCGGCGGCATCATGCTGAACGTCGGCACCCTGACCGGCAGCGGCACGATTTCGGCCAACGGCGGGAACGGTGTCAACTGGTACGCCTTGGGCGGCAGCGGCGGCGGCGGCCGTATAGCCATCTACTACAATGACGCGAGCGGATTCGACATCACCACGCAGGTGACCGCGCACGGTGGCACGGGCGGCGCTGGCGCGGCGGCCGTCGGCTCTGTCTATCTCAAGCAGAACGGCGGCAGTGGCGTGCTGCGGCTCGACAGCCACGGCGCCAGTACGGGCGTGTGGACACCACTGGGCATCAGCTCCGACGCGGTGCTCCAGATGGACAGACTGGTCATTTCCGGCAACGGCGTCGTGGCGGCGCCCGAGCACGACATGGTCCTGGCCGCCAACGACGTCACGCTGCAGAACAGCGCCGTGTTGACCCACCGGTATGTCACCGCCACCCAGGAGTTCGGTCTGCGCTTGAATATCACCGGCGATCTGACCATCGATGCGTCTGCTATGATTGATGTCTCGAACCGCGGCTATCTGATTGGGCGCACGTTCGGCAACACCACGTCGGGCGCGGCAGCGGCCCACGCCGGTGGCAGCTACGGCGGGTACGGCAGTTCCGACAGCGGCGCGACCAATGCGGTGTACGGCAGCTATCTCGATCCGAACGAACTCGGGTCCGGCGGCGGCACGTCCTGGAGCAGATCCTCGCCAACGGCGGCAGCGGCTGGGCTGGCGGGAACGCCGCCGGCAGCGGCGGCGCCATCAAGCTGAGCGTCGGCACCCTGACCGGCAGCGGCACGATTTCGGCCAACGGCGGCAACGGCGTGGATTGGTATGCGTTGGGTGGCAGCGGTGGCGGCGGCCGCATCGCCATCGACTACGACACACTCAACGGGTTTGACACGGCAAACAACGTCAGTGCCAAAGCCGGGACCGGCGGTGCCGGGGCTGCGGGGGTGGGCACCGCCTATGTGAAAAACAACAACGGCGAAGGTGTCTTGCGCCTGGACAGCCACGCCGCCGCCACCGGCGTGTGGACGCCCCTGGGCGTAAGCACGGACACGGCGTTCACCGTGGACCATCTGATCCTCTCCGGCAGCGGCGTGACGGCGGCGCCGGAACACCAGATGCCGATTCTTGCCAACCAGATTGAGCTCCTGAACGGCGCGGTCCTTACTCATCAGTACACCACCGCTTCGGCGCAGTACTCGCTGCTGGTGACCGTCGCCGGCCAGCTCTACATCGACGCCACGTCCAGGATCGACGTCTCGAATCGCGGCTACCTGATCGGCAGAACCAACGGGAACACGACGGTTGGCGCCGCGCAACTGCAGGCCGGCGGCAGTTACGGCGGTTACGGCAGTTCGAGCAACGGCAGCACGAACGCGCTTTACGGCACGTCCACGGACCCGAACGAACTGGGCTCCGGGGGCGGCACGAGTTGGAGCAACGGCGGCAGCGGCGGCGGATTGATCCGGATCAACGCCGGCAGCATCACGCTCTACGGCGCGATCCGTGCCGATGGCGGCAGCGGCTGGAACGGCGCGAACGCCGGCGGCAGTGGCGGCGGGATCAAACTCGAAGTTGGCACGCTTGAAGGGACAGGCGCCATTTCCGCCAACGGCGGCAACGGTGTCGACTGGTACGCCTTGGGCGGCAGCGGCGGCGGCGGCCGCATCGCCGTGATCTACTGGGATGCCCTGACCCTGTCGCAGTCGAATATCACGGCCACCGGCGGTACCGGCGGCGCGGGCAACGGCGGCGTTGGCACCGTCTACATTGCGTCGACCGCCCAGGAAACCGTGCCGCCGTTTGTGGTCGGGTATGAACCCACCGGGGAAGTATACCAACCCGTTTCAACCCTCATTCTGTACTTCAGCGAAGCGATCAGTTCGGACACCTTCACCCCTGCTGATGTGACCATTCTCAACCCTGCAGGCGCCGCCATCAGCGGTATTCAGGTCACGCAGTTGGCCGCCGACCAGTACGAGATCGGCTTCGCCGCGCAGACGCTTGACGGCCAGTACACGGCCACCATTGGGCCGAACATCACCGACATGGTCGGCAACCCCATGAGCGCGGCCCTGGTGGCGCAGTTTGCCATCAACAGGTCCGGCCCCAGAATCCTGAGCATGTCGCCCTCGCAGCAGGTCTATACCGCCTTTGACAGCATTGACCTGACCTTTGACAGCGCGATCATGGCCGACAGTCTCCGTACCGATGATGTGGTCCTGACCACGCCGACCGGCAGTACGGTCACCGTTACGCAAGTCACCAAGGTCAGTTCCACCGTCTATCGTATTTCATTCGCGCGCCAGGCCCTGGAGGGCGCCTACACACTGGTGCTGGGCCCAGGCATAACCGACCTGTCCGGCAACCTGATGAACCAGGACGCGGACCTGATCAACGGCGAAACCGCGGACGCCTTCTCGGCGGAGTTCGTCCAGTACCTGCCGGACCTGGTTGTGTCCGGCGCCACCGTGCCGGCGTACGGCGTGGCAGACCAGTCGATCCAAGTCACCTGGACAGTCACCAACTCCGGGCATGCGACCGCCAGCAACGACTGGACGGACGCGTTCTACCTCTCAACGGACGCCGTACTCGACGGCGGCGACACGCTTCTGGCGACCGAGAGTGTTGCCTCCTACACGCCGCTGGCGATTGGCGCCTCGTACCAACTCACCAAGAGCGTAGCCATTCCCAAGACCGCCACGCCGGGCGCGAAATACGTGATCGTCGTTACGGACAAGAACGACGACCAGTGGGAGATCAGCAACACCAACAACACACTGGCCGCGGCCATCGAGGTCAAAGCGATCGCGCCCGACCTGGTGACTGCGAACTCCGCAGAAGGCGAGCCCGGCTACACGGGGTATGACGTGTTCAACGACACGGGTGCCGACCAGACCAAGAGCCAGGGCGTCATTGCCGGGGCGACGGCGGTCTACCTCGTGAAAGTGCAGAACTACACCTCCGCCGCGGAGAGCTACACGCTGACAGGCACGGCCGGCGCCTCGAACTGGACGATCCGGTACTTTGACGCGGCCACCGGCGGCACCGAGATCACCGCGGCCATCACCGGCGCCGGGTGGAGCACCGGGTCGCTTGCCGCCAGCACCGGGGCCACGGTCCTGCGAGTCGAGGCCACCCCGGGCGTGGCCCTGACCGTTGGTGCCGAGAACGAACTGCTGGTCCACGCGGTCGCGGCGGACTCGACCCGGTTCGACACGATCAAGGCTGGCACGACCGTGGCGCTCGAGGACCGCTCGGTTTACACCAACGACTTCGAGACCTCGGCGGGCACACAGTGGTCGACGACGAGCACCGACACCACGCCGACCGGCGGCCGCAAGTTCCTCGGGCGGTTCGGCAACGAAACCGTGACGCTGACGGTCGGCGGCCTGCCCGATCACTCGCACGTGACCGTGGCGTTCGACCTGTACGTCATTCAGTCGTGGGACGGGAACGCCACCGGCACCGGGCCGGACATCTTCGACCTGAGCATCTCCGGCGGCGAGACGCTGCTGCACTCGACCTTTGCCCTCTACTCCGGCACACTCCAGAGCTTCCCGCGCGAGTACCCGGACGCCGCCAACCCGACCTACACCGGCGCGACCGAGAGCAACACCCTCGGCTACACCTTCAACAGCACTGCGATGGACGCGGTCTACCATCTGGTTTTCACGTTCGAGCACCGGGACGGTACTGTGGTGCTGAACTTCGCGGGGCTCAATCTGCAGGGCACGGGGGACGAGAGCTGGGGCCTGGACAACGTCAATGTGAACGTGGCCTCGACCGAACCGCCGCCGGACCTGACCGTCACCACATCGAGCTCCGCAGCCACCGCGGCCTGGGGGCAGACGATCCCCATCTCCTGGACGGTCACCAACCACACGGACGATGGCAACCCGGCCCGCGGCCTCTGGTCCGACAAGGTCTACCTCTCCACGGACAACGTTCTCGGCGCTGACGATACGCTGCTGCTGACAACATCCGCCGCCGACTACTCGCCTCTGGCCAATGACGCGAGTTACACCCTGAACGGCAATATCACCCTCCCGGTCAGCGGCCCAGCCGGCAGCGTCTACCTGCTCTTCGTCGCCGACGCGACCAACGGCCAGGTCGAGGCCGACGAAACCAACAACGTCCGTGCCGTGTCCATCACGGTCCAGGCCCCGGACCTGAGTATCCCAGTGGTGACGTCGCCGGCCTCGGCCATGACCGGTCAGTCAATCTCAGTCTCCTGGCGCGTCGAGAACAACGGCACGTCCGCGACGACGGTGACCGCCTGGTCGGACCGCGTCTACCTCTCCGACGACGCCGTGTTCGGCAACGACCAGACGTTGGGCACGTTCCCGCACAGCGGGGTGCTGGACGCCGGCGCCAGCTACGGCCAGGTGCAGAGCGTGCAGTTGCCGGTGACCATGACCGCCGGCACGTACTGGATCTTTGTCGAGACCGACGTGCTGGGTCAGGCGCCCGAGGCGCCTGCAGGCCTGGGCAACACCTGTGCCAGCGGCAACGCCACGGTGGTCACGCTCTCACCCGTCCCGGACCTCGTAGTCACCAACGTCACCATTCCTGGCACCGGCGGTGCCGGGCAGCCGCTCGAAGTGTCTTGGACGGTGGCGAACAACGGCAGCTACGCCGCCACCGCGCCATGGACCGACAGGCTCTATCTGTCCGCGGACGGCACCCTGCGCGACGCCACGCAACTGGGCGACGTCGTGCGCCAGGCCAACCTTGCTGCCGGCAGCAGCTACACCCAGACGCAGACCGTGACCCTGCCAAACCGCGACGATGGCGTGTTCTACATCGTTGTCGTCACCGATGCGACGTACCAGATCTACGAACGCGATGCCGAGACCAACAACACCGGCGTGTCGACGAGCACGGTGAACCTGACCCATCCCGACCTGCTCCCCGGCAACGTTGTCCTCTCGAACTACAGCCGCGAGTCCGGCGACACCCTGGCCGTTGACTGGACCGTACAGAACCAGGGCACGGGCGCCACGCCGACGAGCTGGACCGACCGCATCTACCTCTCCAGCGACCCAACCTGGTCCGTCAACGACGTGCTGCTGGGCGAGTTGGCCAACACCGGCGCCCTGACGATCGGCGGCTCCTACGCCGGCCAGAAGGGCGTAACCCTCCCGGACGGCATATCCGGAACCTACTACGTTCTGGTGCAGACGGACGTCAGCGACACCGTCAAGGAACGCACCGGGGAGAGCAACAATGTGGCTGCCTCTCCGGCCCTGGCCGTTACGCTCGCGACCTACCCGGATCTCACGCTTCAGGACGTGACCGTCCAGGAACTGGTGATTGGCGATCCCGTGGACTTGACCGTGTCCTGGACCGTCGCCAATGTTGGCACGGGTGCCGGACGGGTCAGCGCGTGGGTCGACCGCGTGTGGTTGTCGACCGACGAAACGTTGAGTGGCAATGATCTGCTGATCGACGAACGCACGAACTCCGACCCCATGCCGGCAGGCACGCAGTACCGGGTCGAGAACCGCGTCATCACCTTGCCCGCGGCGCTCCAGGGCCGATTCTACCTCCTGGTCCAGGCGGACGCGACCGGCCTGGTGTACGAGTACGCGGACACCGCCGCGAACGTCGCCAGCGCCGGCCATCCGGTCGACGTGATGACCATCCCGTATGCGGACCTGGTCACCACCCTGGTCATACCGCCGGCGACCGCTGACACCGGCACGACCCTCAGCCTGATCTGGAACGTCCAGAACACCGGGATCGGCCCGACGAGCACCAGCGACTGGTCCGACAGCGTCTGGGTCTCGCTCAACGCCGACGGTTCGAATGGCCGCTCGCTCGGCAACTTCAGCCACGTCGGCTTCCTCGCGGTTGGCGAAAGCTACACCCGCGTCGTGGACGTGACGCTGCCGACCGACCTGGCCAGCGGCGCCTACTACGTGTTCGTGCGGCCGTCCGGCCCGTTCGAGTTCATCTACACGAGCAACAACACCGGCCGTTCGGACGACACGGTTGCCATCACCTACATTCCGCCGCCCGCCCTGGACCTGCGCGTCACCACCGTGACCCCGTCGGTTTCGACGGCCAGCGAGAGCAGCGAGTTCGACGTGACCTGGACAGTGCTGAACGTTGGGCCGAGTTCCGCGACCGGTTCGTGGAACGACCAGGTCCTGCTCGCCCCGAACGGCGATCTGAACAGCGCCACCGTCCTGGGCACGTACCGCCGCACGCAAGGGTTGGCCGCGGGCTACAACTACCAGCGCACCGAGCACGTCCGCCTGCCCGCCCACATCTCGGGCCTCTATGTCGTCTACGTCATGACCGACGCGAGCCGCGAAGTCGTCGAGACGAACGAGAACAACAACAAGACGTATGCGGACCCCGCACTGACCGTCACGCTGAACCCGCGGCCCGACCTGCAGGTCACGCAACTCGAGGCGCCCGCCTCCGTCACTGCCGGCGCGGTGATCGACGTCAACTGGGTCGTGACCAACCTGGGCACCAGCGCCACCCCGACGGGCGGCTCGCGCTGGACCGACGGCGTCTACCTGTCGCTGAACAATCAGTGGGACGGCGGCGACCTGCTGCTGGGCTCGCTCGCCAACGATTCCGCGCTCGCGCTCGGCGAGAGTTACGCCTCGAGCGGCAACTACACCATTCCGGCGACCGCCGGCGGCAACATGTATGTCATCGTCAAGGCTGACATCGGCGATGCCGTCGACGAGTGGCCGAACAACAGCAACAACGCCACATACTCGGCCATTGCCGTCGATGTGCTGCCCGTGCCGCCGCCCGACTTGGTCGTGACCGCTGTCAACACCGTGGCGGAGGCTTTCGATGGCTCGCAAATCACCGTCCGCTACACCGTCGCCAACCTTGGCGCCGGCATCACTTTCCCGGCGTCCTGGTCCGACACGGTCTGGCTCAGCCACAGCGAGACACGGCGCCCGCGCTCGAACCCCGAGGACCCCGCCAACAGCGACTGGCAGTTGGGCTCGTTCGGGCACAGCGGCGCGCTGGATGTCGGTCAGAGCTACCAGGGCACGGTGACCGTAACGCTGCCGCAGTACATCTCCGGTCAGTACTACATCGTAGTGTGGAGCGACGCCTACGACAACGTCTACGAGCAGGCGTTTGATGTGAACCTCAACCCCGACCTGCCCAACGACATGGAGAGCAGCAACCTCGAGGCCACAAACCTGAACGTCATCTACAACCCGCCGCCGGACCTGGAGGTCACTGCGGTCACCGCACCCACCGCAGCGCAGAACGGCGAGAAGATCACCGTGTCCTGGACCGTCGCCAACAACGGCACCAACGTCACGAACAAGGATTCGTGGGCGGATGTGGTCTACATCTCGACCGATTCCGTCCTGCACGGCGGCGGCGGCGAGGAGTACCTGGTCTTCGGCCGGCCGCACACCGGCGCCCTGAATCCCGGCGCGTCCTACACCGAGGCGGTGAACTTCACGTTGCCGCCTTCGGCCTACGGCAGTTACATCATTGTCGAGACCAACGTCGACCCGCGCCTGATCATGACCACCGACGAACGGTTCCTGCTCGAACTCAACGAACAGGTGGACGGCATCGTCAACCGTGCCGAGGAGAAGCTGGGCAAGAGCCTCGAACAGGCCAGCCAGTCCGACCTGAACCGCCTCTCCTACTCGGACGTCATCTACGTGCTGACCGGCAACGGCCAGCAAACGTCCTGGACCAAGGTCTGGGAAGGCCCGTACACAACCAACAACACCCGCGCCGCGGCCTGCACCATCACCAACCATGCGCCGGACCTGGTGGTCACCGGCGTGCAGGCGCCCGCCAGCGCCTTCTCAGGCGACGCGATCTCGATCTCCTGGACGGTGGAGAACCAGGGCGACACAGCGGTGTTTGAGAACACGCAGAGCTGGTACGACTACATCTACGTGTCGCCGGACGCAACGTTCAACGTCTCGCGGGCCACGCTCCTCGGCCGCGTCGCGCACGGCTCGACAACGCCGCTGCAGCCGGACCAGAGCTACACCGGCACAGCCACGGTCACGCTGCCGGCGGGCATTGAAGGCCGCCGCTACATCTACGTGTTCTGCGACTGGAATCCGGACCCTTACTGGGGATACAAGGCCGCGAATCCCGTCGCGTACCCGGATTGGCCCAACAGCTACGCCCAGCGCGTTTGGGAGGGCGTCCCGACCGACGCGGTCAAGAACAACAACGTGACCTCCACCGACCTGATGGTCACGTATGCCGAGCCCGACTTGAGGGTGACCTCGCTGTCCTCGCCGTCCACGGCCGACTCCGGCTCCACCGTCACCGTCAACTGGACGGTCATCAACGAAGGTACGCGCGCCACGCGCGTCAATCGGTGGGTTGACCGGATCTACATCTCCCGCGATCAATCCCTGGATGTGTACGACGAACTCATCGGCGAAGCCTGGCACTCCGGCATCGTCGGCGTGGACGGCACGTACGACGCCACGGCAAGCGTGCGTCTGCCCGATGACATCGAGGGCAGCTTCTACATCCTGATTTACGTCGATTCGTCCTACTACCGCAGCACCTTGGGCGTCGTCATGCCGTACCCCAGCACGGACGGCAACGCGCGACTGGGCGGCGGCGGTGCCGGCCTGGTCAACGAGTATCGCGGCGAGGGCAACGACATCACGTCCGCACCGTTGACGGTCAACCGCGCCAGCTCGCCCGACCTGCAGGTGACCAGCATCACCCGGCCCGACGAGGTGATCGTCGGACGTCGGTTCGACGTCACGTACGTAGTCAAGAATCTCGGGCCCGGCACGATTCCGGACCGCGAGGGCTACTGGACCGACCAGATCTACCTCTCGCGCGACCAGTACCTGGACGTGCGCAGCGATTACTATCTCGGCAGCGCAGACCACACCGGCGTGCTGGGCGTCAACGCCTCGTACAGCGTCACGCAGACCTACAACGTACCGCGCGGCCTGACCGGCGCCTACTACGTGTTCGTGGTCACCGACATACCGCGCAGCGACACCTCGGGCGTCTACCACCCGCGCGGCATCGTCTACGAGGGAAGCAAGGAAGGCAACAACGCCTCGCCCTCCTCAGTGCCGATGCTGATCAGCCTGCCGCCGCCCGCCGACCTGCAGGTGACCTCGATCACTGTTCCGGGCAGCGCCAAGGTCAGCGACACGGTGACCATCACCTACACGGCCAAGAACATGCCCACGGCCCAGGAGCGCGCCACGGGGTACTGGGCCGACTCGCTCTACCTTTCGGCGGACGCCGTCTGGGACTTGGGCGACAAGCTCCTCGGGCGCGTCGAGTACGAACCCGACCCCAATCGGCCCGGCATGATGCGCCCGATCTACCGCGACCTGGCGCCCGGTGCCAGTTACACGGCCAGCCTGTCGGCGGTTATCCCGACCGCCATGCCCGGCAACTACCGTGTCATCGTGCGCACGGACATTTACGACGACATCAACGAAGGTTCGAACAACGCCAACAACAAGCTGCCCTCGACGGACACCATCAACGTGACCGTGGACACGCTGTACCTGAACGTGGCGACCAATGACACGCTCTCGACCGGCGAGGAACTGCTGTACCGCGTCGAAGTCCCGGCGGGCGAAACCCTCGAAGTCACTTTGGACAGCAGCGACGACAGCGCCCAGAACGAACTGTACGTCCGCTACGAGGCACTCCCGAACTCGATCCATTACGACGCGGCCTTCGAGGGACACCTCTGGGCCGACCAAACGGCACGGGTCCCGCTTACGCATGCCGGATTGTACTACATCATGGTCCGTGGCGTCAGCGAACCCGGCGCCGACATTCCGATCACGCTCAGCGCCCGGGTCCTGCCCTTCGGCATCACCGATGTGTCTCCGGACGTGGGCGGCGACGGCCGCTACGTAACCTTCACCATCGAAGGCGCCAAGTTTGACGCCTCGGCGATCGTGAAACTGATCCGGCCGCAATTCGCCGAGTACGAACCGGTGAACTACCAGATCGTAAACGCCACGAAAATCATCGCCACCTTCGACCTGCGCGACGCGCCACACGGCCTGTACGATGTGCACGTCACCAACCCGGACGGCCAGGTCTCGCGCCTCCCCTACCGTTACCTGGTCGAGGACACGCTGCCGCTCGACCTGACCGTCGGCATGGGCGGCCCGTCGCACCTGGAACTCGGCCAAGTCGGGTGGTACGGGTTCGGCCTCTACAGCCTGACCAACGTGGACACCCCCTATGTGCACTTCGAGTTCGGCATGCCGAACCTGCCCAAGAAGGACGTCGGCATCCAGGCGAACTACATCGACCCGGACCTGTACGAGGACCCGCCGACGCTGTGGACACCACTGGTCTTCCGCACCAATCTGGCCGGCGAACCCGGCGTCGCGGATGTGCCCTGGGCCAGCCTCGACTCGATCGTCAACATCAACGGCAAGCTGATGGCGCCCGGCTTCACCTACGACCTGGTGAACAAGGGCTACGCGGCCATCAGCTTCACGGCCGACACCTACCCGGAACTGCGCGATATCCTGGCCAAGGACCCGGACTTCCTGAAGCGTCTGCCGCCGGACTTCCTCGACGACCTCAGTTTCACCTTCTACATCCAGGCGTCGGCAACACCGATGACCTCCGAGGAATACATCGCGTACCAGCGCGACGTCGCCGCAACCCTGCGCGAGAAGATCCTCGCCGACGTGGACGCCCCACGCAGCCTCGCCAACGCCGCATCCGATGCCGGCACTTGGGCCGACGTCTATCTCGCGTCACTCACCGATGCCGGTCTGCTGCGGCCCGAGGACGAACCGCCGGAAATCCGGCTGCAACCCGAGTTTGTCAGTCTGATGGCGGCCATCAACGCCGGCCTGCTCGGGGGCGAAGCCGGCCAGGAGATCATCGCGGGCGGCGACTTGGTCAGCTTCTTCGAGACCGTCCGCGAGTGGTACGGCCACACCGTGGACGCCACCGGTTCGAGCCAGGCGCCGGACGCCGGCGAGTTCGACCTCGGCCTATCGCACCCGACCCACTACGAAGCGTTCTACGTCACGGTCGGCAAGGCCACCTGGCAACCGATCGAACAGGTCAACGCGGTCGGGTTCGACGACTACTTCGGCCTGATCGGCAGCCAGAGCGGCGCGCTGACCCTGACCGGCCCAACCGGGTACGGCGACCAGAACTTCGTCCCGGCCAATACCGCCCTGCCCTACAGCATCACGTTCGAGAACCCGTCCTCTTCGCTCGATGTCGTGCAACGCGTGCAGATCTTCCAGCAACTGGACTCGGATCTTGACGAACGTTCCTTCCGTCTCGGCTCCATCCGCATCGGCGATATTCTGGTCAACATCCCGTCCGGCCGCGGCGCATTCAGCGGCGAGTTCGATTTCACCGAGGCGAAAGGGTTTGTCCTGCGCGTCACCGCCGGAGTCGATTGCCTGACGCGCGTCGCGCTGTGGGACCTGGAGGCCATCGATCCCGAGACCGGCCTGGCCATCCGCGACCCGAGCATCGGCCTGCTGTTCCCGAACACCGACATGACCAAGCAGGGCCTGGTCAGCTACACCATCAAGGCGAAGAGCGACGCGGCCACCGGTACGGAGATCGCAGCGTCGGTGCGCGCCTACTACGACGACGGCGCACCGCTGGACTCGAACACCGTGACCAGCGTCCTAGACGCCACGGCGCCCGTCTCCAGCCTCACGGTCACCGACCTCGGAAATGGCTCGTACAACCTGGCGTGGTCGGCGACGGACGACGCCACCGGTTCCGGTGTGGCCGGGTATACGGTGTTCATGTCCCTGTATGACCAGCCGTACGAGCTCTACCTGTCCCGCACCACTGATACGAATGCCGTTTACGAGGGCAAAGCGGGGCAGACTCCCAGCTTCATCGTTCTGGCCTACGACAACGCCGGCAACCTCGAGACCGCTCCCGCCGCGGTCGAACTCCCGCCGTACCGCCTGATCGTCAACCTCGGCGGCGTGCCCACCGAACCAGAGGATACCCCTGCGCCGCTGCCGGTCGTCACCCCCGCGCCGCAACCGATTACCAACGCGCTGTTCAACCAGGCGCTGCTGCAGGTGCCCGCCCAGCTCAGCAAGACCAATGCCCCGTCGTTCCAGACCGTGTTCGAGCCGTTCACGGCACAGGTCTTCGCGCGCAGCATTCCGGACTCCGGCGCCGACATCGGCCCGCTCGGCATCGCGTTCTCGCCGGATGGTGACAAGGTCTACATCAGCGGCGGCACGGGCCGCAGTTCCATCTACGTGTTCAGTATGACCGGCGGCACTGCCGGCACGCCGCTGGCCACGCTCGACGTGCCCATCTACGACATGGCCTTTGACTCGCTCGGCCAGCTCTGGGCGACCACGGGCGGCGGGCCGTTGGTCCAACTCGACCCGACTACCGGCCAAGTCCTCGCCCGCTATGCCGACGGTATCGAGCTCGGCCTGGCGGCGGACCCGATCTCCGCTCAGCTCTATGTCTCGAGCAGTTCCGGCATCCTGAAATTCGACACCGCGACCGCGACGTTCTCCGAGTTCTCGGACACCCGCGTCCACGGGCTGGCCCTCGCGCCTGACGGCAAGCTCTGGGGAACAACGTGGCCCGACGGCGGCCAGGTGGTACGATTCGACAGCCGCGGCCGCGCCGAGGTCATGCTGGACCTGGCGCAGGAGTCCGGAGGCCTCGCGTTCGGCCAGCCCGACACGCCGTTGGAGAATCTCCTCTTCATCAGTCACGCCACAGGCGGCGGCCTGACCATGGTCGACCTGGTCTCCATGCAGACCGTGCAAATCGCCACGGGCGGCACGCGCGGCGACTTCCTGCACGTCGGCCCCGACGGCCGGCTCTACGTCACGCAGAGCCATCAAGTGGACACACTCACGCCGGTGACCGCGCCGCGCGTCGTCAATACGACCCCCGGCAACACCGCCAACCTGACCACCGCCATTCGGTCCGTCACCCTGACGTTCGACCAAAGCATGCTTGCCGGCACGGTCACCAACACCGCCAACTATCGACTGCGCGACCTCACGAACACGGTCGACCTTGACGTCAGCAGCATCACCTACGACAGCAGTACACGCACCGCGCTGCTGTGGTTCGAGCCGCTGCCCATGGACACGTACCGACTGGAGGTCGCCGCCACGCTCACAGCCGAGACCGGCAGGGCCATGGAACAGACCTATGCCTTCCAGTTCACCGTTCTCCAAGACCTGAGCGCCGACCTGCCGGCGACTTTCGCCAACACACGCATCAACCATGCAACCGGCGTCGTCTCCTTCGACATCACGGTCACCAACACGCTCGGACATGCCGTCTCAACGCCGCTGCGGGTCGTTTTCGAGGGCGTGACGGCCACCGGCGAACTCGTCATACTGAACCCGGACGGCTACGACGACCTGGGGCACCCGTACGTCGACCTCGTCCCCGATGAACCCGGCGGCGGCCTGCCCGCCGGCCAGACCACGCCCCTGCGTACCGTGCGCTTCTCGAACGTGCAGGCCCTCTATGGCGGACTGCAGCCAAGGATCCTCGGTGAACTGGCCGAACCCAACCGCTGGCCGACCCTCTCATCGCCGGCGGCGCCCGGCACGGCTACCGTGGGCATTCAGTACACCTACACCGTCGTCGGTTCGGATCCGGAATCCGGGACTCTGAGTTACGCTCTGGTCAAGGGCCCGGCCGCGGCGGCGTTGGACACCAACACCGGGGTGCTCACCTGGGCACCGAACCGCGGCGACAGCAGCAACGTCACCTTCGAGGTCCGCGCCTACGACCCGCTCGGAGGCTACGCACGCCAGGTCTGGACGGTCAGCGTAGCAGGTGCGAACTCCGCACCCGTCCTGATGCCCATTGCCGACCAGACCATCACCGAAGGCGGCCTGCTGACCATTGCGCTCGGGGCGTACGACGCCGATGGCGACGCGCTGATCTACTGGGCCGACAACCTCCCGCCCGGAGCCGTCTTCGACGAACAGACCAACGCCCTGCGCTGGCAGACCGGAGCAGACGACGCCGGCCGCTACAGCGACGTCGCGGTCTACGCCTCGGACGGGTACAGCCGAAGCGTCGCCACGTTCGAAGTGCTGGTCACGAACCGCAACCAGGCCCCGGTCCTCGCCCAACCCGTGGACCGGAACATCCTGGAGGGCGAGAGCGTCGCGGTCCGCTTGAGCGCCACAGACCCGGACGGCGATGCGGTCAGCTACTATGCGCCCCTGCTGCCCGCCGGCGCCTACCTCAACCCGGACACCGGGCTCTTCACCTGGGCGCCGCAGTACGACCAGCACGGCACGTACCGAATCCAGTTCTTCGCCCAGGATGCGTCCGGCAACACCGACTCCAAGACCATGACAGTCCTGGTCAGCAACGTGAACGGCCAGGTCTACTTCGACGACCTCGAGCGCCTGGTCATTTACGAGGGTCAGGCCCTGACCATCCGCATCCCGGCCTACGATCCGGACCACCCAATGCAACCGATCTCCCAGATCGTGACCGACATCGAGTTGGACACCGAGACCAGCGCCGCGGCCAGCCTGATCACCGTGACCCACACGGCGCTGCCCGCGGGCATGGCGTTCGACGCCGGCACACTGCTGCTTACGTGGACGCCCGATTTCGACCAAGCCGGCATCTACGACATCACCTTCACGGCCACCGACGATGGCGATAGCACCGGGACACCCACCACCGCGCAGATGACCACACGCTTCGAAATCCACGACGCCAATGCCCCGCCGGTCGTGGCCGACATTGTCAACCAGACGACCCCGGCAGGGACGCCGCTGCGCGTCAACATCACGGCGACCGACACAGACGACCTGAGCGGCGCATCCCTCGTCTTGGGCGTCTCCGGCCTGCCCAATTTCGCAACCTTGACCGACAACGGCGACGGCACCGGGTTCATCGACTTCGCCCCGTCCCTCGCCGACCGCGGCAACTATGCCCTCACGGTCACCGCCACCGACGACGGCAACGGCGACCCGAATGCCGTCCTGACCGGATCGGTGCAGTTCGTGTTCACCGCCGAGTCCGACAATGCGCAGCCGGAGTTCCTGGCGGTTGCCGACAAAGTGGCCGTCGTCGACCAGGAGCTGTATTTCACTGTCCAAGTCTCTGATCTGGACCAGGACGACCTCACGTTCAGCGCCACGGACCTGCCGACCGGCGCAACCTTTGCGGCGACCGGCGTATACGGTGTGGCCGAGTTCCGCTGGACCTCGACCGCCGACCAGATCGGCACACACACCGTCACGCTGCACGTCAACGACAGCGGCAACGGCGAACCGGCCAATGTCCTCACCGACGACGCGGTCGTCCAGATCACCGTCCGGACCAGCAACACCGCGCCCGTCCTGCAACCGATCGGCAGCAAACAGGCCGCCGAGAGCAGCCAGTTGCAGATTGCCCTCGCCGCCACCGACGCCGACGGCGACACCGTCTCCTACACCATCAGCCAGAGTCCTTCTGGCGCCACCTTCGACACCACGACCGGCGTGTTCCTCTGGACCCCGGGCTACACGCAGGCAGGCACCTACGAGGTGACATTCGGCGCCACCGACGGCAACCTCGCCAGCGCAGAGACCGTCTTGATCACGGTCGCCAACACCAACCAGGCGCCCGAGTACGTGCCTTACCCGGAAGTCCTGGGCATGGAGGGCGTAACGCTTAGCTTCACAGTTACCGCCGGCGACATCGACGGCGACAGCCTCTTCTACTACGCGATCGGCAACCTGCCCGACGGCGCCACGTTCGATCAGGAGACCGTGCAGTTCGTGTGGACGCCGAACTACGACCAGGCCGGCATTTACGCCCTGACTTTCGGGGTCGCCGATCCCGCCGGACTGACCGACACGATGAACGTCCAGGTCCAGATCCTCAACCTCAATCGCCCGCCCGTGATCGGCGCCATGAGCGGACACGTGGCCGTGGTCGGCCAGGCCTTCCAGGTGACGGTCGCCGGCAGCGATCCTGACGCGGGCACGACCCTGAGCTACGCGGCACGGAATCTGCCGCCGGGTGCAGCATTCAACACCACCACCGGCGAACTGACCTGGACCCCGACCAGCGCCGAGGTCGGCGACTACGATGTGCTGTTCACCGTCTCCGACGGCGAACAGGTTGCCCGCGGCAATCTCCGCCTCGTGGCGTCCACGCAACCCGTCCCGCCCGATGTGCTCATTCAACTGACGCCGAGTTTCCCGGTCGGTGCCGGGAAGTCGGTGATCATCCACGTCGCCGCCTCAGGCATCGCCGACATTCAGTCTCTCGCTCTGACGGTCGGCGGCACACCGCTGACGCTCGACACGTTCGGCCGCGCCACCTTCACGCCCGGCGCCCCCGGACACTACGCGATCCTGGCCACCGCGACGGATGTGGACGGCAGCACCGGCACCGCGACCGCCGACCTCAAGGTGCGCAGCCTCACCGACACGGTCGCGCCCGTGGTCAGCATCAGCCTTCCACCAGCCGGCGCCATCCTCCAGACGCCCACCGACGTCGTGGCCAGCGTTGCCGACTCGAACCTGGACGCGTGGGTCCTTGAGATCGCGCCCTGGGGCGGCTCGGTCTATACCACGCTGACCATGGGCACAGCGTCCTTCTCCGACACTGTGCTGGCCAGACTCGATCCGGCGAACTGGACCAACGGCGCCTACGAATTGCGGCTGCGCGCCTCGGACATCGGCGGCCGCCAAACCACCGTGACAAGCCTGGTCGAGATCTACACGGTACTCAAAGCGGACAACTACACCACGACCGCCACCGACGTGTCGGCTACGCTCAACGGGGCGAACGTCCAGCTCATCCGCCGCTACGACAGCCTCGACGCCGCAACCGCCGGTATGACCGGCTACGGCTGGCAATTGCTGGGCGCTGAACCGCGGATCACCACGAACCTGGCCCAAACCGGCATGGAGGAGCTCGGCGTCTACAGCGCCTACGCCAACGGAACCCGCCTGTACGTCAACCTCCCGGACGGCCGCCGAGCCGCCTACACCTTCAGCCCCGTGCTGCAGCAGCAGGGCAGCGTGATCTACTACACCCCGGCCTGGATGCCGGACGCAGGAGTCGACTACACGCTGAACACCGCCACAGCCGCCCTGCAACTGTTCCAGGGCGCCTACTACCAGTTCGGGACCGGTGTCCCATACAACCCCGAGAGCGGGCAGTTCGGCAACGCGGCATTCGTCCTGGAAGCCACCGACGGCACGACACACATCTACGGTCCGGACCAAGGCTTGCGCGATATCGTCACCGGCGGCGGCACGGACCTGATCTGGAGCGACAGCGGCCTGGTCGCGCCCAACGGCGAACGCCTCGGGTTCCAGTGGGACCGCCAGGGACGCCTGACGACCATGCGCACGCCCGATGGGGCGCGCGTCCTCTATGAATACGATGTGCAAGGCAACCTGCAGACCGTCGCCGACCTCGCCGCCGGTCAACGCACATGGTACGGCTACAGCCAGACACTACCGCACTACCTGACCGCCTTGGTCGACACGCAGTCCGGCACCGGCTGGGTCCTCACCTACAACGGCCAAGGCGAGTTGACCGGCACCGCGGCCATCGATCAGTTCCTTGGCGCGCCGCGGCAGTTCCTGGGTGTAAGCACCGAAGGGACGCTGGCCGCCGCTCAAGTCCGCCGCTACGCCTTCGTCATCGGCGCGCGCGAACTCAGCACCTCGGGCACTGGACTGCTCACGCTGGGCGTCGAGGTCCACTCCGCTGGCACGCTGACGCTGATCCCTGGCCTGCCCTCGGTGCAAGGTCTCACCGCCGGGTATCACGTCACGGAGACGGACCGCGGCCTGGCGCTGTTCACCTTCAACGCCGGCGGGCTCTACGTGCTGGAGGTCTCCGGAAACGACGCCCTGACCGCGGGCGACTTCGCCCTGGAAGCCTACCTCCCCGGTGACATCGACGGCGACGCGGACGTGGACGGACAGGACCTGGCGCTCTTCCAGCCGGCCCTGGGCAGCACCCAGGGCGACGGAAACTACGTGGTGGCCGCCGATGCCGATCGCGACGGCGACGTGGACGCCACCGACCAGGTCTACCTGGAAGGCAATTCCGGGTTCGTTGCCAACCGGGCGCCCACCGTCACCGCGACGACCGTCACCACCCTGCCAGGCCTGCGCGTCACCATCGACCTCGGCCTGCTGGCGACCGACGCGGAAGGCGACACACTGCGATTCACGATCTCCAATGTCCGGCACGGTACCGTGACCCTTGGCGACGATGGCCGCACGGTCCTCTTCGCGCCGGCAGCCGGGTACACCGGTGCCGCGGCCGGGTTCAACCTCGCGGCCGAGGATGGGGTGCTCACCTCCACCACCACGACCGCGGTCACCGTCGACGTCAAGAACGAAGGCCTGGTCAACCTGGTCTTCGCGCAGCGCGACCCAGTGCTTGCCGTGGGTCAAACGTTCCAGATCTCGCCGACCGGGCTGTTCACCGACGGCCAGAGCGTGACACTGCCAGCGGACTACGCAACGTACGTTTCAACGGACCCAGCGGTTGCCGTGGTCTCTGCCAACGGCCAGGTCCTGACGCGCAGCACGGGAACGACCACCATCGTCGTGACCGCTCTGGGCACGACCGGCGCGATTCCTGTGACGGTCGGCACGGCGGACACGCGCACGCTGCAGTTCTACCCGCTCTCGTACGCCATGCAGGTCGGCGAAACGCGCCAGTTCATGGTGCGCGAGTTGCAAGACGCCAATGTCGCCGACATCGCGACCGCAGCCGCCGGGACCCGCTACTACGTGGCCGCCCCGGCCCTCGGTACGATCACCGCCGACGGCCTGTTCACCGCCCTGACAACGGGGCAAGCGTACCTGACGATCGTCAACGGCGGCCAGAGCGTCGTCGTTCCCATCCTCGTTTCCGCGCCAACCGTGGGGCAGACCATCGTTGACGGGGACGGCGGCATCATCTCGGATGGCAGCGGCATCGTGTTCAGTATCCCGGCAGGCGCCCTGAACGGTGCAACGACCATCGGCGTACAGAGCTTGGGTGAAGGCGACCTGCCGGCACTGCCAGACGGGTTCGTCTTTGAGGGCGGCGTTGAGCTGACCGGCACGGGGGTCAACGACTTCCTGCTGCCGCCCAGCCTGGAGATCCCCGTGGCCGGCGGTTCCGGGCTCGTCCCCGGCCAGATCGTGGCGCTCTTCCAGCCGGCCACGATCCAACTCGCGGACGGCAGCACCGAACAGAGCTGGGTGCTGGTCGACCAGGCGGTGGTCAGCGCCGACGGCTTGACCATGCGCACCACCTCCGCGCCGTTCGTCGGACCGTTCCCGAACGGCGGCAGCGCCATGATCAGCATCAACGCCGCACAGGTGGCGTTCTCGACCGGTGGCGGCGGACTGCTCGGCATGATGGCACTGGTCGGGCAGATCGGCGAAACCGCAAAACTCGGGACCGTCGACATGCAGGTCATGTTCGGCGGCAACCCGAACGCCAAGTACTACGTCTTCCCCGGCCCGGCCGGCGACTTCCTCGTCCCGGTCCTGCCCGGATACAACTTCACGACCACCACGCGCCGGAATGAAAATGGCCTCGTCACTGACCTGCAGGTGGCCTGGAACGCCATGCTCGAAGACGAACGCAAGGTGGCCGCGCTGCCCATGCCGCAGCGGTTCATCGCCCGCGAAACCGCCTCGCCCTCCATCAGCAAGGCCGAACTGGTCTTCGAGGACGGCAAGCCCTTCATGGTCTTCACCGGCTATGACTTCACCCGTGCAAGCCCCTACAAGGCGGCTCCCGACGCCCCAGGCGGCGGCAAGCTCGGCAGCCTCTACCAGCACCTGATTGTGACCTTCGAGGTCGGCGGGCGCGATTCCTATGACGCCGCGTCTGCCGACATCCTGGCCGTTGGCGGCACGGACATCCAGGTCAACGGCGACGCCGATGGGGTCCAGTTCCGCGTCATTGAAGTCCTGGCTGACGGCACGGAGAAGCAGGAACTGAAGGTCCCGGTCCCCCAGGGCGTGGCGGTCGGCACGGCGTACATCACGATCACGCGGCCCATGGACATGCCGCTGGACGGCACGTTCAAGCGCCAGGAGTTCACCAGCAACCCGGTCAAGCTGCTGCCCAGCTCGCGCTACGCGTTCGCCGCCAACGCGTCCGACACGCAAGACCCCAACCTCTACGGCGGCTCGGTCTCCGTGATCGATACTTGGAACACAGCCCAGATCAAGGCCGAAGACGGCACACTGATGACGAAACTGCAGCCTATCGAGGTGGCCCGCATCCAGCTCGGCGAGGATGCCAACTACGGCTCGCTCGCACCGCGCCTGATCGCCGCCACGTACGACGGCACGCGCGCCTACGTCACGCTCACCGGCAGCCCAGGCATCGCCCTCATCGACGCCCTGGCGCTGCAGGAAGTCGACACAGACCCGAGCCTGCCCGGCGTGCAGCACATCATTCTGCAGCAGGACGAGGATCCGGGCACGCCGGGAGTGCAGTACAGCAGCCAGACCGTGCACGCGTTCGACGCCGTGGTCGACAAGGCCGGACACTACCTCTACATCTCCGATGAAGCCGCCGGCAGGGCCACGATATACGTCGTAGACATCGACCCGTTCTCGCCCACCTACAATCAGCTCGTCCGCACCATCCCGATTCCCGCCCAGTACGCGCCGCTCGGGCTGCGCGGCCTGGCCTTGAACGCCGATAATTCGCTGCTGTACGCCACAGCGCCCGGACGCACCCTGTTCGGCGGCTACTCCTCACTCACCGGGGGCATTGGCAACATCGTCGTCATCCACACCGACCGGATATCCGACCCGAAACTCCGGCCTTTCGACCCGTCCGACCCATTCTCCGTCATCCCCACCGGCGCGGAACCCTACGACATCACCGGCACCGATGACCCGGACATCATGCTGTTCGTCGACCGTACGGATGACGCGCACGGATTCGGCGTGCTGCGCATGACGGAGGACGCGAAGGGGAGCCTTTCGTTGGTCGGCCTGAACTATGTCGACCTCCGTCCGTTCGGCATGATCCGGCGTTGGACCGAAGCACGACCGCGCCAGGTCTTCGGGGTCAGCAACGCGTCAGGGGTTGTCTTCCTCCCCGCAAACGCCTTGGAAGACTCGGTCGGCGAGCACCCGGCGTACGCGTTCATCACCGGGTACAACAAGTACAATGCGGACGACCCGAAACACAACCCGAACCTCGGGCCGCTGCTGGCGTACAACGTCTACTACACCCAGACGATTCCCGCACCGCCCGTCTACGATTCGAACGGCCTGGTGACCAACCACGGCCAGACCATGCAGGCGGCCAAGCCGGTCCCGTTGGCGGCCGGCGGCAATGTGGGCATCATCCGCGGCGCGCTCGGTGAGTTCTCCAGCCTGGATGAGAAGCCGCGCCTGGTGGCGGCCACACGTCCGGTGATCAACAGCTTCCCGGACAATCTGGTCTTGAGCCCGGGTTACGCCTCCCTGCTGGCCTCCTATCAGGCCCTGAACAGCGTGTTCGCGTTCGACACCCGTTACATCGTGTCTACCATTGAGAGCGAAGCCAAGATCGTGCGCGTGGGCGTCGACCAAGTCCCCTTCCCCGAACCGATCCCCGACAGCCTCAGCGGTCTTCTGCGCGGCCCGCTCTCCACCCTGCCGATCGACGAGATCAACCCGCTGGTGGCCAGCCGCGGCGACATGCGCTTCTACAACAAGGACGGAAGCCTGTTCTACGGCGTGCCCGAAGAGGGACCGCTGAAGGAGCAGATCTTCCTCGACCCGCTCAACGGCTGGATGAGCGTCAACGCCTTCACGCCGATCGAACTCGGGCGCCTGCCGCGCGGGTTGGGGGCACAACCGGGACTGGTCGGGGACCCGGTGTTCCTCTCCTACACGCCGTACAACCAGGAATCGACGCTGGCCAGTTTCCCCAACGACCCGCTGACCGTCGGCGTCGGCCTGACATCCAAGGCCGAGGTGCACACCGGTGTGTTCCACGAGGAGCACAGCCTTGTGACCTACCAGTCCGTAGGGCAGACGCGCGGCGTCACGCTGCACTACGATTCACTTCGCGCCGACCCGGTGTACATCTACTACTTCAGCCTGGCCCAGATCGCCGAACAGTACATGCAGGCCTTGGCCGCCGGCGAGAACAAACAGATCGTGGTGCGAGTCACGGTGCGTTTCGGCGACCAAACACTCATCGTCCCCGGCCTGGATCCCAGCCAGGCGACCCAAATGGGGCTGCTCGGCAACGAACTGTTCTTCGACCTGCCCACCGAACCGAACGCGGACTACTTCTACGGCGTCGGGATTCCGATCGACTTCTCGTCCGCCGATTACGAGTCCGGCGGCTACACAGTCATCCTGGACTGCGGCATCTACACCTACAAGGAAAACAATGACGGCAACCGGACCTACACCGGCCGCATGATGCAGGTGACTACGCCGCTGGCGGTGGTCAAGTCCATGGACGGCATGTTCGGCGCCGGCTGGGGCATGGAAGGCTACGACCAGATCCTGCAGGGCGACGGTTTCGTCCTGCTCGTCGACGGCAACGGCAACGAGCAGATCTTCCTGGCCCCCACCAACCCCGGCGACCCGTTCACCGCACTGTCATCGGACTACTCGGAGTTGCTGCAACTCTCCGACGGCACGTTCCAGCGTCGCCTGCTCGACGGCACAGTCTACGCGTTCAACGCCGACAATAAGCTGGCGACCGTGGCCGACCGGTACGGCAATACGACCACCTACATCTATGAAGGCGACAAACTGGCGCGCATTGAGGACCCGGTCGGGCTCGTGACCGTCTTCGACTACGCAGGCGCCGACGTGGTCAAAAAGTTGACCGACCCCGCCGGTCGCGTGACTCAATTCGAGTACGAGGACCGGACCTACAGCGACGGAACGTACAAGGTCCTCACCGCCATCATCGATCCGGACGGGTCCAAACGCACCTTCGCGTACGGTGATGACGCCCACCCCCTGCTGATGACCGGCCAGGTCCAGAAGCGCGGCAACGACGGCAACGATCCGCTGGCGAGTCAGTTCCACGAGTCGGTTACGTACAATGAGTGGGGCCGAGTCGTGGCGGCAACGCGCGCCGGCGGCGACACCTGCATTCTCATGCCGGCGCAGGCACGGCAGCATCCCATCACGGACGAGGACTTCGTCCTTAGCCTCGATGACGACGGCCGCCCCCTGTGTGCCGACCCGACCCAGGCCAAGCGCCTGGTCGATCTGACCCGCGTGGAGAACGGCACGGTCACGAACATGGCTCAGGCCGAGTTCACCGACTTCAACGGCCACAAGAAGATCTACGTGATGACCGGCCAGGGCACGTTCACGCTCTCCAAAGAGACGGACGAGAACGGCAACGAAATCAACTCCGCAACGCCGCAACGCGAGTTCGAGCGCAACGACCACGGCTCCATTGCCACCGAGACAGACGCCCTGGGCAACGTCGTCGAGTACGAGTATGACGAGTACCAGAACATCACCAAGATCACCGACTATCCGGACGGCCCCGGCACCAGTCGCACGTCGGTCAAGACCTTTACCTACGACCCGGCTAACGACAACGTCCTGATCGCCAAGTCCGAACAGGTGTCCGACGGTGTCTACCGCCAGACCACGTGGGACTGGACGTTCAGCAGCTCGGGGGACACGGTGGTTCAGACCGTGCACGGCGACCCGCAGTTGGGCAACATCGAGACCACCACGACGTACTACGCCAACGGCCTGGTCGAGAGCACGACGGACGGGGTCGGCAACGCGACGGAGTACTCGTACGACAGCTACGGACGCCTTGCAAAAATCACCTTCGCTGACGGCTCAGAGCGCAAGTATGGATATGCCGACCTGACCGGGAACCGCACCGAGGTCGAGGACGAGAACGGCGCCAAGACCGAGTTCGCGTTCTACGAGACCGACCCGCTCACCTCAATGAACCGCATCTGCGTGGTCAGGAACTACATGACCAGCCAGGGCGAGGTCTACGTCACGCAGTACCGGTACGACGCGGACGGCAACCAGACCGTGTTCATCGACGCTCGCGGCCACCAGACGACCTTCACGTACGACGTCCGCAGCCGCGCCCTGTCACGCACCGATGCTTTGGACGCCGTCACTGAGTGGGGTTACACGTACGGCGCCTTCGCCACCTCGAACCAGGTCGTCTTCAATCCGAAGTATGAGTACCAATACGAGAAGAACGCCCGCGGCTATGTGGCCGTCACGGTCTACGACGAGAAATACCTCAAGAAGTTCTTCTACGACTTCCTCGGCAACCGCACCGAGTACGTGCGCGACGATCTGGGCCGGATCACCGACGAGGTCGGACCGTGGGGAACCATGGCCCACTACGACTACAACGGTCGCGGCAAAGTCATCACCCGCACCGGCCCGGGCGACGGGCTGGGCGGCATCATTCACTACACCTATGACGACCTGGACCGGCTCACCGCGCGCCGCGTCGAGAACAGCACTGAGGGCAAGGACAGCGACACATCGAACGATCAGACCTACACCTGGACCTACAACTTCCACGACCAGCCGCTCACCGAGACCGACCCGGAAGGGAACGTCACGACCCGCACGTACGACAAGGCCGGCAATGTCCTGACCGTCATCGAGGCGTCCAACACGGCCGTGGCGCGCACCACCGAGATCACACTCTACGATGAACGGAACCGGCCGCGCTTCATGCGCGTCAACGGCCGCACGACCGAGTACGTCTATGACGCGGCCGGCAATCTGATCCGGCAGATCGACCCGCGCGGCTACGCCACGGGCTTTGCCTACGACGAGATGAACCGTGTCATCGAGGTAACCGACGGCGAAGGCTACAAGACCGAGACGATTTACGACGAGGTCGGAAACGTCGTGGCGGTCATCGACGGACGGGCGCTCGGGAACCGCACCGACACGACGTACATCACACGCTTCGCGTACGACGAGGTCAACAACCGCACCAGCATGACCGACGCCGTGGGCAATGTGACTCAGTACTTCTACGACGAAGTGGGCAACCTGGTCCACACTATCAGCCCGCGCCTGAGTCCGGTCACCGGCCAACCGTACGAGAGCTGGCAGTCGTGGGACGAAATGAACCGGCTGTCCGAGGCGACGGATGGCGACGGGAACAAGACCGAGTACGTGTACGACGACCTCGGCCATCTGGTCGCGGTTGTGGACGCGCGCGCCGGTGGCGACGCCGACAGCACCGAGTACCGCACCGAGTACCACTACGACAGCACCACCCTCAGAAACGACTACATCAAGGACGCCCTGGGCTACATCCACTACTTCGTGTACGACCAGGTCGGAAACCGGATCGAACAGCGCGAACCCAGGGACAACGCCTACGTCACGACCGATTGGGAATACGACCGGTTGAACCGCGTGACCCAGGCAACCTACGCGGTCGGCAAGCCCGAAACGGCAACCGAGGAGTGGTCCTACGATGGCCTGGGCCGACTCGATCAAACCATCGGCACGAACGGCGCGGTGACCGACTACCAGTATGACGATGCCAACCTGAGCAAGCGCATCGTGCGCAACGACGGGACTCAGGACATCGTCGAAACCTACATCTACGATGCCGCCGGCAACCTGGTCGAATACATCGACCCGCGCCCCGAGGCGTACCGCAACGTGTACATGTACTACCGCAACAACCGGCTCAAGAGCCTGACCTGTGCGGTCGGCACGGCCGAGGAAACGACAGAGACCTACGAGTACGACCAAGCCGGCCACATGACCAAGGTCATCGGCCCGCGCCAGAATCCGACCAGCGGCCAACCGTACACGACCGAATTCGGCTACGACGAAGCCGGACGCCGCACCTGGATGCGCGATGCCGAGGGCAACCTGACCGAGTACGTCCGCGACGCCGCCGACAACGTCACCCAGGTCATCCAGCATGACCAGGCCAGCGGCGACACGCGAGCGACGGCGTACCGCTACAACTCGGCCGGCAGGGTCGTCAAGATGATCGATGCCCTGAGCCGCGAAACCGACTACATCTACGACGAAGTCTACAACCTGCAGTTCATCTACAAGCCAGAGACGAGTGCCAGCGGTTCGCGCTACTACATCGAGTACACCTACGACGCCCTGAACCGGCGCCTGACCGAACGCGCCCCCGAAGGCGCAGTCACCACCTCCGAGTACAACGAGGCAAACCTCGTAAAGACGATCGACCCGCGCGCGGAACACTACGAGACGGTCTACACCTACGACGCCCGCGACCGGATCGAAACTGTGACTCAAGACATCGGCGAGGATCCCATCACCGGCACGTCATCGCAGGCCGTGACCACGTACGAGTACAACGACACCCAGCGGACACGCGACACCACCGACGCCGCGGGCCACGTCCTGCACGAACTGTACGACCTTCTGGGGCGCCTCGCATCCGTCACCTGGGCCTATGGCAGCGGCCTCGACTACACCGAGACTTACACGTACGACAAAGCCGGCAACCGCACCGAAGTCATCCCCCCGCGCGGCGCGTCCTACAAGACGGTCTACACCTACGATGGCCTGAGCCGCATCGTCTCGATCACCCGGGCGCCGGGCGTGACCGCCGAGACCACGGTGGATTCGTTCGAATACGACGCGGCCGGGAACACCACCCGACACACCGATCCGCGCGGGTTCAGCACCACCTACGCGTACGACGGCCTGAACCGCATGGTCGACATGGTCGATGCCGCAAATCTGCACACCACCAACACGTACAACGCCTTCGGCAACCGCACCGGCGTCACCGACGGCTGGGGGAACGTCACGGAGTACGACTACGACGACATCGGACGCCTGACCGACGAACGTTTCACCCGCAACGGAACGCCGTACACCACGCATACGGAATACGTGACCACCGGCAACAAGGTGATCGTCACCAACACCCGAAACGACATCACCACGCTCACCTACGACGGCAACAGTCGACTGCTCGAGGAAGAGGACGCGTACGGCAATACCGCCTCGTACGTCTACGATGCCGCCGGCAATCGCACCGACCTCACGGACAAACTCGGCTACACGTCGCACTACGTCTACGACGGCCTTAGCCGCGTCACCAAGGTCATCGCCTTCTACGGGTTGGGCGGCAGCCAATTCACTCGGCAGGTCATCCAGTACAATTCCCTGGGCAACGTCCTCACCATGGTCGATGCCCGCGGCTACAAGACGGTCTATGAGTACGATGACCTCAATCGCGTGACCGTGGTCACGGCGGCCGTGGGCGAACCGGAAGAGCAGGTCACTCACTACGGCTACGACCCGCAGAGCGGCCTCCTGGATTACGAGATCGGACCGTGGGCCGGGCAGTATCGGACCGAATACGAGTACGACGCCCTCGGCCGCGTCACGGTTGTCACCCGCGCCGCAGACACCGCCGAACCGGCCATTGACCGGACCGAGTACGACAAGTCGGGCAACGTGACCGCTCGCATCGATGCAACCGGAGTGCGCACCGAGTACACCTACGACGCCATCGGCCGGCTGCTGACCACAACCCGAACCTCGACCGACTACGCACCCGGCTTCACCACGACCAACGTTTACCGCGACGACGCCCACAACCGCCGCGTCGAGACCACTGACGCGCTGGGCCGCACCGTCACCACGTTCTACGATGACCGCGGCAGTGTCAGACGTGTCGAGGATCCGCGTGACGGCACCGCGACCTACACCTACGACGGCGAGGGCAACCTGGTCGCCCGCACCCAAGGCTCTTTCCTGGAAACCTACGAGTACGATAAACTCAATCGACGCACCAAGGTCACCGACGCCATCGGCAACAGCACCACGACCCATTACGATGCCAAGGGCAATCTGGACTGGATTGAGGACCAGAACCACGCCGTGACGGACTACACGTATGACGAACCCGGCCGGCACATGACCATCACCGAGCGCGACGGCGGGGTTACGCTCATCACCTACGACAAGGCCGGCAATCAGCTCAGCCTGCTCGACCCAGCCGGCTCCGCCACGACGTTCACCTACGACGCCTTCAACCGCAAGCTGACCGAAACCAACGCGGACAACAAGACCCGCACCAGCACCTACGACACCGCCGGCAACCTCAAACAAGTCGTTGACCGCGACAACCGCACCATCAAGTACGAGTACAACGCGCTCAACCTGCGCACCAAGGAAGAATGGTTCGACGCGACCGCCGCCCTGGTCTGGACCATCACGTCGGACTACGATCTGGCCGGCCACCTGACCGACGTCTCGGACGCCAACGCTACCTACGCGAACACCTATGACGACCTCGGCCGCCCCGACACCGCGACCGTCACCGGTCGCGAAGGTCTTCCAACCGTCAGTCTCGACTACGACTACGATGGCCTCGACCAGTTGATAAAGCTCACCGTGCAGGTCGGTGGCAGCACGCTGTTCGTTAACGAATACGCGTACTCGGCCGCGAACAACTACCGACTCACGACCATCCAGCAGTCCGGTGCGGGCGTGCAGCCGAAACGGGTTCGCTACGGCTATGCCGCAACCGACTACGCGGCCACCGCCATCGACCGCTACGCGGACCTGGGCGCGACCCAGACGGTCGCGGCGACGAGCATCGGCTACAACTCGCTCCGCCAGGTCGCATCGATCACACACTCCAACGCGCTGGGGCAGGTCATCCACGCCCTGACCATGCCCATCTACGAGCCCACCGGCTGGCTGACCACTCTGAACAGCACGGTGGACGGCTCGGTGACGTACTCCTACACCGCGACCGGCCAGTTGGCGGCCGCCACGTACTCGGACGCCGCCCGCAACGAAACGTTCGACTGGAGCCCGGGCGGAAATCCTCAGACCGGCGTTCAGGTCGGCGTCGACAACCGCCTGCTCTCCAATAGCGAGTACACCTTCACGTACGACGACGAAGGCAACCTCCTCCGCACCCTGAAGAACAGCACCGGCGAAACCCGCGAGTTCACGTGGGACAACCGCAACCGCCTGGTCAAGGTCGAGGACAAGAACGCCGGCGGCACCGTCACGCTCCGGATCGAGTATGCCTACGACGCGTTCAACCGTCGGCTCAGCACAACCGTGGACCAGACCCCCAACGACACCGAGGCCGGCGGTACCCGGTACTTCGTCTATGACCAAAGCGATGTGATCATCGAGTATACCGACGCGGCCCAGACGGTGGACAACGAAGTGCTGGCGGTCGGGGACGGCACGACAACCGCGTTCTCCGGCACGCTCGCGCACGGTCGCGTCCGGAAAGGGACTACGGTCGTTACGGCCGGCGCCCTGGTCCTGACCGATGACCGCAACGGGGTGTTGAGCGGATCCGGTGTCACCGGCACCATCGACTACAACACCGGGGCATGGACGCTGGATCTCACCGGTAACCCACCGCAGGCGGCAACCCAGATCACCGCCGACTACCAGTATCGGACCAACGTCCAGCGCGACGTCACCTACTTCCATGGCCTCGGCTACGACAACGCACTGGCCGAGGAATTGGCCACCGGCACGGTCTACTGGTTCCTCACCGACCACCTCGGCAGCGTGACCGACGTCGTCAGCACGGCTGGCACGGTCGTCGACCATATCCAGTACAGCGCCTACGGCCGGATCACGGCCAGAACCGGAAGCGCCATCCAGAACCGCTATTTCTACACCGGTCGCGAGTATGACGCGGAGACCGGCCTGTACTACTACCGCGCCCGCTACTACGATCCGGGGCTGGCGCGATTCATCAGCCTGGACCCGATCGGGTTCTCGGGCCGCGATGTCAACATGTACCGATACGTCGGCAACAAGCCCACAACCATGGTCGACCCCACCGGCAACTTCGGCATGTACGCCTCGTCCATGCGCGGCATGGAGGACCGGTTCAAGGCGTGGTGGGGACTGAACGATGCCAAAGTGGACCCGAACTGGGACTTCAACACGCACCGGTTCAGCAAGCAGTCGAAGGAGGCTGCCAACTGGTTCTTCGGCTTCATGCCGCCCCCGAACATGCCGTGGTACGACGTCCTGATCTACCCGATCAACAAAGTCATCGGCGACATCAAGCAGGCCTTCGTCAAGGACATCGAGGAACGCATCGAGGGGCAGAAGGACGAGAAGGGATTCATCATTGGGAAATGGACCTTCTGGGACACCCTGTGGATCGGCAGCGTCAACAGCACCATCGACGTCGCCAACCAGATGGCCCAGATGCTCATTCCTGCCTACGGCATGTTGTCCATGCCCAGCGGCCTCATGCACACGCCCGAGATCATCGGCAAGGGCTACAAGGGCGTGACCGGCTTGTGGAAGGGCGATCGCAGCATGGAGAATATCGACAACACAGCCAACCTGGTCATGCTTCTGGCCATGCCCCTGGCCGAGAAAGGCATCAAGGGCTTCGACCAGCCGCTGGGGGCGCGGCTCACGGACGAAGGCGGGTTCGTCTCGGAGAAGGTCAATCCGGTGCTGAACGGCATTGACGGGTTGCTGCTCACCGAATTGCCCGGGGCACTGTCGCTGGCCGAGATCCGGGTGTCGCTGAAGTCCGGCAAGTCGGCCCTGACGCGACTGTTCGCCGACGTCAAGAATCTGGCCATGTCCGACGTGCGCGAACTGTTCACCGGCATGGGCAAGGAGGCCGCGGGCGTTCCCGCCGGACTCAAGAAGGCGACGCCGATCCCCGGCGACGAGGCGCCGAAGACCGCCCCCGGCAAGGCGGCCGACCTCCTGCGCGACACGGAAACGACGAAGGTCCCGAACGAGGTCAAGTCCACGCAGGGCCTCGCCGAACAGGCGCGCCCCACCTCGGCCGCTGACCCGTTGCAGACGAGCAGCAATACACGGGGGTTGATCCACGACCTGTTCACGGGCGACCAGGCGCTCGCTAAGGGCGATCGCATCTTTGAGGGGCTCCTCAACCCGAAGTGGTTCCGCAAGGAACTGGCCGAGCTCGCCGTGGAAAGCAAACCCGGTCGCATCGCCGAAGTGGAAGTCATCATGGACGGGGTCCCCGGCCTCGCCGAAGCACTGCGCAACAACGATGCGGACGCCGTCGCGCTCAAGAACCTTCTCACCTACGCCAACGATGACGGCAGTGGCCACTGGTCGGAGTTCCGCCAGTTCCTGATCGACCAGATCCAGGTCGAGAAGATGAGCTTCAATGAACTGAAAGAACACGGCGCGCTGACTCGCCAGGAACTCCTGGTCATGAAGCTGGCCGCCCAATACGGGAACGACACGATCGCCTCGATCGGGCAGAAGGGTTCCAAGCTCAGCGTGCTCTGGCTCGAGTACAAGGCGGGAAAACTGGTCCGCGACGGCATCATGTCCGCCAAGGAATTCGAGGGCATCGGGATGGACTTCAAGGCGACGAAATATGCCAAGACCGGGCCGCGCGCCAAAGGCTCGGATTTCGATGTGATCTCGGAAGCGCAGTTCAACGCCACGGAATTCATCCGCGCACAGGTTGAAGCCAACGGGACTTCTGCCCAGAAGAAAGCCTTCACTGATATGCTCGCCGACCCGGACAACTCTGCCCTGCTGCAGTGGATCGAGACCGGCAAGGCCTCCAAATACCCGGATCTGCCGGAAGGACTGACGACCACACGTTTCCCTGAACTCGGCAACATGTCGCTGATGGATATCAGCCGTAACGTCGAGACCGCCATCTCCAGCGCCATCAAGTCGGTCTACGGATACGACGCGTTCGAGAAGATCTTCACGGACCCGGGGATCGTCGACTCCCTCGGCTACCTGTTCCGCAACGAAGGCCCATCCGAAATGCGCGCCAGTGGCCTGAAGTATGGCCCGAACGGCGGCAATCCGGATTGGGTGCCCGGCCGCGTCTCCGGCACCATGCAGACGATTATCGAGAGCACTCCCGGAAACTATCTGCCGCTGACAATCGACGTCGAGATCACTCTTTCCGACCTGCCCGACGACGTCAGCGAGTCCACCAGCACGACGGCGACCGTCGTGCCGCCCGAACTGGATCCGTTCGCCACGCAGGTGGAGCGGCTGGGGAGCACGGCACTGACGCTCTGGCAGCACGTCGGCGTATCACTCCCGAGCCTGACCATCCGCTACGCCGTTCAGGACCTGCCGGCCGGCCAGCTCGCCAGTGCCGGCGTGCTGTCCTACGATACGACCTCAAACACGTTGACCGCGTCGATCATCATCGACCTTGACGCCAGCGGCCACGGCTGGTTCGTGGATCCAACGCCGCTGGACAGCTCGGAGTTCGCCAACACGTTGGGCAATGACGTGACGGACCACTACGACCTGTTCAGCACGCTCTGCCACGAGGTCGGACACCTGCTCGGGTTCACCGACTCGTTCAGCGGCTTCCGCCAACGGGTCAGCACGGACACGACCGGCACGCCGACAGTCACGGCTGGCTCTCTGCAGGCCCAACTCACGTCGGACGAGGATCACGTGAGTCGCGCTGTCGCGGCGAACGATCTCATGAACGCCACCATTCCGGTGGCCGTGCGGCGGCTGCCGTCGGCCCTGGACCTGGCCGTCATCGACGCCGCGTGGACCGCAGCCCGGACGCAGCCGGCCTGGACCTTCGACACGGTTGCGGCGCAGAACGGCCAGTACAGCGGGTTCGTGATGTTCGACGAGGCGGTGGCCGAAGACATTGTCACGCCGCCGACCGGGCTGCTCAACGGTGGGTTCGACACTGCGGACGCCGAAGACCCGCTGTTCGGCTGGCGCTTGTTCGGTGGCGCCACGGTGACAGCCGGCGCGGCCGTGCTGACCGAGGGCACGCTGCTGTTCAGCGATGCGTCGCAGACGTTCAAGATCCCGCAGGGCGCCAGGTGGCTGCAATTCACGATCACGGCCCTGAACCTGCAGGCCAATGCGCTGAACCCGGGCGACGCACTCCAGGTCACGCTGCTCGAGGCGGCGTCCGCCAACTCGCTCCGCACCACGGCGACCGGCCAGACTGAGACGGACGCGATCCTCAGCATCCAGAGCGACGGCACCGTCTTCTTCGGCCCGCAGGTGACCGTGCCCGGTGCCACGACGTCCGGTGCCGTCGCCAGCCTGACCTTCCCGCTCACGGTCTCCGTCGACATCTCCGGGATCGCGGCGGACACGGTCGCCACGCTGTACTTCGATCTGATCGGCTTCCCGGGGAACGGCAGTACAGTCACCATCGACGCCCTTGTCCTGAGCGACAACCTTAAGCCCGAGGCGGTCGCCGACAGTGCCGCCACTCCCCAGGATGCGCCGGTGCTCATCGAGGTGCTCGCCAACGACAGCGATTACGAGAACGACCCGATCACCATCACGGCTGTCGGCGCTCCGATGCACGGCGTCACGGAACTGGTCGACGGCAAGATCCGCTACACTCCTGCGCCGGGCTTCTTCGGCCCGGATCAGTTCTCCTACACCGTCGATGACGGCCACGGCGGGACCGACTCGGCAACCGTGACCGTGGCGGTCCATTTCAACCTGGTGCTGAAGCCCGGCTGGAACCTGATCTCGCTGCCGGTCACGCCCGACCGACCCGCGCTTACAGCCGTGTTCGACGGGGTCCCGGTGGTGGGCAGAGTCTGGGAATGGAACGCCGCGATTCAGCGCTTCCAGGCCGCCGCCGCAACACTGTCGGCAAAGGTGGGCTACTGGGTGTACGTGAATAGCCTCACCGACTGCACGGTCGCTCTCCCAGGCACGACCCCAGTCGACCCGGAGCCCACACTCACCGACGGCTGGAATCTGGTAGGCCCGGTTGCGGATTCCGCGCCGACGTATCCCGCACAAGTCATCTGGCCGTGGTTCAAGTGGGACTCCGAGACCCGGACCTTCACGAAAGTTGACGATGGGGAACTCCTGCATCCGGGTGCCGCATACTGGGTGAACACCCGGGACGGCCGCGGCCAAGTGCCCATGGCCGTGGGTGGCCGAGGCCAGGTGGTCGAGGCGACGAATACCATCACGACCACGCCGGCGGCGACCGCCGCGACGGTAGACGTTCCTGCCGGCGAGACGCACACCGATGGCGACGAGGTGATTCTGGTCGCCGTATCCGCCGCGACACAGGATGCGGTCACGCTCGAACCGACCGGCTCAATGACCTCGACGCCGGCCCAGGACGACGATGGCAGCAATGCCTTCACCGACACCATCGTGGACCGCCGCAGTGCTGCCGACGCCCAGCAACCCGGCCAGAGGACCGTCGGTCCCAGCGGTTATGACCTCGCCCGCGGCGGGCAGATCGTGGCCCAGTGGCGGGCCTTGTTCGACCAACCCGGTGGCGCGGTCGAGATGCCGCCCGGAACGCACAGCGCCCCCCGCACCTGGAACGGCCACGGGCTCCGCTGGCAGGGCTGCGCGCCAGACTCCGACGCGCTGTGGCCGCATACGGCCGGGAGGCAGGGCTGTTTCAAGATTCGTGACTGTCGCGTGCGGTGAGTACCCCCGGCGTGTCCCCACGCCGGGGGGGGGGACGGCCTGAGGACAGGCCGCCCCTACTTGGTGTGCGCGGAGGCGTGGCCTTCCGAGACGCGGCGCCAGATCTTGAAACAGCCCTGGCCGGGAGGAACCACGACTTGCGCTAAAGACCCGATCCGTGTATGGTTAGATTAGTTGTACTGATCTGGTTGCGGAACACCAGGCAGGAATGCGGCCGCGCAAAGGTGTCTGCCATGAGAACCCGACGGTTCACACTCATCGAGCTCCTGGTCGTCATCGCCATCATCGCGATTCTCGCCTCCATGCTGCTGCCGGCGCTGGCCAATGCCAAGGACAAGGCAAAGCAGGCGAACTGTGTCGGCAATATCAAGCAGTTGACCACCGGGTGGGCCCTGTATTCTGACGAGTACGACGATCTTGCCATGCACTCTGGTTTCTTCCGTCCGGATCTGGCGGTGCCCGGGGTCGGAGGCTGTGTCCATGGCGATGGCTGCAACGTGAACTGGTGGCGCTATCTCGTCTACCCGTACATCGGCAACTGGGATGTACTGACTTGCCCCAAGGCCATGGAAAGCCGCAAAGCCAGCCCCGAGTACGCCGGGGACCAATTGACGCGGCACTACGGGTATAACAGCGTTCTGAGCATGCGCAAACTCGTCAAGATCTCGCGCCCTGCGGGAACCGCCGTTTTTGGGGACTGTTCGCACTGGGTGGTGGCCTCAGGCGGGTGCTACCAGCTCACGTACGCGTTCCCTGCCCAGGAGTTCAGGGGTGACACCGTTTGCAACGCGTTCCAGGCCCTCAATCAAACCCTGCGCCAGACCCGACACTCGAACGGTTCGAACATCTTCTTCGTCGATTCCCACTATGAATGGCGGCACTCGAACCAACTGCGGTCGGATACAACCATCATCTGGCCATGAACCCACGTCGTAACCGCCAGAGCAACTACATCATGCGGGGGACTGGCGACGGGCTATCGTGACTGACAGCGACGCGCGCCGGCATGTGGGCCGGGCGCGGCAACGGCAGCGGTCAGATGTTGCACGGCGGCTGTCGGACGTGCCCGATCCGTCCGATCCGTCCGATGCCCCCCCCCGACACTCGACGCTACTTCCGCGCGGTCAGCAGCAGGCTGGTGATCCTGCCCTTGAGCCGCGCGTCGGCTTCCGCCATGGCAAAGGTGGCTTCCCCTGCCACCGTGAGGTCGCGGAAGCCGGCGTTCTCGATCGTCCGGAAATACTTGGCCTTCGGCAGCGCGACCGCCAGCCACTCACCCCAGATCTCGTCCTTCAACGCCGCGTCCGAGAACCCGCCCGCCGCGACCAAGTCCGAGATCCATATCCGCCCGCCGTGCTTCAGCACACGGTACACTTCCTTGAACGCCAACACCTTGTCGGCGCAGTGGTTCATGACGCAGTTGCTGATGGCCACGTCGACGGACCCGTCCTCAAGCGGCAACCGCTCGATCGCCGCGTGGCGGAACTCCACGTTCCGCGCGCCTGCCTTGGCGGCGTTGTCGGCGGCGCGCTGCACCATCTCCGGCGTCTGGTCCACACCAATAACCCGGCCCTTCGGTCCGACCCGTTGCGCGGCCAGGAGCGCGTCCAAGCCGGCACCGCACCCCAAGTCCAAGACCATCTCGCCGGCCCGAAGCTCGGCGCGGGCCACCGGGTTGCCGCAGCCCAGGCTCACCACCGCGTCGTCGGGGACGCTGTCCAACTCCTGCTCCGAGTAGCCCGTGGACTTGGCATGCGCCACGGGATCCGGCTGCCCGGCAGCGCCCTCGGCCGCAATCTCGGCGTACCGTGACCGGGATTTCCGTCTGCCTTTCGCACCTGGTCTCATGGTGGATCTCCTCCCGACAACATGACACGGCCGGCCCGGGTACGAAGTCAACCGTGGTGAACAGTGGGCTATGACGGCTCTTCCGCCTCAGCCCTCGCAGAGGGCGGAAGCCTGTAGCCACGGGCGCGAGCCCGTGGCTCCCCGGGGACGAGCATCCTGTGGCACTCCTTGACGAACTTAGCGCTACGCGCAACTGGGGACCATGGACAATGGACCATGGACCATGGACCTTTTCAAGCCAGAGACGTCAGGTACTTGCCCAGCGTGATGGCCAGGGTGGAAGTGAGCAATGCGATGAAGGCTGCCGGAATGCCAGCCTCCTTGGTGACGGCACGTTGAAGGCCGTGCAGCGGTGCGAAGACCGCGTCAACTCGTTGCTTCACGTCCCGGTGCTGGTCTTCGGAGATGTAGCCCAGGTCGCGGGCCAGGAGCAGGTGTGCTAACGACCTCGAGCGGGGCCCCTCGAGCGGGGCCTGCGTAGTCTTAGCTATTACTTGTCAGCATATTACATTTTTCTGGTGCGCTCAGGGTATGGCTTAGGTTGATTTCGGCGAGCATGAGACAAACGTTCTAAGGTTTGACTGGCTGCCTGAGGACGCGCGGAGCGGGGGGCGCCGGGGGCAGGCCTTGGCATTTGCAATTGAGCTAGTTGAGAGGCCCAACGCGGTACCGGACGGGGGGATGTCGATTGCCCCGCCACGCGTCATTCGGTTCGGCGC
>MHBL01000117.1 GCA_001803235.1 Lentisphaerae bacterium RIFOXYA12_64_32
CGCGGGACCGAGCCGGTCCCGCCACTTTGGCGAGCCCCCCCCCAGCCCAGCACCCGCCACCGTCGTCTCTGTCACACAATCTCTACGTGCTCATCTGCGTCAATCTGCGGTTCTTTGATGAATAAGCCAGGTTCGCATTGCAGTTTGACTGGCAAAGCAAGAAAACAGGGGATACTGTATTGACAGGGTTTATATATTTAGTTAGGGAAAGAAGACAAAAGGCGGGCGGAAACCATGAAGCGTTTTCCGGTGCTCCCAGTGATTTTTGCGGTGGTGGCTTTTGCGTTGTCGATCATGGCGGCACGAAAGGTTGAGAGTGGCCGCGCAGAGTTCACCACAAACAAGAACCGTCTGGCTCGTGTCTATCTTCCCTGCATGGGGATGGACAGGTTCATTGCGGACCTGAAATGGGTCATGCTGATCCAGGACATGGGCAAGGTCAAAGGCAAGCTCAACGACAACGCGGCGCGGTATTTTGCCAAGGCGCTCGACCGGATTACCGACCTTGATCCAGACTCCCACAAGGCCTACCAGATGGGTGGGATGTTTATCGCCAATGAGGTCCCGCAGGCCGCCATCGACCTGCTGCAGAAGGGGCGCAAGTACGCCATCGACGACAAGTGGAATCTGTCGTACTACTCCGGCTTCTTCGCGGAGCGGTTCCTGTCGCGTAAGGGGGAAGTGCCGGTAACCGAGTGCATGAAGCTGGCGGAGCAGTACTACAGCGAAGCGTCGAAGCTCAGTGACTGTCCGTCGTATGTCCACAATGCTTGGCTGCGCCTGGCGACCCGCGAGGCGGGTGAAGACGCGGTTGCGCAGCTCGTTGCGCAGAAGGAACTTGTGATCGCGTTGAAGCCCAAGGTCATCGAGGGTGCCGAAGGCATGGGTGGCATGCCGGGTAGCATGGAGATGGCGGGTGGCATGGAGATGGAGAACTCGCCCTACACCGTCCTTAGCCGCAGGCTGATTCAGCGCAGCGCTTCTCTGGCACGTCGGTTGGTCGCGGAACAGAGCGAGGCGCAGGACGCTGAGTACAAGAAGACACTGGCCGAACAGCTTGTCAAGGTTCGTGGCGTCTTCGAAGCCTTCAAGCCAGCGGGGCACGTCTGTGACAACTGTTTGAACGAGTACAGCGCCGGGCAGTTTTTCTGCACGGGATGCGGGGACAAAGTTAAACCGTTCGGTTACTGCCGTGAGTGCTGGGCCAAGGGGAAGATGGTTCAGTTGTCCGGCGGGTACTGCTCCCTCTGCGGCGCGAAGTCTCCCGAGATGGTTCAGCGCGTGGCGATGGTCGATGAATCGGGAGGCCAGGACAAGGCCAAGTGATGCGCGCCTGGCTCTGTCCGGTCAGCTCGGATCGTCCTCCAAACCTAGCATGCTCTACCCCACGTGGCTGCCGTAACAGTTTGGCGCATGCCCCCCCGGGGCGGGCCATCTGACGTTCCTCCCCGCAACCCAGGTTCACCTATCCCTGCACGTTTGCTTTGGCTTGCCCGCCACGCTACGTTGACTCTCTCAACGTCTGCTACCATACGATGGAGGAGGAGGTCGATGATGAGGCAGAGCAAGTCCAATTCCACATTGTCGGCGGGAATTGCGCGGCGTTGTATCACGCCGCCGCGACCGGTGTTCCAGAGCGGGTACGGGCGCAGCGCGAAGTCCGAAGGCGTCTACCAGCAGCTCCACGCTCGGGCGCTGGTGCTCGAGGATACGAAGCGTGACCGGGTCGCGATTCTCACCGCGGAACTGCTCGATTTCAGTCAGCCGCTCGTCGACGCCATCAAGGCCGGAGTGAAGACGCGGCTGGGGCTCGACGAGAGCCAGGTATTGCTGTCCGCGTCGCACACGCACTGCGGTCCGGTCGTTGACGACCAGATCGCGAATCTCTACCCCGAAGTGGACATGGAGTACGTGCGCTGGCTAGGCCAGGCCTGCATCGACACGATCTGCGACGCGGCGCGGGAATTGAAGCCGGTGACGGCGCAGTTCGCCACAGGTGTTGCTGTGTTCGGGATCAACCGGCGCCGGCCTGACCTGCCGGGTTGCCCAATGCTGCCGAACCCGAGCGGCCGCTGCGACCATGAGGTGACGATCCTGAAGCTGGCGCAACCGAACGGCGACCCGGTGGCGATCCTGTTCTCGTACGCCTGCCACGCCACCGTCATGGGTGGGCAGATCATCGGCGGCGACTATCCGGGGCACGCGCAACTGCAGCTCGAGATGGAGTTCCCCGGCGCGAATGCCATGTTCCTGGCCGGGTGTTTTGGCGACGTGCGACCGCGCCTGATCAACGCGAAGGGCTCCTTCCGTGGCGGCTCGATCGACGACGTTCGCGCGTTGGGACGCGAGCTGTCGCTTGCTGTTATGGCGGGGCTGACCGGGACGGTTCAGGACGTCACCGGCCCGCTGTTGCACCGCATCGAGACCGTGCAGTTGCCGTACCAGAAACCGTTGACAAAAGACGAGTTCGGGAAGGTGGCAGCGCGCAACCAGGGGTATGAAGGCAAGTGGGCCAAGGTCATGCTCGAACGGCTCGAAAAGGACGGCAGGCTGCCGAGGTCGCGACCGTCGACCGTGCAGGCGTTAGGGATCGGCCCGTTCCGGATCGTGGCGTTCAACGACGAGATGTGCGTCGGTTACCAGTTGCAGGTAAAGAAACGACTGGCGCCGGCGCCGGCGCTGGTGGCCGGCTACTGCGGTTGCTCGCGTTCGTACGTGCCCACGGCCGACATGATCCCGCAGGGTGGGTACGAGGCACACACGAACATCCACGTGTATCTCGAACCCGCGCCCCTGGCGCCGAAGACGGAGCAGGTCCTGCTCTCGACCGCGCTGCGCTTGGCCGGCGCGAAGCGGGGCGCGGCGAAGGCTTCGTAGACGTCGACACGCGCTCTGGTACACGGCGTTTCGCCGCGCGGCGGTGGCGCGGGACCTCCGGGACCGCAGCAGAGTACTCGGGGCCGTCTCGGCCCGAGTCCCTCGGCCGGGGACCGGCCCGAGCACTCCGCTTCGGCGCGGGACGCGCCGAGCCACTGCGCGTTCCGGCGTACCTGGCTGGCGCGGGCCGAATTTCCGTGAGGCTGGATCTGCCCGCACAGGTCGAAAGAGGGAGGCCATCGTCCATGACGCAGACCATCACGCTCGGTTGCCGTGCGGAGTTCGCGTTTGGTCCGTACGGGGGCGCGGAACTGTTCTTCGCCGACATCGACGGTGACGGGCAGATGGAGGTTCTGGCCTACCAGGGCCCGGCCGTGTTCGGTGCCGGCTTGTACCGGGTGTGGCCGAAGGTCGCGGCGGCATTTCCGCAGTCGGTCTGCTTGTCCGCCTTCAGGAAAGACGGAACGCGACTGTGGACGTACGGGCAGCCAAACCCTACTGACCGTTCTTACATCTGTCACGCGCATGAGTCCTGCGTGGCCACCGGCGACGTCAACGGTGACGGTGTGGCCGAGGTGGCGCTGGCCGATGGCGACCGCATCGTGCTGCTCGACGGCCCGACTGGAAAGGTCCGCGCCGAACGGCGCCTGCCGGAAGACAACTACTACATCGTCCAGATTCTGGGGCAGAAGGTGGCGTGCGGTGAGGCGGCGCTGGTCGTGAAGAACGGGGAGGGCGGGTACGGCGCCTGGCGTTACGGCGAACCGGTGCTGGGGCTGGGCGCGGACCTCGCGACCGTGTGGGGGCCGGTGGCCGTGCCTGGCGGCGGGCACCACATCATTCCTCTTGACCTCGACAACACCGGCGCGAAGGAGTTTCTCATTGGCTACTGCCTGGTCCACCCCGGCGGGCAGCAGCGCTGCATCGTTCCGGGGCTGGACCCCGCGACGGTGGATGCCTCGAGCTCGCACGTCGACTACACCGACATACTCCAGCGGTCGGGCCAACCGCCGATCATCGGGTTTGCCGGGTCGGACAAGGCGTACCTCGTCGTGCACGGCGAAGGGACGCGGTTCGTGAAGCCGGATAAACACGTGCAGGGCTGCGCCGTGGGCCGGTTCCGCACCGACAGCGAGTGGCAGATGGCGGTGTACAACGACGATGGGCCAATGGTCCTGTACGATCAGAACGGCACGGAACTGTGGCGCGTGCCGACCCAGGAGCGCTGGCCGCTGGGTGCGCCCAGGACGTGCGCCGGACACGAATTCCACCGCAACCGGCCGGTGGTGAAACTGACGCTCGCGTCACGAGATTACCTGTTGTACACGGACGGCGGCTGGCCTTGGGCCATGGACGGCGACGGGCGAATCGCCGTGGAGTTCGAGCCGCCCGCCAACTCCCGGCAACCGGAGACGCAGATACCGGACGGCACCCGTGCCGACGACATGGGCTACGGCTTCGGCACGCAGATCGTCGACTGGAATGGCGACGGGAAACCGTGTGCCGTCGTCTATGATCGGCGGCACCTGTGGATGTTCCCGGCGACGAAACCGGCGTGAACGCATGGCAGAGGTGTCAGGTTTCAGGTTTCGGGTGTCAGGCCGGGACGGGCCGGACACATCGGAAGAATCGGACACAACGGACACCTGCCGGCGATGGCCTTTCCTGACACCTGACACCCGAAACCTGAAACCTTCAACACCATTGTGCAAGGGACTTAGCGGCCGACACACGAGTGTTTGGAGGAAGCCATGCATCCGGGAATAACTCACGCGGTGGCGGTGGTCGGTGTGGTCGGTGTCGGGTTCCTGTCGTTGGCAGCGCTCGCGGCGGGTGCGGACCCGGCAGCGTCGTCGTCCTCGACGTCGGCAGCGCCGCCGAAGCCGGTGCCGCCCGTCTACGAGCGGGTCAAGGACCTTCATCTGGCGACGCCTTTTGTGGCGGCCGGCCAGCCGGCGGTCACGATCGTGGTTCCCGAGTCCGGGCTCTACGGAGCGACGGGGTCTGCCATTCAGAAGACCGTCTCGGACCTGACGGGGGTACAGGTGCCGATCGTCACGGATGCGGACCCCGCAGCCGCGGTGCCGCTGTGCGGGCACTTGGTTGTGCTGGGCAATCGGTCGACGAACCGCGCCCTCGGCGCTCTGTACGACCGGTTCTTCACATTGGTCGACCTGAAGTACCCTGGCCCGGGCGGGCATGTGGTGCAGAGCGTGCACAGCCCGTTCGGCGACGGGAAGAACGTCATCGTCGTGGGCGGCAGCGACACGAGCGGGGTTGCGAGCGCCGGGGCGGTGCTCATCGAGAAACTGAAGGGCGCTGGCGCCACGAAAGGCGATCTCGCGGTCGGCTGGACCATGGACATCAAACTCGGTGAGGGCGTGGTGGCGCCGACCGAGTTGAAGGACGTCAAGATCTGGGAGGAATCCGTGACGTACGGGTCCAGCGGCTATTTCGGCTGGAACATCATCAGTAAGCGCATGGCGCTGTACGCGATGACGGGCGACGAGTCGCACGCCCGCGAGTTCCTGCGGCTGGCATTCCCCGACGCGGCGGCAGTCAAGGAGATCGAGGCCGCGGACGGCGAGCGCATCGAGAACAAGCATGAGCCGCTCAGCGGACCGTACCACTACAGCGCGCACATGATGATCCTGCTCTGGGACTTGATCGAGGAGAGCCCGTTCTTCACGGACGCCGACCGGTTGCGGATCACCAATGCGTTCTCGAAGCAGCTCACGCACCGGGCGGCCGAGGGGGTCTATGGCATCAAGAGTCACCACGGTTTCGTCGGCAACCGGCACGCCGACTGGGCCGCCACGTCGCTTTACTGCCTGGCGCGCTACTTCCAGCGCGACTACCCGGACCCGATCTGGGAGTGTGCGCTGGACTCCGTGCGGACCTACTACTCGTCGCTCCGGGACAGCGCCTGGCTGGCAGGCAACAACGACCATCTGTTCTGGTACACGTCCTACTACGATCCAATCCTGGACTATGTCATCCTGAGCGGCGACCGCACGGGGCTGGAGACCGGGAATCTCCAGGCAGGTTTACGCACCCAGGACGTTCTGTTCACCGGCAGCGCGCGTGACTGGGGGCTGAAGGCGTCGTCCCTGAACTTTCTCTTGCGCACCGCGTACCTGACGGGTGACGGTCGGTGGCTGTTCTACCGCGACCGGACCGGGATCGACACCAACGTGTTTCGGCTCGGCCAGTCCTTCTGGCCGGACGAGAAGCTTGAAGTCCGTCCCCCCGCCGAACTTCTGGACACGTGGACGATCCAGCCGATGCCGCTGCCCATGTGGAAGACGCGCGCCAGCGGCATCCCGATCGAACAGTCATTCCTGTGGGGAAGCTACCGCACCAGCCTGGACGCGTCCGGCGATTTCCTGCTGATCAAGGGCCACAACGGCGCCGGTCGCAACCCGTACCACACCTTCGGGCTACTTGAGATGCGGCTTGCCGGTTCGACGCTGCTGGCCGGCTACCACAACCAGGTTTTGACCCGTGCCGACGGCCTGGTCGAACCGCAAGTGGCCATGGACGCCGCGTTGCTCTGTGCCGACGTGATCGGCGACACCGCCATCGCCGTCGGCGAGGTCCCGAAGACGCCCTACGCGAACTGGCGGCGCACCGTGGTGCAGCGTTCGGGGCAGTACGTGCTCATCGCCGATGACCTCGGATTCCGCAGCGACACCGAGAACATGCGGGTCGTCACCGAGTGGCAGCCGGTCGGCGGCCAGTGGGACGCTGCCGCCAACGTGCTGCGCATCAAGGGCAGTGCCGCCGTCGGTTCGCCGCCGGGTTGGCGGATCCTGCCGGCACTCAAGAGCGCGCTGACGTGCGGACCGGGCAAGCCGGAAGAACTGCTGTCGCGTCTCCAAGACCTCAACATCGTCTTGCTCAAGGCGCAGGAACCGGGGGCGTGGCTCGAGATGCCGTTCGAACTCGATGCGCCGCTCGCGGGGGAAGTGTTTGCCGACGTGCTCAACTACAGAGACCGTGGGACCTTGCGTGTGTCGCTGGACGGCGTTCCCTTCCCCGATGACTTCGATCACTACGCACCGACTGCACAGAGTGTGCGGATCCCGCTGGGCCGCAAGGAACTCGGGATTGGCTGGCACGTCCTGCGCATCGAGGTCGTAGGCAAGAAACCCGAGAGTGAACGGCTGTACGCAGGTGTGTCCGGCGTGAGCATCCGTCCGGATGGGGTCCTGGGTGACGGCGGGCCGGGTGGTTACGCCCTGCACCCGTCCGAACGCATGACTGGATCCGGGAAGGATGTGGTCACGCTGGAGTGGCTGGGCGCGGCGAAACCGGGGCAGCATCGCGTGTTCTTCCACCTTTTGCAGCCGGCGGCGAACTCCGAGGCGGGCCAGTCCGCCTGTCTGAGCGTGAGCGAGAATGCGGCGATCCTAACCCTGCCGCAACTGGCTCTCGCGGTGGTCGGAACAGACGCCGGGACCCGCGCCGATTTCGCGCTCGTAGGGGCGCAGCGCTTGGTGGGCCACGCGGTGCTGAGCCTCGATGTGGGCGGTCCCTTGATGACCGCCGACGAGCCGGTCGACGTGAACTGGGACTTCACCGCCGGCGTATTGTCTGCCGTGGTCGGGAGGGAGACCCGGATGGCGTTGGCGCTGGAGAACGCGGAGGGTGTTGCGGTGGACGGGGCACCGCTGCAGGTCGCCAAGGCGCATCGCGGCCTGAACGCGTTCACGCTTGCCCCGGGGCGGCATACGCTCACAGGGGTCAAGCCCGGCGCCAAAGCGATGCAGAGTCTTTCGCTCCGTCTCTCCGCGCTCCTCGCCCAGGGCCTGGCCCGCCGGGAATTGGCTCCGGCCAGCGCGACACAGGTACAGGCTGCGGTCGTCGCACCCATGAAGGAAGTCCTGGCAGCGACCGCGGAGGGCATCCCTGGCCAAACCTTGGTGATCCCCGGAGATGCCGGCGACCTGCTCTGTATTGCGGCGGGAAAAACAATCCAGGTTTTCGGCGCCGACGGCACCGAGATTCGCAAGCTGGAGACGGACGGCCAGGTCCGCGTGCTGACGTGGTGGCCGGAGCACAAGCTGCTGCTGGCCGGTTGCGCCGACGAGAAGCTGATCGCGTTCGACGAGAAGGGTGTGCGCCAGTGGGTGTTCGTGTCGGAGATGGACCGGGCGGTGTGGGAAGCGGCGAAGCAGTACTGGTTCAAGTCCGCGCATCCGGGCATTTACGGTCTCGGCACGGGCGTGTTCATAGACGGCAAGAGTCAATGCTTCGTCGGCAGTGCCTGTACGCTGGAGATCGTCGATGAGAAGGGGCAGTTGGTGAAGCGCCTGCCGGTGTTCTGGGGGCCCGGCCGCAACTTCGCGGCGATCGATGGCCCGGACGGGAGTCGGCGCCTGCTCATCGGGCGACAACCAAACGACTCGCACGCGCTGGCGATCGTGGACAGCAAGAACCCGTCGACGGTGGGACGAGGGTTCGATGGCGTGCCGTCCGGCCACACCTATGTCGCCGGGTGGGATTGCATGAGCCGCAACCACATCTTCTGCGAGGACATGGACGGTGACGGCAAGCCGGAAGTGGTGTCGGAGATCAACGGTTCCTGGTGCCGAGTGACCGTCTGGGGCCAGGACGGCAAGGCTCTGTCCAACGCGCAGTTCGGGCCGGGAGCGGCCTCACACGCAAAGAACGTCCTGGACCTGGACATCGCGGACCTCGAGGGCGACGGGAAGAAGGAGATCGTGGCGGCGCTGAGAGACGGGCTGGTCGTCGCTCTCGACCACACGTGCGGGAAGCTGTGGTCACGGAGAATGCCGGCCGCACCGGTCTTGCTGAAGTGCTTTGCCGGCAAGGACGTGGCTGTCCCGGTCGTGGTCGTCGGCTGCCAGGACGGCACCGTGTGGACGCTGGACGCCAAGGGCGCCCCGGTCCGGCAGGCGCGCCTGAACGGTGCGCCGGTCAGCATCAGCGCCTTCCGTGGCGCGGCCGGCCCCGGTGTGCTGCTGGCCACGGACAAGGGTCAGGTCAAAGGTTTCAGCGTGGCGGAGTGAAGTGCTGACGTCACCGCATCGGGCCGGTCAAGCACCGACAGGAGAGGTGCCCTCACCCGTCCTGCGCTCTTGCGCGAGTGTGGGCGCTCGGCTCCCATGAAACGTGGCCCTTTCGAAGACACGGCGCCTGCGTCCGAGTTCCGTCCCGCCTGCCAGGCGGGACGGAAGTGGCAGGCGAGCTGGAGCGAGCCGATCCCCGGCCGCTCGCTGAAGCGTCGCTGCAGCTTCCGCCTCCTATGAAACTGGAGCCCGGACCGCGTGAACGCGGTACTACAAGCCTCGTTGCGCTGTTGGCCAGGTTCGTAGTCCCGCCTTCAGCGCCCCCCGGGCGGTCTTCCGCCCGCGGGCCGCTTACGCGTGGTTCGTGCTCTTGGGACGGTGAGGTCAGGATCGCAGGTGCGGCGCCGTGCCCCTGCGGGGGGTGCGTCCGATTCCGGACAGACATGTCCTGTCGCCGACGCTTTCGCGCCTGGACTCCGGGCCGGTCGAGGTGGTACTGTAGAGGCAAGGTGCGATAGTCCCGTTCAGCGGGACTCGCCGCCAGTCAAAGGAGTAACCACCATGGACCGTCCCGATCCCGTTCAGCAGACGATGGACCGTGAGTACCGGCGCACGGCGCCGGATTTCCTGGTGTATGCGCCGTCGAGTTTCGACGGCTCGACACACGACACCGGCAATGAGCACTTCCTCGTGTTCGACGGCCCGGACGGTTCGCTCATGACTGTGTGGACGCAGAGCACGTTCGAGGGCAAGACGGACCAGCGCATTGTGTTCTCGCGCAGCCGCAACGGCGGTGTCTCCTGGGCGACACCGCGGACGATTGCCGGCGCGAACGCCGACTCTGCCACCGGCAAAGGCATGGCGAGCTGGGGGTTTCCTCTCGTTTCGAAGTCCGGTCGCATCTACGTGCTCTACAGCAAGCACATTGGCGTAAACGACTACGGCTCGCACACCACGGGGTTGATGGGCGGCACCTTCAGTGACGACCACGGCGTGACCTGGAGCGCCGAAGAGACGGTCCCCATGCCGCGCAGCAAGTGGGACAACCCGGACCCGGCGGTCCCCGCCAACTGGATCGTCTGGCAGCGGCCCATGCGCTGGTCCGAGAGCAAGTACCTGGCCGGGTTCACGCGCTGGGCGAGTCACAAGGCGGTGGTGCGGAATCCGCACCCGTCCAAGTGCTGGATTTACGATTTCGCGACCGTCGAGTACATGCGGTTCGAGAACGTCGACGAACATCCGCCCGTCTCGAAGCTTGATGTGTCGTACTTCATGTCGGACGACCGTGCACTGCGCGTGGAGCCACCCGGCTTTCCCGGCCACTCCACCGTGCAGGAGCCGAGCATCGTGGCGTTACCGGACCAGCGCCTGTTCTGCACGCTCCGCACGCCGAATGGCAACCCGTACTACACGGTTTCTGACGACGCCGGCCGCACCTGGCGTCAACCGGAAGTCCTGCGCTACTCCGACACGGAGCAGCCACTGCTCCACCCCATGAGTCCGTGTCCGATCTACCCCGTTGCCAACGGCGGCTATTTCATGCTGATCCACAATCACGACGGGCATTTCGGGCGCTGGACGCCGCACGACTGCACCTGGCATCGCCGTCCTATCTACCTGCTCAAGGGCGAGTTCCGGCCGGGCGCGAAGCAGCCGGTCTGGTTCTCGAACCCGTGCCTGCTCATGGACAACGACGGCGTCGTGCTCGGCCACGGCCACGGCCGCACCGACCTGGCCATGTACGCCAGCGTCACGCACGCCGGCGACGAAACGACGCTCTGGTACCCGGAGCGTAAGTTCTTCCTGCTCGGAAAGAAGCTGGGCGGTATGCTGCGCGAGATGCGATGTCCGCAGAAGTGAGGCCGGCAGAAGAGAAAGCAACCGCCGCCCACCGGCATTTCCGTCCGTCCTGTCCGTTGGGTCCGTCCCCCGGAGAACCACAATGCCTGACACCACCCCTCCCATCGACCTGGCCACCGACTGGAAACGCAGCAAGCCGGACATTGTCGTCTATGTCCCCAAGGGCGGGGCATTGAACGACACGGACAACGAGCACTTCCTCGTGTTCCCGGCACCGAAGAGCGACGAACTGCTCGCGATGTGGACGCAGAGTTCCTGCGAGGGGCGCGGCGACAATCACCTGGTCCTGGCCCGTAGCCCGGACGGGACGCACTGGTCCGAACCGGTGCGGTTCGTCGGCACCGGCCCGGGGCGGAAGGGCGTCGATCCACAGGCGAGCTGGGGCTTCCCGGTGGTCGCCGCGAAGACCGGGCGCATCTACTGCTTCTACACCAAGGATGTCGGGCGTTACGACAACGACACGCAGGGCTGCGGTGCCATGGGCTGCCTGTTCTCGGACGACAACGCGGTGTCATGGACGCACGGCCCGGACCTCCCCATGCCGCGGAACCGGTACGACCATGCGGACCCAAGCATCCCGAAGAACTGGATCGTCTGGCAGAAGCCGATCCGTGACGCGAAAGGCCGGCAGATCGTCGGCTACACGCAGTGCAGCAGTGCCAGCGTGGTGCCACGGCCGCACGGGTGGTGGACGACCGACAGCCGGTCCGCGTTCATGCGCTTCGAGAACATCGACGAAGGGCCGGAGCCCGCGGCGCTGCGCATCACCTGGCTGCCCGTGGACGGTCCGGGGCTGGAAGTCCAACACCGCGATATCCCCAACTTCTCGACCGCGCAGGAGCCGAGTCTGGTGCTGTTGCCGGACGGACGCCTGTTCGTGGTCATGCGCACCCTGGAAGGGCACGTCTGGTACTCGGTGTCCGACGACGACGGTGCGACCTGGCGCCCCACGGAAGTGCTGCGGTTCCGTGACGGCGGCGAACCGGTCAAGCACCCGCTGTCCTGCTGCCCGATCTATCCGCTGGACGGCGGGCGGTTCCTGCTCCTGTTCCACAACAATGACGGCCGCGTCGGCAAGTACGACCTGTTCCGCAAAACGTGGGACTGTAACCAGCTCAACTTTGTGCGCAACCCGATGTTCGGTGCGGTCGGCACGTACCAGCCCAAGGCGCACCAGCCCATCTGGTTCGGCGCGCCGAAGAAGCTGCTCGACACCGATGGCATCCCGCTCGGCCCGAAAGGCACCGCGGAGATCGCCACCTACACGAGCATGACGTCGTTCAAGGGCCGGCAGGTGCTCTGGTACCCCGACCGCAAGTACTACCTGCTCGGCCGCATCATTACTCCCGAGGTGCTGGGGTGAGCGAGGCACTCGCCACGGCACTGCCGGCATCGGTTGCCGTATGAGGCGGCCCGCCGTGCGTCCCGCCTCACGATGCAACGCGGTTTGGTGTGGCACGGTGTCCCCATGTCTGAGTCCCGCGTTTACGCGGAAGTGGGTGCGAGTCTTCAGCGAGCGCACCGGGTTGCCCGGGGCTGGGGGTGTTCGCCTCACACCTGCCACGGCATCGGCGGCAACCCGAACTGCTCGGTGAGCCATTCGTAGGCGATGCGCATGGACTCTTCGGTCGGTGTGTGCCCACTGGCGTGGTCGAACATGCCAAGCGCGTGCTCGCGGCCGTGCAGGGCGTAGACTTTCGCGGCCTCGTTCAGGTACTGCCAGCTTTCGCGTTTGTCATACAACCCGGCAATGAGCAGGAACGCGCGCGGCGCGGTCAGGGCCAGCAACTCGTGGTGGCCCACACCCAGCCTGGGATCGTGCACCTTCGTGCCCAGGTACCACGGGTCCTGCCAGTTCGTGAATGAGTAACCGATGCCGAAATCCGAGGCGATCACCGCCTTGATCCGCTCGTCGAGCGCGCCGTTGTAGAACGCCATCTTGCCGCCCAGCGAGTGCCCGATGATGAGGATCCGTTCCGCGTCGACATCCGGCTGCCGTAGCAGGAAGTCGGTGCCGAGCCACGTGTCCCAGATCAGCTTGCCCATGCCGGTCCAGTGCGGGTTGTCGCCCAGCACTTTGGCCGCGGCCGCGTGCCACCAGGCGAAGTTCGCATCGCTTTTCGGGTCCGGCACCGTGTTGAACGGAAACGCCTGTGTGCACAGGACCACATACCCCTGCTGCACCAGGTGCCGCCCGAAGTGCGTGGTGGACCGTTCCTTCGGCTGCCGCGTCGCGAGGTCGTAGCCGGCCATGAGGTCCGGATTGTAGAACGGCACGATCGCGCCGGGGCAGGGGCGGTGGATCGCGGTCTTCGGGCGCAGCAGCAGCGCCAGTTGCCGCGTCGCCGGACTGGTCGGGAGCCGAAACAAGGTGGCGTGCGCCTCCGGCAGCTCGAATTCCTCGACGCGCGCCTCGGTCCGGTCGAACTCGGGCATCGAGTGCGACCCCAGCACATCTTGCCAGCGGCGCAGCAGCGTCTTGCGCCGGCGCTTCCAGCCCGCGAGTGTTGGCGCACCGCGGCCGAAGATCGGCGACAGGTGCTGGTCCTCGCCCATGTCGGTGTATGGGGGACGCGACAACTTCTGTGACCAGATGCTCATTGTGTCGTGACTCCTAGAGAGGGACCCGGTGCTCTAGCCGTAATGTAGTTGTGCCCTGGCGACGCGCCCGTTGCCCGTCGAAAAGGCAGTCTCGTGGCAGGTCGTGTCCGGAGTCTGAGTCCCGCGTTCACGCGGAAGCGGGCGCGAGTCTCCAGCGAGCGCGCGGGAACGGCGTGGCATGGAGGAACGACGGTGCCGGTTGATTGCGCGTGGCGGCGTGGCGGGTGCGGCGGTCGCTCGGGGTTGTTGCGTGAGGCGACGCGTCTCGCGCCCGGCTGAAGCACGGGCGCAGGCTTCCGGCTGAAGCCGGGACTCAGGCGGGACTACGAGCCTTGGATGTTCGGCGTGCGGGTACTCAATGCGGCACCTCGTGTTCGTGCATGCGGCGGTGCACGGCGGCCAGGGCTTGCTGGAAGGGTTCCTCGAGCCAGTCCTGGTGGTCGGGGGCCGAATGGTGGTGCGTGGTGCGGCCGGGCTTGTCGAGCACGGCACGTTCGCGGATGTACGAGAGGCCGCCGTTGATGAGCGTGAGCATGTACTGCGCGCCGGCCGGGTCGAACATCCACCAGTCGCCGCCGCAGGCGACGTAGACGGGTGACGTGTGCGCCATCATGCCGCGGCGCCAGCCGTCGTGGTGGATGAGCGGCTGGCCGAAGTAGTCCGCTGCGCCGCAGCGTGCGGCCAGCCAGGTGTGGCCGTCGACACGGATCTTCTCGCGCAGCGTCAGGCGGTGCGTGCCGTTCCGTTCCTCGACGGCCGCGACGACGCGGCCCGCCTGCACGATCTGCAGCGTGTGGATGGGCAGGATGCTGAGCGCCTCGGCCTCGACCGTGACCGTGCCGCCGTTGCCGGACAGGCGCACGGTGTCGCCCATGGTCATGCCTTCGACCTTGAAGCGCAGCAGCGGTCCGCCGCTGACGAACGAGCGGCCGAGCCGCATGCGCCGGCACCAGTTCGCGTAGGTGAACTCCTCGTCCGGCGGGATGTGGACGTAGCAGCGGTAAAGTCCGACGGGCACGTCGCTGGTCATCTTGTCGGTGCCGCCGCACAGGGGCAGGCGGTAGCCACAGTTGAGGTACCGGTAATACTCGAGGTGATTGTACTCGCCGTGGATGTTCATCTCGAGGGCGTCGACGCGCCCGGTCGCGATGAGCGTCGCCGGCTCGCAGTTCGGGTTCGGGAAGTGCGGAATCACCACCGTGCCGCCCTGCGCGTGGCAGGCGTCGGCCCAGCGCGAGAGCGTGGTCTCCATGGCGCCACCCAGTTCCGCCTCGCTCGGGCCGTCCGAGCACCAGGGCATGACCGACTCCTTGAGCCCGAGCAGCGTCATGTGCCCGAGGATGTGCTGGCGGTTCTCCTGCGCCGCGAACACGATCGTCTCGCCGTCGGGCGCGACGTTCGGCCGGCCGGTGAATTCCTCGTGGTTCGTAAACAGGTGCCCCCACTGCGACTGCAGCAGGTTCACGACGCCGACGCCCTCGGCGCTCGCCTCGAGGTGACTGCCCTGTGTCGAGAGGAAGTGCACGTGCGTGTCGCCGGAGAAGTAGCGCTCGGCGCGCAGGTTGGCGAAGCGCTTGAGCCGCAGCGTCATCTCGCGCTGGCCGGGCTGGATCTCGATGCGGGTCCGCAGCGGCACGTACTCGTAGCCGCGCGCCACATCGACCAGCACCTCGCCGCGCGGCAGCCAGCCCTGGCAGCGGCCGTCGATGTAGGCGTACGTGATCTGGCCCAGGCGCAGGTCGCCGCCGACATCGGTGTGCCACGTGCCGAGGTTGCTGTTGACATGTGTGTGGTGGCCGTGCGGCTGGTAGGGCACGCCGGCCGCGGAGCGGAAGTGCACCCGGCACGGCACCGGCTTGCCGGTCTCGTCATCGAGCACCGTCACGTGCACCCAGTTGCGACCCTTGTCGACCAGTTCGATCCGGACGCGCTCGTTCGGCGTGACAACCTGCTTGTCCTGGAGCTCGCCCCAGCGCGCGGCGCCCAGGGCCTCCTGGCCCTTCTTCACTGTCACTGTGGCTGACGGCGTGGCGGCGATCTGCACGTAGGCGGGGCTGTTGCCTGGGTTCTGCGGTTCGCCCCAGCCGGCCTGGGGATCGGCGAGGAACGCATCCGTGTCCTGCTGCCCGAGCGCGTACGGGTAGGTCGCGACGCCGCGGTCCACGTCGACGGCCAGCGCGAACGGTGCGGCGGCGTCTTCCGGCTTCGTGAGCGTGATGCGCACGTCCTCCTTTGGCGAACGGACGAACGGGAACTCGTCCATGAACCCGGCCGTCAGCGCCGCGATCAGGAACCGCGGGCCTTGCGCTTCGATGCGGAGTGCGGTGACCGCACGGTCCGGGTGCGGATTGCGCCACGGCCAGAGGTAATAGCAGCGCGGCCAGGCTTGCGTGCTTTCCGTCTGCCGCTGTCCGGCGTTTCCGAACTGGCCTTCGTACCGCGACTGCAGGCTGTCCTTCTGGTCCGGCCAGGCGAGGAACGGCAATTGACCCCAGGTGAGGGGCAGGCTGGCGATCTCGAACCGCTCGCGGATGGGAACGCGAACCTTCTCGCCGCCCTCCAGGCAGAACACGTAGTCGGCAACGTGCCGGCCGACCGGCGCGCCTTTCAGGAGCTGCGTCTCGAGCAGGCGGTGCGCGACCAGCAGCCAGCGCAGCTTCCGTCCGATGGGGATGGTGATCGATTGGGCCGGGGCGCCGGTGCCGAGGTGCACGAAACAGCAGCCTGCCGCGGCGGGCGGAACGCGGAACGGAATGCCGTGGAAGGTCTGTTCGCCGGTCAGCGCCGCGGCGGGGTTCTCAAGCACGTCTGCCCTGGCGTTGGCCACCGCTGCGATGTCGAGTGCCTCGTAGTCCTGCATGGAAAGGTCCTCCCCGTCGCGCCGCTGCCGGGACTCCTGCCGCCGTTCATGGCCGGTGCCTGTCGCGTGACTACTCAGGTACCAGGGTTCGGGGTTCAGGGTTCAGGTAGACTTCAAACACCCAAGACCCATTGGAACTGGATTTCTCAGTGGAAGGATGAGTTCCTCCTCGTGAATTGCCTGAACCCCGAACCCTGAACCCTACCTACCTGAGTAGTTACCCTGTCGCGACTATACGCCGGGATCGGGCGGCTGGCAACCGGGGGGGCAGGCGGCCAGGGCTGTTTCAAGATTCGTGACCGTCACGCGCGGCGAGTACCCCCGGCGTGTCCCCACGCCGGGGGGGGCGACCTGAGGACAGGCCGCCCCTACTTGGTATGCGCGGAGGCGTGGCCTTCCGAGACGCGGGGCCGGATCTTGAAACAGCCCTGGCAGGCGGCGCGCGAGGCTCGTAGTTCCGCCTTCAGGCGGTCCGGATGTCTCTGGCGACGCGCGTCCCGGACCGCTCAAGGCGGGCGTTGCCCGCAACCCAATTTTCCGCGCGTCCCCCGCGGCAGGAAAAAACGCGGTTTCCCAGCGAAAAAAGCGCAGAGCGGGCTTGACATCGCCCCCGCCCGGGGAGCTCGCCGTGGGGCAGATTCGGCAAGGAAAAAATGGCTTGGGGGTGCGGGATGCGAAGTTGTCTTGCAGGCCGGGTCTTGCTGCGGATGGCATACGGTCGGGTCGGCCATTTTTGCCTTGCCGAATCGTGCGTACCGTGAGCGGGCGGGTTCGATGTAAAGCCCTACGGCCCTGCGCTTGTTTTCGCCGGGTCCCTCCGCGTTTTTTCCTGCCGCTGGCGGGGTGGCAGGTCGAGCGGTCCGGGCGGGGGCAGAGGGCTTCGCAAATCGATGTTGACGCATCGAGCGGTTGTTCGACTCAGAACCGACAGGCGCCGTGCCGCTGGCCTGAAAGAGGAAGTCCGCCGTCTCTCCTCTATGGTAAAGAGGTTCGACAAAAACCTTCACCCATTTCAGGAGGACAGACGGCGGATGAATGCATTTATACAGCGCTTCTCGCAGTTGGTCAAGGGCGTGATCAGCGGATTTGACCGGATCGTATTCAAGGGCTCGATTCTTCCCCTGTCGCATGCCGAGGGAATGACGGAGTTCTGCCGTCAGCGCGGCATCCTGAACAAGGACTACAAGAACTGGGTGACGGCACGCAGCTCGGCATTGATCGAGAAAGTCGAGGCCTATGCGCGGCGCGAAAGCGGCCATGGAATCACGCACATCCCCTCGTTGCACACCAACAAAGAGGCCCTGGCGCGCGAACGTCAGCGCACCGAAGGAATCCAGAAGGGCCTGGTCGGCGTCTGGTCCTGCCAAGAATCGGGGGCCTCGTTCAAGGCGCACTTCTGTGCCGAACGGGGGTTCCCGCAACTGCGCTACTATCCGACGCACTGCAAACACCTCTACCTGTACCTGGACCACCCCGCGTTCGGCTTCATGAACATCCGCCTGCAAACGTGGTGCCCCTACCATATCCAGATCTGCATGAACGGACGCGAGTGGCTGCGACGCCGTCTTGACCATGCCAAAGTTGGCTTCGAACGGTCGGGCAACAAGTTCCTTCACATCGCGGACTTCGACCGGGCGCAGACGTTCCTCGACCGTCAACTCGACGCCGACTGGCCGACCCTGCTGCGGGGGCTTGTGCCGCTGGCCTTTCCCACCATGAAGCAGACCGTGGGCGAGCACCTGTCGTACTACTGGACCCTGTGGCAGAGCGAATGGGCCACGGATCTGATCTTTCCCCAGCCGCGAGACGCCGAATCGCTCATGGACAGACTCCTGCGCCACGCCGTGATCACGGGAACCGCCGACCGCGTGTTGCGCTATCTGGGGCGCCAAGTGACCGCGACCGGACAGCCACACCCGCGCTTCTCCGGGCAGGTCAACACCCGGGTGGCGTCCTTCCATGATGGGGTACGTGTTCGTCACTGGGTCGATCAGAACAGCGTCAAGGCCTACAACGAGTGCAACGTCCTGCGCTTCGAGACAACCATCAACAACCCCAGGGCATTCCACGTGTGGCGACGCGCCCAGGGCCAATCCTCGCGAGCCAGGAAGAGTCTTCGCCCCCTGCGCAAAGGCGTCGCGGATATCCCGCTGCGCGCCAAGGTCTCGCAGGAGACCAACGACCGCTTCATGAATCAGATGGCCACCTTGCATGACGACCGCCCCGTCGGCGACCTGCTCGCCACCGTGACCCGACGCCACATCCGCAACGGCCGGGCCATCCGCGCCCTGGACCCTACCGGCAAGGACCGCGATCTGCTCCAGGCCATCGCCGACCCTCTGTTCGCTGTCTCCGGCATGACCAACGCCAAACTCCGCCAGAAACTCCGCGACACCGCATGGACGGTCCAGCGCACTGAGCGTCAACTCGTGGCCCGTGTCACCCGTCATCTGCGACTCCTCCGCGAGCATGGACTGATCCGCAAGACCCCCAGGCGCCGCAACTATCACCTCACGGAGAAAGGCAGACTGATCACCGCCGCGCTTACCGCCATGCTCGCGGCCTCAACACAGAAGCTCGTCAAGGACGCCGCGTGAGATATGTTGTTATTCATCACAGAACCCCCGGATTAAGGCGCTAAAGGCGGGACTACGAGCCTGGTACGTCCGGGGGCAGGGCGGCGTGGCGGTGCGCGTGACGATGACCTGGGGCTGCTGCGTGAGGCGACGGTCTTCGCGTCCGGCTGAAGCGCGGGCGCAGGCTTCCGGCTGAAGCCGGGACTCTGACGGGGAGCGCCCGGGGGATTGGTCTGAGTCCCGCGTTCAGGGCGTGTCGGCTCTCGTTACGGCGTCCCGGTCTTCGCGGCCGCCTGTCGCGCAACATGCTCTGTGGTCGCCGCTTCCTGACTTGCGGGCTCATGGGCTTCCAGCACGTCGCGCACCTTGCGGGCAAGGTCGTCGCGCTTGAAGGGCTTCCCGATGAAGGCCGTGTTCTGCTCCAGCACGCCGCGTTGGGCGATCACGTCGGCCGTGTAGCCGGACATGAACAACACCTTGACGCCCGGCTTGACCGCGCTGATGCGTTTCGACAGTTGTCGGCCGTCCATCCCGGGCATGACCACGTCGGTCAGCAACAGATGGATGTCACCCGGATGCCGGTCCACCATCTTCAGGGCTTCCCCCGGGGTCTCCGCCAGCAGGACTTTGTAGTCGAGGGCCTCCAGGAACAGGCCGCAGGTCACGCGCAGTGATTTCTCGTCCTCGACCAGCAGGATGGTCTCCCCCCGTCCTCTGGGTACGGCCGCCTTGCTGGTGGCGGTTGCCGCCACGGCCCCTGCCGCGACCTGGGGCAGATGGATCCTGAACGTTGTTCCCTGGCCCGGTTCGCTGTATACGTAGATGAAACCGCTGTTCTGCTTGACGATGCCGTAAACGGTGGCCAGTCCCAGGCCCGTGCCCTTGCCGAGGCCCTTGGTGGTGAAGAACGGCTCGAATATCTGCGCCATCGTCTCCCGGTCCATGCCGCAGCCGTCGTCGCTGACCGACAGGAACACATACGCGCCGGGAATGGCGTCCGCGTGCCTGGCGCAGTACTCTGCGTCGAGGGTGGTGTTTCCGGTTTCCAGGGTGATCTTGCCGACGCCGGCGATGGCGTCCCGCGCATTGACGCACAGATTGGCGAGGACCTGGTCAACCTGTGACGGGTCGAGCCTGACCGGCCGCAGGTCCGTGCCGGGCAGCCAGGCCAGGTTGATGTCCTCACCGATCAGCCGCCGCAACAGTTTGAGCATGCCGGCCACGGCGTCGTTGAGGTCCAGGATCTTCGGCGCGATGGTCTGCTTGCGGGCGAAGGCCAGGAGTTGTCGGGTGATATCGGCCGACCGCTCGGCGTCGCGCGTGATTTCGTCGAGCCACTCCCGGATCGGATGGCCGGGATCGATCCGACCCCGGCATAGCTCGGCGTAACCCATGATGCCCATGAGCAGGTTGTTGAAATCGTGCGCCACGCCCCCCGCCAGGCGGCCCACCGCTTCCATCTTCTGCGCCTGGTGCAGTTGGGTTTCAAGTTGGACTTCGCGGGTGACATCGCGCTTGACGGCGACGTAGCTGACGATCGTGCCCGCGGCATCGCGCATGGGCGAAATGGAAGCGTCTTCCTCGTAAAGCGTGCCGTCTTTGCGCTTGTTGATCATGCGGCCGCTCCACACCTCCCCGGCGACCAGCGCCGCCCACAGCCGACGGTAGAACTCCGCGTTCTGCTTGTCGCTCTTGAGGAACCGCGGGTTTTGGCCGATGGCTTCCTCTCGGGTGTATCCGCTGGTCTTGTCGAACGCCGGATTGACGTAGAGGATGGTGCCATCGGTGTCGGTGATCATAATCGTCTCGGCGGCCTGCTCGACCGCCGTCGCCAGCCGCGCATGGGATTCCTCCACCCGTCTGCGCTCGGTGATGTCGCGGAAGATTCCCAGCATGTAGTCGCGGCCATTCATCTGGACCCGGGAGGCCATGATTTCCACGGGGAGAAGTTTGCCGCTTCGCGACAGCAGGCGGCTTTCCAGCACCTTCCTGGCATCCGTCTGGTGTTGTCGGAAGGTCGAGGATACGCCGCCCTGGGTGTTTTCCTGCGGGGGATGAAGAACGGACTGAAATTGCCCCACGAGCTCCGCCTGTTCGCGCTCCACCATGCGGCAAAGGGCCCGGTTGCAGTCCGCCAACCTGCCGGTCTCGGCCTCCGCCAGCGCCATGCCGTCCTGGGCATCCTCGAACAGCCTCCGGTAGCGCACTTCCGACTCCCGCAGCGCCTCCTTCGTTTGCTTGTGCTTTTGAAGCAGTTTCCACTCGCGAAACGCGCGTTCCATGGTTTGGGGCATCGCGGCAAACGCTTCGGGAGATTTGATCACGTAATCCAAGGCGCCCGCCTTCATCACTTTGACCACGATCTCCTGATTGCCGAACGCGGTCATGACCAGGATGGGGAATGGAGCCGTTTCCGACGTAAACGTCATGACCTCCATGGCCTTACCGTCGGGCAGGTTCAGATCAATCAGCACGAGGTCCGGCAGACGATCCGCAACGGCGGCGCGGAATTCCCGCAAGGTGCCGACCGCGCGGATCTCCACATTTGCGTCCGCCTTTTCAAAAGCGCGGCGGATGGCCTCGACGTGGGCCTCTTCGTCCTCCACGATCAGCAAGTGCAGGCGTTCGGCGTTCATCCTGATCTCCGGGGTAGGGTTAGTTCGGTTTCTGGTTCCATGCCAGCCAGTAGTAGCCGAAGGTTTCCATCAGTTCGGTGAACTTCACACTGTCCACCGGCTTGACCAGATAGCTGTTGGCGTGGTTGCTGTAGGCTTTGATCATGTCCGTTTCGGCTTGCGAGGTGGTCAGGACTACCGCCGGGATGACGGAGAGATTCGGGTCCGCCTTGATGATCCTAAGCACCTCCAGCCCGTCCACCTTCGGCAGGCGCAGATCGAGCAGGATGACGCCTGGCCGCGGTGAGTTGGCCGGGTCGCTGAATTCATTCCGTCGGTATAGGTAATCCAACGCCGCCTGCCCGTCGGCAACGTGCATCAGACGATTGGCTATACGAGAAGTCTCGAAGTTCCGGCGCACGATCTCGGCATGGGCCTCATCATCTTCCACCAGCAGAATGACAATCGCTTCGCCTTTCATGGTGTCGCTCTCCTTTGCTTTTGCCTCAACTCTGCTATACAGTCGCGAGAATTCAGGAGTCAGGATTCAGGTCTCCTGACTTCTGTCTTCTGCTCCCGGCAGGGTGAAATAGAAGCACGCGCCCTGTCCCTGCCCCGGGGATTCCACCCAGAGTTTACCCCGGTACAACTCCACGATCCGTTTGACGATGGCCAGGCCAAGGCCCGTCCCTTCGGCTTTCGAATCGAGTTTCTCAAACAGACTGAACACCTTTGCATGATAGTGCGGATCAATACCGATGCCGTTGTCGCGCACGAAAAACACCATCTCCGCTTCGCGCACCTCCACGCCCAGATCGATGCGCGGTTCTTTCTGATCGCCCATGAACTTGCAGGCGTTCTCCACCAGGTTTTGCCAGATCTCCGCGAGCCGTAACTGGTCGCCATACAACGTCACGTCTTGTTCGCCCACAATCACCTTCACGCCCCGTTCGGCGATGCGGCCAGCCACAGTACTGAGTGTTTCGTCCACCAGAGTCCGCAGCGTGACGCGCACAGGCGGGCAGACGACGCGACCGATGCGCGAAATCTGCAGCAACTCATCGAGCAACCGCGCCATCTTGTCCGCGGCGGTGCGGATGAAGCGCAGATCCTTCTCGATCCGCACGGCATCGGCCTTCGCCATGTCTTGTTCCAGGTAGCCGAGGAACGTCCGGACCGTCACCACCGGACTCTTCAGATCATGGGATGCCGTATAGAGGAAACGTTCCAACTCCGCGTTCTTCTCCTGCAACGTCAGCCCACTTTGATGCAGCGCCACCTCCGCCTGTTTGCGCGCGGTGATGTCGCGCTCGGTGGATGCCAGGCCGATCGGGTTTCCGGCATCGTCCATCAGTTTGGTCACCGTCATCCAGACATCGAGCACGCGACCGTCTTTGGTCACCCGCTGGGTCTCGAACGAGTTGACGGCTTCGCCCGCCACCAGCCGGCGGATGAAGTCCTTCTGCTCGGCCACCTTGCCGGGGGAAGTGAGGCGCTCGATGTTCACCGCAAGCGCCTCGGCCTCGCTGTAGCCGTACATCAGCTCGGCGCCGCGGTTCCAGGCGGTGATCCGGCCCTCGAAGTCCTGAATCGTAATCGCGTCGTTCGAGTCCTTCACCACCGTCGCAAAGCGCCGGAGGTCCTTCTCCGCCCGCCTGCGTTCGGTGATGTCTTGGTTGATGGTAATGGCGCCACCGATGCTTCCGTCGCTTTTACGCAGCGGCACGGCAGAGTCGAGGATGATCTTGTGCGTGCCATCAAAGCACTCGATCTCGACTTCCTCTTCAATTGAAGTTTCGCCCTTCTCAAGGGCCCGAGCCCCCGCCCATTCATGAGGTTCTATCAGTTTACCGCTGTCGATCCGCCAGCCCTTGTATTCACCAAGTTGGTCTACGCCAACGTAGTGTACCCCGGTCCAGATGCGCTGGGCGGCAGTGCTGCTGGTTACGATCTTCCCTTCAGCGTCAAGAATCCAGAGTCCCACCGGCATAGCATCTACGGCGGTTTGTAACAACGTCTCAATCCCTTTCAGTTTCTCCTCCGCCTGCTTGCGCGCGGTGATGTCGCGCTCGGTCGAGGCCAGGCCAATCGGGTTTCCGGCATCGTCCATCAGCTTGGTCACCGTCATCCAGACATCGAGCACGCGCCCGTCTTTGGTCACCCGCTGGGTCTCGAACGAGGTGATCGCTTCGCCTGCGATCAACCGGCGGATGAAATCCTCTTGCTCGGCCACCTTGTCGGGGGTTGTGAGACGCTCAATGTTCACCGCAAGCGCCTCGGCCTCGCTGTAGCCGTACATCAGTTCAGCGCCGCGGTTCCAGGCGGTGATCCGGCCCTCGAAGTCCTGAATCGTGATCGCGTCGTTCGAGTCCTTCACCACCGTCGCAAAGCGCCTGGTTCTATTGTCCGTCTCCGCCCTTTCCCGGTAGAACCGGATGCTCTGCTGCCGCCAGACCAGACCCACGCAAGCCCCCGTGCCGAGGAGCAAAGCGCCGATCAGGATGACTACCAGCCAAAGCTGCTCCCTCATCGGTGCATACACTTCCGCGGTGTCCATCCGGGTGACCAGCGCCCACGGCGAATCCGGAACGGTGCGCAGGGCCGCCACCACCGACACGCCCCGGTAGTCTATGCCTTCCATGATGCCATCCCGTCCCAAGGCGGCCTGAACCGCGGGCATTGTGGTGCTGTCCAAAGGCACGCGGAGGTTCATCGCGGTATTCGTCTGGAACCGGAGTTCATTCAGGAAGACCGTTTCGTTGCCTTCCCGGCGGACGAGCAACGTCTCGGCGGTCAAGCTGGGCGTCGGCCAGCGTTTGATGAAGGGATAGAGATAGGTTCCCGGGTCCACGCGCAAAACGAGTACGCCCAGCGGCTGGTTACCGCCCTGTTCATCAAGAATGGGAACCATCACCGCCAAATTGATGCGCTGGTCGTGTTCGTTACGGTAGAAGTCCAGGAGGGTCACCTGCCCCGACCGCAGGACTTCTGGAATGCGCCGTGAAACAACAGAAGACACCGGCGGCCGTCCGGCGGGAACGGTCATACGACTGACGCCTTGAGCATCCATCAAGCGAATCTGGTCATAGTCGTAGTGCGTCGGGTATTTGCCCAACCAGTCCAGAAGTTGGCGTTGTGCGTCCTCGTCCGCCGGTTTCTCGAACAAGCGCCGCACGAGGGCTGCAAACGAGGGGTTCTTGAAAAAGACGTCGCCATTTTCCAGCCGCTCCTTGCGCCACTGCACCAGTTCGCCCACCTTCAGATCCGCAACGGCGGAAAGCTGGCGCTCCACCTCGGCGCGGTGGTGCCGCTCGTGGTTCCGGTAGTAGAAGTAGCCGGTGGTGACGATGCCCGCCGCCAGCAGGAGGAATGCCAGCAATAGCACATACCCGGCGCGCGATGGCGATGCTTCAATAGTTTTCATGGCCTACCATTCGCCTGATGCACCGCGTTTTCCGAACGCGGCGCCGTTGTCGTGACACATCGAAGGCGCGTTAGGACAACGCACTCCCCCACGGCTCGCCTCGGCGCCGCGTGAGAGGCGGTGAAACCAAGGGGATAACGGGCTGGCCGGCCGCACGCGCTACTGTCCCGCAACGCCTGCGCTGGCTGCAAAAAAAACGGCGACCTGTGCACTCGGAGGGCCCTGAAGACCGACAATGCTGCCGCCCCTGTCGGACACGTCTGCGGGCGCGGCTTATTGCACAGGTCGCAAGAAAGTGTGGGAGTGTGGGGCTCCAAGCAATCCGTGTCCACTCTGGGCTCTGAACGTGCGCATGTGCTTCATCGACCCAATCCCTCTCTCCTGAGTGTTTCTGGTTCTACCGTTTCCGACTTTTTCGCGACCTGTGCGGGTAAGTCCACGGACAGAAGAAGCGGTGCTACATGCGCGTGGATACACCCGTTCGCGGTTGTCCGCGGCGGCGGGCCGTGGCGCGGGACCTCCGGGACCGCAGTAGGGTGCTCGGGGCCGTCCCGGCCCGAGGCCCTCGGCCGGGGACCGGCCCGCGCATCCTGCTTCGGCGCGGGACGCGCCGAGCCACTGCGGCCGTACTTCCGCGAGGCTGGATCTACCCGCACAGGTCGCTATTTCGCCGGCTTCGTGCCATCCTGATCCGAAGATGTGGGCGCTTTGCTGGGCCTGGGCTGGACACTTGCGACGCGCCCCCATGTCCCTTCTGCCAGAGGTCTGTTGGTCTCGGAGTCGGATGAGTGGAGTACCGCTTTGCCGTTCCGCCTTCTCTCTAGCATTGCCTTCTTCGCGGTTACCACTGTAGGCTGTGATAAACCGTTTTGCTATGGGGTGAAACCCTACCCTGTGTCCCGGAACGCGGGCAACTCAAGGAACGCCGAACGCCGAACGCCGAGCGTCGAGCGTCGAGCGTCGAGCGTCGAGCGTCGAGCGTCGAGCGTCGAGCGTCGAGCGTCGGCCGTCGGCCGTCGAGCGTCGAGCGTCGAGCGTCGAGCGTCGGCCGGGAAGCGCCCGGAGTTTACCGCCGGGGAGCCCATCAGGTTGGCGCTCGTGCGGCCACGCGTGCTGCAACCGTCCGGCGCGGCGGGGAGTTCTCCTGGCGGTGAGGGCCGGGCGCGGCCCGGTTCGGCGGACGCATTTCCACATCACTACCGTAAAAAAACATTGCAAAATTACGGTACGAGTGTAAGATAGCGCTCATGGACCTGGGACCACGAATACCGCGCGCGCTGCGTCTGCCGAGTCGGTCCTTCTTTCTCTTCGGACCTCGCGGCACTGGCAAGAGCACGTGGTTGCGGCAAGTTCTGAGCGACGCCGTCTACCTGGACCTGCTGGACGCGTCTCTGTTCCTGGAACTCTCGCGTGACCCGCACCGTCTGGAGGCGCTGGTCGGGGTCCGGCCGGCAGGGACTTGGGTGGTTCTCGATGAGATCCAGAAGGTCCCGGAGTTGCTCGACGAGGTACACCGGCTCATGGAGTCGCGGCGGTGGCGATTCGCTTTGGGCGGCTCTTCGGCCCGGAAGCTGCGGCGCGCCGGTGTCAACCTGCTGGCGGGGCGGGCGCTGACGCTGGACATGGAGCCGCTGAGTGCGGCGGAGCTTGGGGCCGACTTCGACCTTGAGTTTTCGCTGGCCGAGGGAATGCTGCCGGTGGTACAGACCGACCGGGAGAACGCCACGGCGATACTCAGTGCCTACGTGAGCACGTACCTGAAAGAGGAGGTGCGCGCGGAGGGGCTCATCCGGAAAGCGGGACCGTTCCTGCGTTTCCTGAACATTGCGGGGCTCATGAACGGTCAGACGCTGAACGCGCTGGGGGTAGCTCGTGACGCGGCCGTGCCGCGGAGCAGTGTGGACGCGTATTTCGCCATTCTGCTCGACACCTTGGTCGGGCATTTCCTCCCGGCGTGGCAGCCGCGACTGAAGGTCCGCGAGCAAACGCACCCGAAGTTCTACTGGTTTGACCCGGGGGTCGCCCGGGCCGCGGCGGGGCTGCAGCACGACCCGGTGGACCGAACATGGTTGGGCTTTGCCCTGGAAACGTTGGTCTTTCACGAACTGCGCGTGGCCAATGTGGTGCAGGACAAGCACAGGGCGTTGGCCTACTACGCCACGGCTGCGGGGTCTGAGGTCGATTTTGTCGTCGAGACACGCAAAGCGCGGAACGGTTCACCCCCGCACGTGGTGTGCATTGAGGTCAAGTTGGCGCGGGAATGGAACCGGAAATGGGAGCGCGCGATGCGGGACCTGGCGACCCGCCCGGGAGTGTGCGTCGAGCGCATGTTCGGTGTCTACACCGGGACGCGGGCCCGGCATTTCGACGGCGTGCAGGTCCTGCCCGTTGCCGAGTTCTTCAGCGAATTGCATGCGGGCCGCGTGTTCTGAGCCGGCCGGGGTTACGCCGCAGCCGGTTGACCGTTGCACGGTGAAGGGCGTTGAGTCAGTCACGAAGCTGAGCCGACGGACGGAACGGTGTCTTGAGTGGAAAGGAGCAGACCATGCAAGTGGCAGCGATTACCGGTAAGGAAACGGCGGGACTGGTGGAGAAGCCGGACCCGCACGCGAAGGGCGAGTTTGCCGTGGTGAAAGTGCTCGTGGCGCCGATGTGCACCGAGTACAAGGCGTTCAAGGCGGGGAATCCCGGCGACTGCCTGGGCCACGAGGCGGCTGGCGAGGTGGTTGAGGTGGCGCAGGCGGGCACGGTGAAGGTGGGCGACCGCGTGGTGGTCATGCCGTGCTACCCGTGCGGCAAGTGCACGCTGTGTTTGCGCGGCGACTACATCCACTGCCGGAACGGGCAGAACGCGCTGAGCGTCACCGGCAACACGGCCGGGACCGCGACCTATGCGCAGTACCTGATCAAGCAGGACTGGTTGCTGCTGCCGATCCCGCAGGGCATGAGCATCGAGCACGGCAGCCTGGCCTGTTGCGGGCTGGGCCCGACGTTCGGCGCCATGCAGCGCATGGCGGTGGATGCGTTGGACACGGTGCTGATCACCGGCATGGGCCCGGTCGGACTGGGCGGCGTCATCAACGGCGTCAGCCGCGGCGCGCGTGTGATCGCGGTCGAGGGGCACCCGTACCGTGCGAACCTCGCAAAGGAGCTCGGTGCGGTGGCGGCGGTCAATCCGGCGGATGCCAAGGAAGCGTTGAAGCAGATACTGGATCTCACCGACGGGCAAGGCGTGGACAAGGCGGTGGACTGCAGCGGTGTGCCGGCGGCGCAGCGGCTCATGATCGACGCGACGCGGCGGCGCGGCCAGGTGTCGTTCGTCGGCGAAGGCGGCGACGTGGCGGTGAACGTCAGTAATGATATGATCCGCAAGGGTTTGACGCTGAATGGTGTGTGGCACTGGAACCGGGGCGATGCGGCGCGCATCATGCAGGTCCTTGCGAAGTCCGCGCCACTGCTCGACAAGTTCGTCACGCACACGTTCCCGATGTCGCGCGTCGAGGACGCCTGGAAATTGCAACTGACCGGCAACTGCGGCAAGGTCCTGCTGCACCCGTGGGAGTAGTGGGGCGGCGTGGGGCTGGTGTCTTGCCCGGCGGTGGGCCGCCGGGCTTGCGACACCACTACGAGCGCGTGGCGTGCCCGTTCGCAGTGGGCTCGCAGTGCGCGGAACGCAGTGGAGCGTCAAGAGCCCATCCCGGGTGACGCGGTGCACGGGGATGGTGTCTTGTCCCGTCCCGGCGCAGACGCCGCCCCGGGCCTGCGACACCACTACGAGCGCGTGGCGTGCCGTCCCAACAACCATGGAGCCAAACGATGGTAGAGAGAACATCCTATCGTGACCGCGAGAGTGGCTTCGAGGTCATTCAGTTGACCAACTACCGCGGGCACAGTCACCACTTCTACTTCACGAACCCGGGTTGGTACGCGGGCGGGCACAAGCTGTTGTTCGGTTCGGACCGCAACAACCGTACGAACCTGTTCGGGGTTGACTTGGCGACGGGCGAGATCGAGCCGTTCACCGAGTTGGCATCCATGCCATTGCCACGCGAAGTGGAGTTGCAGAAGGCGTGCCTGAACCCGGTGCGGGACGAAGTCTACCTGTGGCACGATGTGCGGTTACTCGCTGTCGACCTGGCGACGCGGCGCGAGCGTCTGCTGTACGAAGCCAAACCGGGTTGGTGCATCTCGATGACCAACGGTTCGGCGGACGGGCGCCACGTCTACTTCGGGTTGTGGGAGGACATGTCGTCGCGGTTCACGGTGGACCTGATGCGTGGCTACGTCGGGTTCCGCGAGACCTGGGCGGCGCGGCCGCTGAGCCAGATCGTGCAGGTGGCGACCGACGGCAGCGGCAGCAAGGTGGTGTTCGAAGAGAAATACTGGATCGGGCACGTCAACACGTCCTTCACGCAACCGCACTTGCTGACGTTCTGCCATGAAGGGCCGTGGGACTGCGTGGACCATCGGATCTGGGGGTTGGACGCGGACTCGGGCCGGACGTGGAAGATTCGGCCTACGGTCAAAGGCGAAGTGGTCGGGCACGAGTACTGGTATGCGGATGGCATCCACATCGGGTATCACGGCCACACGGTCCAACACCAGGCGGTTCTGGGCAGAATCCGGTTCGACGATACGGACCGCACCGAGGCGGTGTTCCCGGGGCATACGGGGCATATCCACTCGAACGACGAGACGCTCATCGTGGGTGACGGTGGCGGCGTGATCCGGGTGTGGAAATGGGACGGCCGGCAGTACCTGCCGCCACGCGTGCTGTGCCGACACGACTCGGCCATGAAGATCCAGCAGACGCACCCGCACCCGCGCCTGTCGCCGGACGGTTCGTACGTCGTCTTCAGTTCCGACCGCTCAGGCTACGGGAACGTGTACATGGTGCGCGTCCCCGAGTTCGAGTCGCTGCCGCCGACGAAAGATTGACCCCGCACTAGTCGTCCTGGCAGCCCTCGATGCTCCCAAGGTTCTCCTTCGCGCATGGTCTGCCGTAACGACATCAGCAAGATTTCACCACGGAGGCGCGGAGACACGGAGGGCAGAGGAAGAGGAGGAGATGTGCGGCAGTGAGGCTGGCTGACCGCCAGCCTCACTGCCGCACATCCTTCTGCTGGAGAACTCCGAGTTCAAGCGGTCTGCCCGCCAGGGTTTTCCCTCAGCCCGGACTTGCATGGCTTCCCCGTGTTCTCCAGATACACGGGGATGTCCGCATTTGCCGCGGCGGAACCGCGGCAAATGCGGACATCACTCTGAGATTTTCTTCTCCGTGTCTCCGTGCCTGCGGTTCAATTCCTGGGCGCCGCAACCCGAAAACCGCAGTAGCATTGCGGTCCGCCCTCAGTGCGGGGGCAGGCTCACTGCTTCGCGTTGCCATTGTGCCGGGGTGAGCCCCAGGGTCTGCTTGAATACGCGGCAGAAGTAGGACGGGTCGACAAAGCCCATCTCTCGCGCTACGTCCGTGACTCGGTTGCCCGGGGCGAGAAGGCGGCGGCAGGCTTCGTCCATGCGGTGTCGGCGGAGAAACGTCTGCGGCGGTGTGCCGACGGCGCGATGGAAGGCGCGGACAAAGGCCGTCTTCTGCATGTGCACCAAGGCTGCCAGTTCCTGATTGCTGGTGTTGCGCGTCGAATGTTTCTGCATGTACTCCAGTGCCTGCTGGATATGGCGCGGCAGTCGTTGCAGTCTGTCGAGCAACGGCGGCATCTTGCTGAGGATCCCGTAGGCCAGCGCCAGGATCGCAAGCGATGGCTCGCTTGCGGGATCCGCACCCAGCAGGGCGTCGATGATATTTGTGGCCTGCGTGAGCAGGACTTCGTCCCGGAGCACGGTGACCGCCAGTGGCGACAACGGGTGGAAGCCGAGGGTCGTGAATGAGATCAGGACGCAGCGGAACGGTTGCTGGCAGTCGGTGCCATACACGGCGCCGGGGGGGATGACGGCCAACCGGTCGGGTGCGAGCGGAAACCGTGTCCCGCCGGATGTGACGGCGCCGCCCGGGCCGAGCGCCCAGAGCGCCATCCAGTTCGGGCGTGTCCAGGTTGCGTCCGGGTATCTCCACTTCTCACTACCCCAGCAGAGTAGAACGGAGCACTCGCGGACACACGCCTGATCGCCGGATGCACCGGTTCTCGCCGCGCCGGCGTAGAGAGCGTCGAACTGCGCGTCCGTGACTGGCGGTGCAGGGCGACTCACAACTGGGGCGGGATGGTGGGGCATCGGGGCGTGTTTGGTCTTTGCGTTCACCAGACCTCACCGGATCGAACCACTGGAAGGAAGATGCAGGGCAAAATCATGGGTGGCAATGATTCTTGCCATCCATGCTTTTGCCGCACTCTCCCCGAGTTGCCGGCGTGTCCGAACGGGAGGCAGCGTTCGACATTCGCATCTCACGCCTGGAATCGTCCGCATCCGAGCCGCGTTCAGTGTAACCGTACCATACTTGGTCACTCCACGGATGCTACTATTATACCATGAACGGTTGCGATTTCACCATTGCCATCCGTGGGGTCGCGTCGTATCGTAGACAGGAGAGGTCTGCTGGAATCGGACAAGGGAGATTCTCCGCATGACATCACGGTTGCTCTTCGGGATGACGGGACTGCTGCTGCTCACGGGGTGCCGGTCCGGGGTTGACTCAGGCGATCCGGGGGGTGCGTCCGGCGCGGGCGTCAAGTTCTATGTCTCGCCGGAGGGTCGGGACTCGTGGTCCGGCGGCCTGGTCGAGCCGAATCGGGCAGGGACCGATGGGCCGTTTGCCACGGTTGTCCGGGCGCGCGATGCGGTTCGCACTCTGAAAGCTGCCGGACCGCTGTCGACGCCGGTCACGGTGCTGTTGCGCGGGGGGCGGTACTACGTCACCGAACCGCTGCAATTCGGACCGCAGGATTCGGGGACCGAGGCATGCCCGATCACGTACGCCGCATACCCGGGGGAGACTCCCGAGTTGATCGGCGGCCGGCGGTTGACCGGATTCACGCCGGCCGGCAATGGCCAGGTGTCGCTCGCGCTTCCCGAGGTCAAGGCTGGGGCGTGGACGTTCCGGTCGCTGTTCATCAACAACGAGCGGCAGGTCCGGGCACGGTATCCGAACGTCGATCCTGCCGACCCGTACCGGCGGGGATTCCTGTACAACGGCACCAAGCCGAACGGCTTCGGCCTGGCGGTCGGTTGCATTCACAATCCCGGTGACTGGATGGAGTACAAGGTGACCATCCCAGCCGCGGGCGACTACACCTTCTGGATGTTCTACAGCGCGCAGAACGCCAACACCGAATGGAAAACCCAGGGCATGGGGGGCCGTACCGAGTTGACGGTGGACAACGGCGCCCCGATCTTGCTGCAGAATCTGCCTGACACCGGCGGGTGGAGTGTCTACAAGTGGAGTCCCACGGCAACGGTCACGCTGACGGCCGGTGAGCACGTCATGCGCTGGCGGAACGTGCAGGGCGGCGGGCTGGGGCTGCGGGGGTATGTGTTCTGCGACGATCCGGCCTGGAAGCCGGTTGACGAGGATCTGCCGCAGGTCGCGGCTGGCCGGCATCGGGTCGTGGTGCATGCGGCGAAATTCGTCGCGTCGCAAGGCAAGCAACTGGCCGTGACCGGTTCCGGAACCGGGTCAAAGACCACCCTCTGCTGTCCTCCCGACGCGTTCAAGCCGGCCTGGCTCGCGCCCGGGGTCGAGATTCACGTCTTCCAGTCCGGCGACTGCCGTGCGTACCTGGAGATCGTCTCCATCCAGGGTTACGACCCCCAGACCCATGTCATCAGCCTGGGCGGACCGGAATGCTCGGCGCTGCTGGCGGCCGGCGACCGCTACTTCGTGGAGAACGTGCAGGAGGAACTCGACAGTCCCGGCGAGTGGTATCTGAACCGGCAGACGGGTGTTCTGTACTGCCTGCCCAAACCGGGCTTCACCGCGAAGACCGAAGTGATCGCGCCGGCGCTGGGACGGATGTTTGACGTCCAGGGCGCGGTTGGGGCGGAATCGGTGTCGCACCTGCGGTTGTCCGGTCTGACCATCCGCTGCACGGACTGGGAGCAGGGCGACGGTTGCAGCGGGTGGGGCATGGGCAGTGACGGGGTGGTGTATTTCGGGAATGCGGTGAACTGCGTGGTGGAGAACTGCGATTTCCGCAACACCGGAAAGAATGCGGTGTGCATCAACGGTGGTAGCGGAAACCGCGTCGAGGGGTGTGAGATCGGTCACAGCGGCGGCGGCGGCGTGCTGATCCTGGAGAGCTCGGGCAACACTGTGACCGACAACCACATCCACCACTGCGGCGAAGTCTACAAACACAACGGCGGCGTCGTCATTCAGGGGGCCCAGGCGTCCGGGAACACGGTGTCGCACAATGCGGTCCATGACACGTCGCGCTACGGCATTTCGCTGAAGTGTCCCGGGACCGCCAACGTGGTGGAGTACAACCGGGTCCAGAACACCAGCCTGGAAACGCACGACACCGGCGCCATCGAAGTCACCCAGCAGGACCGCAACTTCCGCAGCGGCAGCGTGATCCGCGGCAATCTGGTCGCCGACTCGATCGGGTACTCGACGACGGACGACAAGCCCTGCTACATGTCGTGGGGCATCTACTTGGACTCGTTCGCCGGCGGCTATGAGGTGACCGGGAACATCGTCTACCGGAACTCGCACGGCGGGATCATGCTTCAGGGCGGCAAGGACAACCGCGTGACGAACAACATCTTCGTCGACAGTCGCGAGATGCAGGGACTCCTTGCTAACTTCTCCGACAACTCGCGGGGCGAGGTGCTGGAACGCAACATTTTCTACTGGACCATCCCAGATGCCGTCCTGTACGCCACCGGCAAACTGCTGACCCCGGAGGTCATTCGGGTGGACAACAACCTGATCTTCCAGGCTGGTAGTGCGGCGCCGCGCATGGGCTGGGGCGGCTGGACGTCCTTTACCGACTGGCAGGAGCACGGGTTCGACACGCATTCCGTGTATGCCGACCCGCTCTTTGTCGATCCGGCCAATGACGACTACACGCTGCGTCCCGACTCCCCGGCGTTCAAGCTGGGGTTTACGGCCATCGACACAGACAGGATCGGCCCCATCAAGCGGCGCTGCTCATGCCGTATCATTCCGGCAGGGCCGCAATTCTGGGCGCCGAGTCCGGCGGCTGCCGGCAGCAAGTAGACCTGCTGCGAAAAGGGAGATAGGCCAGATGGGGCGCTGGGCAGGTGGAAGTGGCCCGGTTGTCGCTCTACGGCGGGATCGCCACGCCAATGACGGACGGCAGCGCCTCCTGCACCGAATTCCCGCGACCTGTGCGGGTAAATCCTGAGAGAGAAAAGGACCCGCCATGGACGCCAGGGTGCGCCAGCTCGTAGTGGGCTCGCAGTGCACGGAACGAAGTGGAGCGCCAAGAGCCCATCCGGCGCGTTGCGGCGGTCTGGCGCGGGGATGGTGTCTTGCCCGGCGGACAACCGCCGGGACTGCGCCACCACTACGAACGGCGCCGTGGCCGGATTCACCCGCACAGGTCGAATTCCCGCGTGTTTCGCTGTTGCCCAACGACTGGGGGCAGGCAGGCGACTGCGGTCGAGTCGTGCCGCGGTTGAACCCCAGCGCTATGGTGCAATCGTATGCATAGGACTTGCGATGCATAGGGTTGCTCAAGGGAGGATCTGGGCCATGGATGTGTACAAGAGACTTGAAGAGCTCGGGATCAAGCTGGTGCCGATGGCCGCGAAGAACGACCATTTTCGGCAGGGCCGGGAATTTGGCGACAATCTGCTGTACATGTCCGGCGTGGGGCCAGAGATGAAGGACGGCAAGTTCATCTACATCGGGCGGGTTGGCGAGGAGTTTACGGTGGAGCAGGGTGCGGCAGTGGCAAAGAGTGTCGGAATCACGATGCTCTCCGCCATGCATGCGGTCATCGGCGATCTGAACCGGGTCAAGTGCATCGTCAAGGTGCTCGGGTTTGTCAGCAGCGCGTCGGGATTCTGCCAGCAGCCCGCCGTGATGAACGGTTTCTCCGACCTGATGGTGGAGGTGTTCGGCTGGGACGTCGGCTCCCACGCGCGGTCCGCCATCGGCACGAGCATCCTGCCGTCGAACATCCCCGTGGAAGTGGAGATGCTGGTGGAGTTGAAGGAATGAGTCCGGGCTGATAAAGGCGGGACGACCGAATGAATCTGTACAACCTGCCAAACACCGACCTTACGGTGTCCGGCATATGTCTGGGTGCCGCCCCGTTCGGCTGGTACCTGGAGGAGAGGGACGCGTTTGCGCAGTTGGACTATTTCGTGGCCAGCGGCGGCGTTTTCGTTGACACCGCCCACAGTTACGGAGGGAAAGGGACGTCGGAGCGCATGGTGGGAAACTGGATGGCCTCGCGCCAGAACCGCCGTTCCATCGTACTGGCGACCAAGGGCGGCGAGGACACCGGCCTGAAGAACTACCGGACGCTGCACGCTGACGAGATTGCCGAGGATGTGGAGGAGAGTCTCGAATGTCTGCAAACCGAGTACATCGACCTGTATTACCTGCATATCGATGACCGCACCGTGCCGGTGGCAGAAATCATCGACGTGCTGAATGCGAAGGCAAAAGAGGGCAAACTGCGGTATATCGGCTGCTCGAACTGGGGCGTCGACCGGATCGCGGCCGCCAATGCGTACGCGAAGAAATCCGGGCAGATGGGATTTGTCGCCAATGAGATCGAATGGAGCCTGGCGGTGCCCAACCGTCCCAACACACCGGATTCAACTACCTGGATGGACACCGCGTTCCTGGATTACCACCGAAGAACCGGGATGAACGTCTGCGCCTATTCGCCGCAGGCGCGCGGCCTGTTCGCCAAGCTGGAAAAGCTCGGTGCGGAGGGACTGAACGAGGGGTTGCGGAAGACCTATCTGAACAGCCAGAATCTTGAAACGTTCGAACGCCTGAAGAAGCTTTCGGCGCAAACGGGAGACCCTGTCACGGTCTTGACCCTGGCCTACATTTGCCATCAGAAGAAGGACTTCTTCACCGTTCCCATTGTCGGTTGCAGTTCGATGGCGCAGTTGAAGGAATGCCTGGCGGCGGATGCCTGTACGCTGGATCCATCGATGCTCGAGTGCTTGGCGGAGGGCAGGTGACGCTGTGGGGCGTGAACCGACGATGTCTGGGGCCAAGGGGTTCCCACGGCGGAAAGTGCGTAGAGCGGCAGTGGCGCGCGACCTCCGGGACCGCGGTAGAGTGCTCGGGGCCGTCCCGGCCCGAGGCCCTCGGCCGCAGCGTCACCCTGGGTTCTCGTGTCGACCGGTGGTAAACGGTTGCCAGCCCGGGGGCGATTCAATACCGATTCGGGTCGTTTCGGGCGCAACGAGACAGCGCGGGAACGAGGGTGCTTCTGCCGACGTGCGAGTACGCACGCGGCAGAGCCCTGCGTTATCGAGACACGATTGCGAGGCGGGATAAGAGAGCCAAGGAGGGGCGACCATGACGAGCGTTCAGCGTGTGTTCGGGGCGGCGTTGGTGGGGTTGACGTGTGGGGCAGCCCTGTTGGCGGCGGTCGACCTGGCCGGGTTGCAGACATCGCAGGCCGAGCTGCAAGCGCGTCTGAGTGCTCGGAGTGACTGTCTCGCCGGCTACCGTTTTGGCGCGGTGCCGGAGGGGTTGACCTTTGAGCCGGCCCCGGAGAAGGACGCGCTGAGCGAGACCGCGGGGAGTTTTGCCGGGCAGCGCGCCACGCGGATTTTCCATGGAAAGTTGAAGGGACCGGTGCTGGACATCCCCGCGACTGGGTTCACACTCTGCTGCTGGCTCAAGGTCAACAAACTGGAAGAAGTGGACCGGGGCGGCTACAAGCGCACCGGCGGCGGCGTGATGGCGTGCGGCAGCGGCTACTACAACGGGTGGCGCCTGCTGGTTTCGCCCCATGATTCGGGGATCAGCTTCGCGCTCGGGCGCCCGGAGGGCAGCACGGGCATCAGCAGTTCCGGATTTCTGACGCCTGGCGAGTGGCACCACGTGGCCGTGACCTGGGACCTCAAGAACCTGGCGCTGTGGATCGACGGTGTGGCGCGGGCGGAAACGACGACGTCGATGAGCTACAATCCCGCCACGACGCTCAAGGTCTTCCGGATTGGCGAGTGCGACGAGGGGACGGGGGTGCTCGATTTCGAGATCGCTGACCTCGGGTTCTTCAGTACAGCCCTTCCCGGTGAAGCGTTCGAGGGACTGGGCAATCCGGACGCGGTGCTGGCGCGGCGGTTGACCGAGTTCCTGCAGCAGCTTCCGCCTCCCCCCGACGGGGTACTGTTCCGCGGCGTGCAGGAACGGCGCTATCGCGAGCGGTTCGAGCCTCTGCTGACGCTCACGGGCTGCGAAAACTCACCCGCGTTCCGGGACGTGCGCTCTTACGCTCGCCTGTGCGTGGCTGAAAGCTTTCTGCGGAGCGGCACAACCGACGAGGCGGAGAAGGCGTTCCGCCAGTTGGCCGAAGACGATACCTCGATGCTGCAACATCGGGCTCGCGCCATGCTCGCTCAGGGCGACATGCCGCGGGATCGGAAGGACTACACCACGGCCCGCCGCGAATACGAGAAGACGCGGGATCTCTTCGTGGCGAAGCACGAGGCGTTCCGCGTCGAAGCGCTGGCCCGTTTGCGAGACATCGAAACACTCAAGGACGGCGAGCCGTTCCGCAGTGAGCGACAGCGGCGCATCGATCGTATCGACCACGCCACGCCCTGGTTCTACGCTTCCCCGGACGGCGATGATGGGAACCCCGGCACGGCGGCGCGCCCCTTCCGCACCCTCGAACGCGCCCGGGATGCGCTGCGTGCGCGCCGCAAGACCGAGCCTCTTCCCGCGGGTGGTGTCGCCATCGTTCTCAAGGGCGGGGTATATCCCCGCCTGGAGAAGAGCTTTACGCTGGTGACCGAGGACTCCGGAACGGCGGATGCACCCGTGGTCTACCGCGCCGCACCTGGCGAGAAACCGATTCTGCGGGCGGGACAGGCCATCACGAACTTCGTGCCCGTGATCGACAGTCCGGCCGCGCAGCGCATTCCGGAAGCGGTGCGCAGTCACGTCTTGCAGGTGGACCTCCGCGCTGCCGGCATCACCGATTTCGGTGCATTGACCCCACGCGGCCAGGACTACTTCGGGAAGCTGGCGGGCGTGGATGTTCCGGCGCACCTGGAGCTGTTCTTCGACGGTGTACCCATGTCGCTGGCGCGCTGGCCGAACGACACGCCCAAGATGAGCGAGCGTTTCGCCCTCGTCGAGGTCAACGACCAGGACGCAGTCCGCCAGGAAGGGCGGGTTCTTGTCAAGAACTCCGACATCTTCTACTACTCGAATCCGCGACAGGACGCCTGGGCGAATGAGTCCGATCCCTGGCTGTTCGGTTACTGGCAGTACGCCTTCTTCTCCTCGTACCGCAAGATCCTTCGCGTCGATCCGGAGAAGAACCAGATCCAGATAGACTGGAACCTCGCTCCCGGCTCGAAGGACCAACCGAACGTCGTCAAGGGCTCTGGCTACCAGGGGATCAACCTGCTTTGCGAACTGGACAGTCCCGGCGAGTGGTACCTGGACCGGGGCACGGGCGTTGTGTACTTCTGGCCGCCGTCGGCCGTCGAGCGCGCCGAGGTCCTGGTGTCCATGCTTGAGGTACCGGTCATCGCGGTCGACGCGGTCTCGAACGTGGTCCTGCACGGTCTCACCATCGAAGCCGGGCGCCAGCATGGCGTGGTGGTCAAGGACGGCGAGAACGTGCTGCTGGCCGGTTGCACCGTCCGTGACATGGGCTGCAAGGGTGCGGACATCGCTGGCGGGCGCGGGCATGCGCTGGTCGGCTGTGATCTGGCGTACCTGGGCAACGCGGGGGTGACCCTGACGGGCGGCGATCTGCCCACACTGCGGTCCTCCGAACACGTGGTCGAGAACTGCCACATCCACCACTTCGCGAACTGGAATCGCGGCGCCTACCAGCCGGGCATCGGCGTGAAGGGCGTAGGGGTGCGGATGTCGAACAACCTGATCCACGACGCGCCGCACCAGGCGTTCCTGCTCTGCGGTAACGATCACGTGACCGAGTACAACGAGATCCACGACGTCACGCACGAGGCGGGTGACGCCGGGATGTGGTACATGTACGGCGACGTGGCGGCGCTGGCCGAGCGCGGGAATGTCGTGCGCTACAACTACTGGCATCACCAGCCGCACAACGAAACCCTCGGCAAGTACCATTGCGTCTGTCACATGGGGGTGTACATCGACAATGTCAACGGCGGCGTCACGGTCTACGGCAATGTCTTCTCCCGTATCGACGTGGATGCCGGCGCGGTCTTCTTCGGAGGCAGCGATGACATCGTCGAGAACAACGTGTTTCACCGTTGTCGTTCCGGCATCAACATGGAGGATCGGTCCTGGGTCTACGCGAAAGCGTACAAGGGCATCGACGCGTACATGGCCAAGATGAAGGTCACCGAGCCGCCGTGGAGCGTCCGCTATCCGCGCCTGACCACCATCAAGCCACAGACTGAGGACCTGACGCTGATCGTCCGCGGGAACGTGGCGGCCCGGAACATCGGAATGGATTGCGGAAAGTTCATTTACGGCAACGCCACCACGATGCGCTACGCCCGCATCGAACGGAACTGGGAGAAGGGCGATCCGGGCTTCCGGGATGCCGATGGTGGCGATTTCGAATTGAAGCCCGACGCGCCCGTGCTTGCCACCTGCCTGTTCGAGCCGCTGCCGTTCAAGGCGATGGGGCTGTACAACGACGAACTGCGCGCCTCGTGGCCAGTCCATCACCCGAGCGGGAACTACGAGACTTTCTATCGCGACAGTTCGAAGATCGACAAGGCCGAGCGCAAGCCCATTGACAAGATGCCCGTGTGCCGGGCGTCGCCGCGAACGACGGAGATCGCCATCGACGGCAAGCTCGATCCCGCCGAATGGGACGGTCTGGATCCGGCCAAGGGCTATGCCCTCACCCGCAATCCGGAGAACGGTCAGACCAAGGCGCGGCCCAGCATGATGTGGCTGCGGCGTGACGCGGAAAACCTCTACATCGCGCTGAGCCATGAACTGGAGCCCGGGCAGTCCGCCAAGCCGAAAGGCAATTCGCCGTCCTGGTGGGGGGATGCGGACATAGCAGAGGTCATCTTCGAGGGCGAGGGCGGCGACTGGTGGCCCGCGGACAAGGGGCACGGACCCATCTTCTACCTGATTGGCGACTGTACGGGGGCATTCGAGAGCTACACGATTGCCGGACTGCCGAAGCCTCGCGCCGACGGCCTGCGCGGCGCCGTCCAGTATGCGGCCGCCAGCGCGCCCGGTTGCTGGACTGCCGAGTGGCGGGTTCCTCTCGCCGCTCTGTGTCTGGATCCGAAAGAGGCCAAAGGCTGCTGCTTCAACGTCGGGGTGCACAAGCCCCAAACGCAGGGTGACAATTGGGCCGTGTGGGTCGGCGCCGAGGGCGCCAACTGGAAAGTCTGGAATGCCGGCTGGCTGAGCCTCAAAGACTGAGAACGTGTTCCCGTGGTACCGACGCCGCGCCGGCGCGCCGCGGCGGCCGGGGGCCGTCCGCCGCACTCTTCTTCGGCCCGAGGACGGTCCGAGCCACGGGCCGAACACCCTCATGCCAAAAAAAGGCGACCTGTGCAATAAGCGGACCAGGACCCGTCACCTTCCGACAGTACCGCGGGCGGCCCCCCGCCCGCTTCTCGGTGCGCACGCAGCACAAGGCTCGGATGGCGGGCGGATGGCCGCCCGCGGTACTGTCTGTCAGGCGGGGCCGGCCTGGGCTGGCACCGCAACCTACCCGGCCTCGCTCCGCTTATTGCACAGGTCGAAAAAGGAAACAGCCCTGGCGGGAGTGATGCGTCAGCGCCCCCCCTTCCCAATCGTCGCCCCACGGCCGCAAGGACCGTGGCGGCGCGGACGGACGCGAGTAACATCCAAACATGACCGGGCCGTCTGCCGCCCGGGGGACGCTGACGCATCACCTGGCGGGATCCTCCCTTGTCTGGCAGTTCCCCGCCTTGGCGCTATCTTTCCCGTCGTGTCCCGGGAACGCGATTCCTTATCAGTCAGTACCAGTCAGTGGATTCGGCGAGCGACCCACAAGAGAAAGGCGGTGAACGTTATGGACGTGTACAAGAAACTCGCGGAACTCAAACTGACTCTTCCCTCCCTGACGCCGCCGGTGGGCATGTTCGTGCCCGGCCGTCCCTTTGGCGACAAACTTGTGTACTTCTCCGGCATGGGCCCGGAAATGCGGGACGGCAAGTTCCTGTACCTGGGCAAGGTGGGAAAGGACGTCGACCTTGACTACGGCGTGGCTGCGGCCCGGAGCGTGGGCATGACCATGCTGGCACAGATGCATGCCTGCCTCGGCGACCTCAACCACGTCCGGCGCATCGTCAAGGTGCTGGGGTTTGTTAACTGCACGCCGGAGTTTGCCAAGCAACCGGCGGTCATGAACGGCTACTCGGGCCTGATGCTTGAGGTGTTCGGTCCGGACGTCGGCGCGCATGCGCGGTCCGCGATTGGCGCCGGGAGCCTGCCCGGCAACATCCCTGTCGAGGTGGAGATGCTGGTGGAAGTCGTGTGAGCAACCCGCGGTGTGAGTGTCGGGTGTCGGGTGTCGCGGGGCTGGTCTTTCCTCAGCTTTCAGCTTTCATCCCTCATCCCTCGCGCGGGTGTCGAGTGTTGGGTGTCGAGGGGGCAGAGGCAGAGCGGAAGCCGTCCGTTTTGTCCGTTGGGTCCGTTTCGTCCGTTCTGTCTGCCGGCTATCCTTAGCCTGAACACTGAGACCCGAACACTAGACACCGCTCCGATGGATGCGTTTGGCCAGGAGGCGATGCGAACCATGAAAACCATTGTTGCGCAGGAACCGAGCGTCACGATGCCGGACTGGGCCGTGCTCGAGCGCGGACTCATCACGCTTCTGAACCAGTCCGTGGACATCCTGCTGGACAAGTACCTCACCCCGGACGGCGAGATCATCTGGCCACAGTCGGTCTCCGATTTCCAGACGTATGCGTACGGCAACGTCGACAACGCGTTCGAAGGCTTCTCGAGTTGGCCGCTGTTCTACGTGCTGGGCGGGGACCGGCGTTTTCTGACGCTGGCGCAGCGGCAGTACGACGCGCTGGTGCGGCAGTTCTCCCGCTGCCGGAAGACGGTGAACCTGGGCATCGACGCTGCGCGTGCGGCGGCGCTTGGCCGCGACACGATGCTGGTCGACGAGTGGTATCCCGACCTGGACTGGATGCACCAGGGCGAAGCCGCGATGTTCTTCTACTACCTGAACCTGGCCAACCCGAAGAATGAGACAAACCGTGCCCGGACACTCAAGGCTGTGGAGAGTCTGATCGGCGAGAACCCCGCCGGGTTCGAGGCCAACTACGACCCCGTACATCGGGTATTCAAGAGTTCGTACTTCGGCACCAACGGCCCCGCATACGAGAAGTTCAAACGCCCGATCACCCACCAGAACTGGATGAACTCCTACGGACTCGCGTTCTACGACGTGCCCGGCGTGACCACGCTCCTGGACCTGGCCGACCCGGACAACGCCCGGCGCTACGGTGAGGCGTACGGCCGCCGCATGGCGCGCGCCGAAACGGTTACCAACCTGATGGCGACATCCATGGTGCTCAATGCCTACCTGTACACCGGTGAGGCGCGCTACCGGCAGTGGGTCCTGGACTATGTCGACGGCTGGCGAGTGCGCTACGCCGGCAACCACGGCATCATGCCGGACAACGCGGGCCCGAACGGGATCGTGGGCGAGACCATGGAGGGACACTGGTACGGCGGCCACTACGGCTGGGTGCATCCGCACGGGTTCTACTTCGTGGCCGACGCGATGATCATTGCCGGCGAGAACGAACGCCTGCTGACGGGCGCCGCGGGACGCCTGGACTGGGTACGCGAGCAGTTCGCCCTGCTGTCGCGCTACGCCGTGACGCGCGAGGACGGCACCGTGCTACTGCCGCAGAAGCATACCGACGAAGGCGCGGTGCTGGAATACGGCGGCTATAACGGCGAGCCGATGACCCGGCCCGACCGCGTGACGGATCGCGCCGGCTTCACGCGCAAGCGGCAGGTGGACGGCTGGTACGAGTTTGCGACGGCCAACACGGCGCATCTGGCGCACCTGTACGCCGACAGCTTCAGCCCGGAGGACGTGGCGCTGACCCAGCGTCTGTCGCGGCGCGAGGCGTGGGAGCGGGTCACGGCCTCGGCTGTCAAGGCGAAGTACAAGGGCGGGCAGGACAGCGCGTATCTGCACTACCTGAGCGGCGGCTATCCTGACTACCCGACGGACGTGCTGCGCCACAGCATGAACCAGGTATACACGCAGATGAAGATCCTGCGCGGCGAGCTCGAGGGCTCGAAGGCCGGGCTGGGCTATGCGCCGGACAGCGAGGAGGAGTGGGCCGGACTGCGCGCCATCACCCGCGAACTCCACGACAAGTATGGACTGCAGTGGAGCGAGTCCACCGTGCACTCCTACTACCAGACGTTCCTGCTCTACCGCAACCCGGTCACGACCGAGGCGTTGGTACAACTGACCATGGGCGGCGTGATGCCCATCTACAACGGCGGGTTGCTGAATGTGTCCGTGCGCTACTTCGATGCGGAGGAAAAGCGTCCCGGACTGCCCGCGGACGTGGCCGCGCTGGTCAGCCGCGTCGCGCAGGATGGCATCGACCTGAGCGTGTGCAACCTGCACCCCACGCAAAGCCGCCGTCTGATCGTGCAGGCCGGTGCGTACGGCGAGCACCAGTTCACCACGCTGTGCCTGCAGGGCGAAACCCACGCCATCGACGACAAATGGTTCGAACTGCGCGTCGAGCCGGGTTGCCGCGCGGATTTGACACTCGGTATGCAACGGTACAAGAACCGTCCGTCGCTCGAAGAGCCGTTCTGACCTGGCCGGTCGGGAATGCTCGGGTTGTCGGTGTCGCCGCTGGGCGCTATGCGCCGCACCCTGGGGCAAGGCCAGACGCACGACCAAGGCGGCCTTGGACTGCGTGGGAACGCCGGCATGTGGAGCGCGGTGGCAAGTCCGCTGAAGGCGGACGGGCGCATGTCAGTTTATGTTGCGCGCAGCATAAGTCAGTTCCGTAGGGGCGGGCGCCGTCTGCGTGCATTTTGCCTGAGTCCCGGCTTCAGCCGGAAGCCCCGGCGAGCTTCAGCGAGCCGTGCGCCGACCGCTCGCTGAAGCTCGCTGCCACTTCCGCCTGAAGGCGGTACTCAGACGAAGGCGCAACACACGGAGTCTCCCTTGAAACGTTCGGTCTCCACAATCAGGACGCGGGAACCATAGTGGCATTGGAGGGCGGCGTCAGTCCCACCGGTCCTGCGCGCGAGGTATTGCTCAACGTCACCGCACTCGTATATTGGGGGCGCGCACTGTCCGTGGGCCCCGCCTGTCTGTGAAGCGTCAAGGTGAGGAGTCGCAGCACATGAGTTCATACGTTCGGCACCTGGCAACCTTTGTTGTGGGGTCCTGCATGCTTGCGGCCTGGGCGCACGCCGCTCCGGCGACATTGTACGTTTCCTCGGACGGGAACGATGCCTGGTCGGGCACGAGTGCACACCGGGGGCTGTTCCGGCGGAGCGATGGGCCGTTCCAGACGCTGGTTCGGGCCCGCGACGAGATTCGCACGCTGCGGCAAGCCGGGGCGCTGCCGGATGGCGTGGTCGTGGAACTGATGCCGGGGCTGTACGAGCTTGTCACTCCGTTCGAACTGACGGCGCAGGATTCAGGGACCGAGGCCGTACCTGTTGTTTACCGGGCGCATGAGCGCGGTACGGCGATTCTCAGCGGCGGCGTGGTCATCCGGGATTGGCAGCCGGTGTCGGAGCCCGGAATCCAGAACCGCCTCGACGACAAGGCCAAGGGCAATGTGGTCTGGACCGAACTGCCGGCAGACCTGTTCGGAACCATCCCCGGGTTTGCGAACGGCGGCTGCGGTTACCGCGGCAAGCCGGACTACCCGGTCGCACTCTTCCAGAATGGCGAGCGCCTCCAGATCGCGCGTTGGCCCAACAGTGGCTATGTGAAGATGGGCGAGTGTCTGGGCGCAAGCGAGGCACGGGGCCATGCGGGGACCACCTTTATTGACGGCGTTTTCCGCTTCGAAGACGCACGACTTGGCCGTTGGGTCGGCGAGCCGGAGTTGTGGTTCGACGGTCTGTGGTTCCACTCCTGGGCCGACCAGAAGATGCGCCTGAAGTCGATTGACCCTCAGGAGAAGACCATCGCGCTGGAGGAGCCGAAGAGCCACGCCTTCGGCTTCAAGAAGGGGCAGGGCTTCTACGCGCTCAACGCGATCAGCGAGATCGACCAGCCGGGCGAGTGGGCGGTGGACCGACAGGCGCGGCGCCTTTACCTGTGGCCTGCCGCTGACCTGCGCACTGCTCCGGTCACGGTCGCGGCGCGCGAGCGTCTGGTGACGGCTGACGGGATCGCATATACGACCATCGACGGCCTGGTCTTCGAGGGTTGCCGCGAGAAGGCTTTGACGTTCAAGAACTGCTCCACCATCACCGTGGCGGCCTGCACGCTGCGTCACCTCGGCAGTACGGCGATCGACATTGACGGGGGCACGAACGGGACGGTGGTCGGTTGTGACATGTACGATCTCGGCGAGGGCGGGGCCGTTGCGCGCGGCGGCGTCTACGAAACGCTCACACCGGGCAAGCACCTGATCGAGAACAACCACATCCACCATTTTGGCCGGATTGTCGGGACCTATCGTCCGGGGGCGGCGGTCTACGGCGTGGGCAACGCGATCCGCCATAACCTGATCTATCAGGCCCAGCACCAGGCGATCTACTTCAACGGCAATGACCACCTGGTCGAGTACAACATCCTCCACGACGTCTGCCTGCATACGAACGATGCCGGCGCGATCTACGCTTGCCACTACGACTGGAGCCAACGCGGGACCGTGATCCGCCACAATCTGGTTCATACGCTGGGCGAGCCCGTGGCTGGGGAGAACGCGACCCGGGGCATCTACATGGACGACCAGACCACCGGCACGACTATCCAGGGGAACATCCTGTCTTCGTGCGAGGGGTCCGGGATTGTCGTCAGTTGCCGGGATCACGTCATCACCAACAACTTGGCAGTGAACTGCCGGATCGGCTTCAGCCTGTCCACCCGCGGGATCAACAGTTTCTGTGCGCCGGACGTGAAGAAGGGCCGCGACAGCATCCAGTTCAAGAAGCTTCTGGCGAAAATGGACCTGTTCAAGAGCGAGCTCTGGCGGACGCGGTATCCCACGCTACTGGCGCCGATGGACCAGGATCCCATCCTGGCCCACAGCGCGCACGGGTGTACTCTCCGCAACAACATCGCCGCCGGCAGCGGTCCCCTGCAGGTCGCGGACCGCGATACCATCAAGGACACGTGTACCATCGAGAACAATGTGGATTTCGACAGTGATCCCGGCTTCGTGGACGCCGCAACGCTCGACCTGCGCCTGCGACCGGATGCACCGGTCTTCCAGAAGCTGCCCGGGTTCGAGCCGCTCGAGTTCGCGAAAATGGGGCTCTATGACGATCCGCGCCGCGCGTCGCCCGCGGTCAAATTCGGGCCTGGCGTGACGCCGATGCCGCCCATCATGTCAGCCGAGGCGCGGCAAGCGGCGAAGTGTCCCATCCTGTTCCCAGTTGCCGCTGCACCGGGCGCGATCCGGATCGACGGCGTGCTGACGCCCGGCGAGTGGGCGCCGGTCAGCGCGCCGGACACTCCGCCGGGGCCGGTGGCGGAGCTGAAATGGGGTGCCGATGGCAAAGAGGTCCCGTTTGCCAGCCGCGCCTGGATCAGGACCGACGGCGACGGCATCTGCATCGGCGTCAGCAGCACGCTCGATCCCAAGAAGGAGGCGACGCGCGGGCACCAGTGGGACCGCGACGACGCGGTCGAGGTCGCCCTGGCCGTGGCACGCGACCCGGAAGCTCCCGCTGGGGTGACGGCGACCGTGCTGCGCGGCTATGCCGATGGCCATTTCGAGAGTGTCGTCGATGGCGGGGCGTCGGAGGATGAGGCGGCGGCTGCGGGCAAGGGTGTCGAGTATGCCGCGACACGACTGGGCAAGGGCGAGTGGTCTGCCGAGTGGCGAATCCCGTTCGCAGCGCCGGGGACTGACCCGAAGGCGACGAACTGGCCGATCCTGGCGCACCTCACGGTGGCGAACGCAGTCGGGAAATTCCGCGCCGGCTGGCGGCAACGCATGGCGCGCGATTCATGGGAGCTGGCGGGTGCCTATGCGCTGTGCCTGGAGCAGTTCGGGAGCGTGCCGTTTGCGCCCGGGTTCCCCGTTCCATGCATCCGCATCGACATCCAGGGCGACCGAAAGGCCACGACTCCCGTCATGGTGCCCGGAACTGGGGCCGAGGCCCCGGAGTGGGCGCAGAAGTGGAATCGCCTGGTCTGTGCATTCGGCGCGGCGCGCGGCGACCGCTGGACGCCGTGCCGGTTCGAGTTCACGCCGCAGGAGGACGCGGTCGTCAATTTCGAGCTGATGGGAACCCAGACCCCGACTGGAACTCCACCGGTGTGGACGTACTATGATGACTTCCGCGTCGACGGCGCGGAACTGGTGAACGGCGATTTCGAAGCGATCGGCAGCGATGGCAAGACTCCCGGCTGGAACTGCGTGCTGGATCAGAGGTTCACGGTCGTGGCGAAAGGCGATGCGGGTGTTCTGGCGCTGCCGGCCGGCGCGGCTGCGTCCGGCTCGCACGTGGCCAAGACCTCGCACGATCATCGGGTTGTCCAGTCCGTGAGCGTGAAGAAAGGCCAGAAGGTCACCGTGAGTTTCCAGGCCCGCGCGGTACTGCCCGCCATGGGACAGTGACCCGTGCTGACCCGAACGGGCCCGGCGCGGGACAGGGCCTGGGACATTGACAAAGGGCCGAAGAACGACTCCCTCGATCGTCTCGATTCCGTCGATTCTCTCGATTCCCTCGATAATCCCGATGACATCGATGGCCCCGATGATCTCGAGGCAACAGGACACCCAGGGCAGGTGGCAAACGGAAGCCAGGACTTGCCGGCGGCAGAGAGCGGAGACGCGAACACATGGACAGGCAGTGTTCTTGCTACAGCACTCGCACGCGCAAGTTCGAGATCGATTGGAAGGCGCACCCGGCGGCCGTCTTCGAGAGTGACGATTGGGGCGCGTGCGAGTACGTGATCGGGCCCGAGGATGACCGGCGGCGCCTGGCCATCATGGGATCGTTCTTCGGACAGGATCATCATCCCACGCTCGAGACGCCCGAGTTCCTCGCCGGGTTGCATCACACCGGGCCTAAGCCGTGGCTGAAGCTTCTGCGCGAGGACAGCGAAAAGGGCGAGATTGCCCGCAAGCTCTTCGACATCAAATGCTACAGCCAGGATTGGCATCTGCCCGAATACGACGGGATGGACGTGCGTGAGCAGTTCGCGTGGGTGGCTGCGGGCGTTGAACGCTTCAAACGCGTTTTCGGCTTCGCGCCCAAGGCGGCGATCAACTCGGACGCCTATCCGGAGACCGAGACGGTCTGGGCGCTGAACGGCATCGAAACGATCTGCTTGAAAGTCTGCCGTGTTGAGGGCAAGATCGTCACCTACGGCGAGAAGAAGCCGTGGAACATGCAGCATCCGGACGTACCGATCGGCGCCTACAACACGATCAACGATGTTGTGTATCTCGGGCGGAACGTCTTCTTCGACGGTGCCCGGCGGACCACCGCCGGGACTGCGACACCACTACGAGCGGGGCCGTGATGCCTGTCCACCCGAGGCTGGACTTGCCCGTGCAACTTGTCTCTTCAAGCAGGTCAGGCTAGTCGAAGGAGATCGCACGCATGACTTCGATGTTGCGACTGCTCGCCTTAACGTCGGTGGCGCTGAGTACGGCTGCGTATGCGGCCCAGGCCCCGGGCGCTGCGCCGCAGGGCACGCCCGTACCGGTGGTCCAGCCCCGGACCCCACGGCCCGAACTCAAGCCCCGGTACATCCTGGAGAAACTCGACGGCACGGCGTTCAAGGCCGACGGTGTCGCCGACGAGAAGGAGTGGCCCAAGACCGCCAAGGTACCGTTCGAGTGCGTGAACGAGATCTACAAGGCGCCGTCCAAACTTCCGTGTACCGCGCGCCTCGGGTTCGATGGCGAGCGCCTGCTGATGTTGGTGACGATCGACGTGGACCCAGAGAAGCCGCTGAAGGCCGAGCCCAAGTGGGGCAGCAGTGACGGCCTGGAACTCGCATTCCGCGAACCCGGCAGCGCGGATGCGCCGGTCTTCCTCATCCACGTGTTCCCGGACGGCACGGTCGCCTGTCCCGACGCGTACGGTACGCCACCGGAACAGGTCGCGGCGTTGCAGAAGGCCGTGGCCTACGGCGCGAAGAGCGACAAGGGCCGCTGGCTCGCGGAGATTGGCATCCCGGTGGCCGCGCTCGGCATCAAGCCCGAGTCGTTCCGTCAGGTCCGGTTCAATATGAACGTCCGCCGCACCTGCGACGACACGTGGACCTGCTGGTGGACGCCGGAACAGGGCATTGCCGACCTCGACTCGTCCGGGTTGCTGGTCCTGCCCCGCGTCGTGCCGGACACGCCCGAGATGCTCGAGCGCCGGGCTGCAACGCAGCCGCTGTTCGACGCCGCGAAGGCCGGCGACCTGAAATGGCGCGAACTGGACCGGAACTGGAAGCTGCGATTCGATCCCGACAACGATGGCCTGAAGCAGGGCTGGCACGCGCCCGGGCTGAAGACCGACGACTGGGAGACTGCGGCAGTGAACCGCGGTGCGGCGCCGATGAACGCGTTCAGCGCACGGTCCGGCTGGGCCTGGTGCCGGCAGACGCTGACCGTGAGCGCCGATGAACTCGCGCAGCCGTTCTGCGCGTTGCTGTTCCTTTGCGTGGACGAGGAAGGCGAGGTCTACGTCAGCGGCAACAAGGTGGGCGAGCACACCGCCAAGGCCACGGGCACGCCGCCGGGACTGCTCTGGCGCGAGCCGTTCCTCGTGGACCTGAAGAAGGCCGGGATCGCTGCCGGTCCAGTCGACGTCGCGGTTCGTCTGCGCGGGAACATGGGCACGGGCGGTATCCGCAAGAGCGTCTGCGTCGTCTTCGGCAAGCAGGCCTGGGACGCACGCGTGCTCTACGATTACCTGACGGCCAGCGACACGTCGCCGCTCTGGGGCCGAGCGCCAGCGTTCTGGCAGGACTTCGAGCGCGAGCGCATTCCGCCGCTGCCGCCGGCCGCGGACGAGGCGGGGTTCGGCAAGCGCATTCAGCACACCATGAACCTGCTGGCGACCAGTACGCCGGAGAAACGCAACCGCGTGCGTATCTTCTTCTACGGTCAGTCCATCACGCAGGGCATGCACAGTCAGGAGATGGTCAACGTGCTGCGCAGTCGCTTCCCCTGGGCGGTCATCGAGTTCGAGAACAAGGCGATCGGCGGCTTTGGTGCGTCGGCGCTGGTTCGCACCGGCGAGCATGACCTCTATCCGCGCGATGCCGACCTGCTCATTTTCCACGTCTACGGCGAGGCGCAGAGCCTGGACACGATTTTCGCGAACGTGCGCAAGCGCAACACCTCCGACATCCTGGTCCACACGCACCACTTCAACTGGGTCGGCGGCCCGGTAAAGCTGGAGGAGACACTGCAGAGCCTCGCCAAGTCCGTGGCTGATTGGTACGTGCTTGCGGAGAAGTACAACCTGGAGTTGGCGCCCGTGTTCCGCGACTGGGGCCCGTACTTTCAGGCGCACGACATGGGCATCAACGAAGTCATGGGCGACACGGTGCACGGCAATGTCCACCACAACACGGCCGGGCACACGCTGCTGGCGAACCTCGTGCTGCGCAACTTCCGCCACCACCCCGGCAATCCCGAGACCTATCCCGACACGGTGCGGACGGTGAGCGTTGCGGACTCCGCTGTCCAGGCAACCGGCGCGTGGCAGAAGGAACCGAGCGGACTGCGCACGTCGGAGAAAGGGGCCACGCTCAAGCTGACCTTCACCGGCAACCGCGTGGACGTCATCCCGCTGCCGTGCGCCGGCGCCGGTTCCGCCCGGATCCTCGTCGACGGCAAGGCCCCGGCCGAGTTCCCGGAGTTGTACTACTGCAGCCTTCCCACTGAGGGCCCCTACATCTGGATGCCTGCCGTGCGACGTGTAATCCTGGGCGAGGGTATTCTGCCGCAAATCGAGACGTGGACCCTGACCCCGTTCAATGTCGACATCGCGAAGAACCTGTTGTCGTTCCGGCTCGAAGGGGCCGTGACCGGTCCGGACGGGGAGGGGACGCAGGCCGCCGACTTTGTCTCCACGTCCGGCCGCATCAAGCTGGCGAAGAGCGATTTCAACATCATCTGGCCCTGCACCTACCGCAAGAAGGACGCGCTGCCGGATGGCTACAAGGTCACCTGGCAAGTGCTGCCGCTGTTCGTTGATCCCTGGCGCCCGGCCGCCAACACTGACCCAGAGCTCGCAATCCCGGTCACTTTGGTCAAGGGCCTGTCGAACGGTCCGCATACGCTCGAGATCATCGCCAACGGCGACGGCGAGATCCCGATCCGCGAGCTCGTGGTGCGGCAGCCGCCGTTGCGGTAGCGTCCGTCGCAGTGTGATTTCCGGAGGCCTATGACGCCGACTTTGGACATGGTCTTCTCCTCCCCGGCGCGGAAGGTCATCACCGCCCATCGCGGTCTGTCCTGCAAGCGCCCGGAGAACACGCTGCCAGCGTTCTTGGCGGCGATCGAAGCGGGTGCGGATATTGTGGAGTTCGATGTGCGCGACACGCAGGATGGTGTGCCGGTCATCCTGCACGATTCCAACCTGGATCGCACTACCGACGGCACCGGTCCGCTCCGAGAGCACACGTGGGCGGCGGTGCGGACGCTGGAGGCCAGCTACTGGAGCGGCACTCACAACGCAGGGCGGCGCCTCACGGCCCCGGCGGAACCCGGCACGCGCATCCCGAGTTTTGAACAGGTGCTTGAGTCGCTGGGCGGCAAGACGTGCATGAACATCCAGGTGTACGTCAGTTCCGATGCCGTCCTGCGCCGCGTCTGCGACATAGTCCACCAGTCGGGGTTGCACGCGTCGGTGTTCCTGATGGTTGCGGACTTCGCGACGGCCGCGTTCGTGAGTAAGCTGGACAGCGGCATTCAGCTCTGCATCGGCAAGGAGCGAGACAACCCACGGCGGCATGTTGAGGCCGGCGCCCGGTACCTCCAGCCCTGGCGCCGAATTCTCACGCCGGCCCTGCGTGACGAGATTGTCGAACTCGGCCTGCGCGCGAGCGTTTTCTTCGCGAACACGCCGGAGGACGTTGCTGCCGTCTGGGATCTGGGCTACCAGGGCATCCTCACCGACTGCTGCGATATGGCGGTCGAGGTGCGGGAGGCGCGATTCGGCGGGCCGCGTCCGGCATAGCCGTGCGGCGGACCTTGCCGCGCGGTGGCTCGGCGCGTCTCGCGCCGAAGCGGGGTGCTCGGGCCGGGCCTGTCCGCCGAAGCCTCCCGGGCGAAGGCGGATCTCCGGCCGAGGGACTCGGTCCGAGACGGACCCGAGGCACCCTGCTGCGGTCCCAGAGGTCCCGCGCCACTGCTCATGCTGCGGTCTGATACCAAGGGCAGGGCCGTTGCCCTCTGTGGACTTGCACGTGCAGGTCACTATCTTACCTTTCCGTCCTGCAATCGAGGGTTGTGTTGAAGGAGTCACGTACTATGGACTTGGACACATCGACGCTTCCGGAAGGCAAGTGGAAACTGGTTTGGCACGACGAGTTTGACGGCGACACGCTGGACGAGAGCAAGTGGGGCTACCGCCTGCACCGTTTCGGCCGTCGTGTCGGGCAATGGGTGCCGGAGGGTGTACGCCTGAATGGAAAGGGGCAACTCGAACTGACCGCATTCGAGCGTGACGGCGAGTACTACTGTGGCGCCATTCAGACGGGCGGCAATTTCATGGACCGGCCCGGTGAGCCGATGTGCTTCAACAAGGACATGACCTGGCCCATCGGCAAGCTTGAGCCGACGCGTTTCGCGCACTGCTACGGGTACTGGGAGGCGCGCTGCAAGCTGCCGCGGCTCCCGGGCTGGTGGGGCGCGTTCTGGATCCAGTCCCCGGTCATCGGCAGCAGTCTGGACTTTGCCCGCAGCGGCGTCGAACTCGACGTGCTGGAGAACTTCACCCGCGACGGTCGGATAAGTCACAATATCCACTGGGGCGGCTACGGCGTCGACCACCAGTCGCGCGGCAGCGGCGACATCAAGATTGCGGACTGGCAAGACACGTTCCACAACTACGGCGTGCTCTGGACCCCGGATGCACTCACCTTCCTCATCGACGGCAAGCAGACGTGGCGCGTCACCGACGCGGTGCCGCAGTGTCCAGAGTTCATCCTGCTGACCACCGAGATCCGCGGCGCGGCCGGCGGCATGCAGAAAGGCACGGAGATCAAGGGCGCGGCTCTGCCGGACGTGTTCGTGGTCGACCACGTGCGCGTGTTCGATCCCGCGTGAGTCGCGTGGGGGGCGGGGAGGCGTCTGCCGTTCGTAGTCCCGCCTTCAGGCGGTCCCCGTTCGCCGTGGCCGCGCGTATCCCGGACCGCCTGAAGGCGGGACTACGAGCCTGGGCCACGGTGCGTCCTGCTTGGGGAACACGCGGTGAGGCGCCCGCCGGGGAAGGGCGTCCGACGGGGGGGATCACCAGTCCCAGATGAAGACTCTGTTGGCACCGTTCTTGTTGGAGCGGATGCAGTCGTACCAGGCGGAAACGGTCCCATGGCCGTCCAGGAAGACCGCGCTGCCACTCGTGGCGTGCGGCGGTTGCTGCGCGGCGATACTGCCAGCAGAACATGGAGACGTACCGTACGCGGTGTCGATGTTGACGGCGTCGAAAACGATACCCGTCTCGGAAGGGCCGTACGTGGCACTGAGCTTCGGCACGATCCAACTACTCGTCTTGGTCTTCCGCACGGTCGCCGTCCAGTAGGATATGGCGGGCCATTTTGTAAGATCAGCATAGTTGACGCAGTAGAAAACGCTCTTGTCCCCCACGTACGGTTCCAGTTCCTCGGCGAAATTCCGTTTCCAGTTCGGGTTGGCCGCATCGGACCGGTAGTACTTGAGCCAGCCGCACAATTGCCCGCCGCAACCGGCCCAGACCTCGACGCCGGGCGGGTTCCACAGGCGGTTCTGCGAGCCTGCGTCGGGGCCGTAGCCGTCCTTCTCGTCGATGTACATGGCCACGCCGACCCCGAGTTGTTTCTGGTTCGCCAGGCATTGGGCCTGCTTCGCACGGGCCTTGGCGTTGGTCAGTGCCGGCAGCAGCATGCTGGCAAGGATGGCGATGATGGCGATCACGACCAGCAATTCAATGAGAGTAAAGCTTCTGCCCCCATGCCGTGGCGGGTTTGCGTGCATAAGACTCCCTTTCATGTGTAATGCGGCCAAAACCGTCGAACGGACACCACTTCGGTGCCCGACTCTATTAAGATTATACCACAGCCGTTGCGACAGTGCAAGATGAAAAGCCGTTCCGCTCGTAATGCGTCAGCACGTCCCGGCCGGCGGACCGGCCGATCATGTGTGGGCGTTACTCACTGTTTGTTCGGGTCGTTCTGGCAAAGTGGCGGGAGCGGCTCGCTCCCGCAGGTGCCGGAGCGAGCCGCT
>MHBL01000118.1 GCA_001803235.1 Lentisphaerae bacterium RIFOXYA12_64_32
TTGTTCTCCGCGCCGCGGATCTGATTCTCGTACGCGACCAGGGCGCCGCGCGTCTTCTCGAACCGGCCCTGCTGCGCGCCGAGGGAGGCCCGTTTCTGGGATATGAAGTTGACTACGGCCTGGAGGCCCTCGATCACATTGCCGACCGTTGCGCCAGTGGCCGACACCGCACTGTCGGCCAGTGCGCTCCAGTTGAACCCAGTGGACACTGCCGTCGTCGCTGTGCTGGCGAGGTCGACCAGCGCGATGTTGATCGTCTGGCCGGAATCCGCACCCACCTGGACTGCGGCGCCGGTGCCGGAAAACGTGGTGTCGAACAGGGATTGGCCGTTGAACTTCGCGGCACTGCCGGTAATGCGCTGGATCTCGTTCTGCAGAGCGGCAAATTCAGTCTGGATGTTCGCCTTGTCCGTGGTCGTCTTGGTGCCGTCGGCGGCGCTCACGGCCAGTTCGTGCAGGCGTGCCGTGTGGTCGCTGATCTGCTGCATCCACGTGTCCGCTGTCTGCAGCAGCGACACGGCGTTCTCCGTGTTGTGCATGGCCATGTTCGAGCTGGTCGCCTGACTGCGCATGCGCTCGCTGATGGCCACCCCGGCGCCGTCGTCCACGACACCCTTGGTTCCCTGCGCCAACCGGCGCATGACACTGTTCAGGTTCAGACTTGCGAGGCTGTAGTCCGTGTAGGCTGAAAAACCGGTCGGGCTGTTGACAGTTCCTGATGTTGGCATGTTACTAACCTCCGTGTTTTGGGACTCTGTTTGAGGCCGACTTCCTTGTCAGCCTGCTGAACGCAAACTCAACTCTCGTCACTCACATTGTACTTGCTCTCTTTCCGCCCGCACCTCCTTCCCGGCCTCTTTCCGCCGGCGCTTTTTTGTTGTCTGGACCCGGTATCCCGTGACTTGGTGTGCGAGTGCTTTTCTTTTCCCTATCGGCACCCGCTGGCCGAATTTTAGCCGGCGCGGCAAAGGTATCCTCACAGGATACCGCTGAGATACGATCTCTGTTGGTCCAGCTCACTGATGACATTCTGCACGTAGGAGAACTGTTCGTACAGACTGTTCTGGTAGACGGTCAGGTTTCGCTCCATGCGCGCGACCGTGTCGTTGCGGCGGCTGATGTTCTCGTTGATGGCGCTCTGGCGCTGATCCAGCGTCCCTTCCGTCGGCTTCAGCAGCCCTGAGAGGTAGGTGTCGAACTGTTTCATGACCCCCGCTTCGGGGTCGCGGATCAAGGCTTCCACCGCATCGAAATGGTTCAAGAGCGCCTCGTCCAGGATGGCGCTGTCAATCGTCAGGGAGTTGTCGACTCCGGACGTGGTGATGCCGATCTTGCGCAGGGTGTCGAAATCGGCCGAAATGTCCGGGTCCGTGGCCGCGGTGCCGGTGACCAGCTCACGGCTGCGCCCGCCGATCGCGCGGAGCAGCGAGTCGCCCACCAGCGGTCCGGCGGTCACTGAATTCGTGGTGGAAACGGTCGCCACGCCTTCGCTCTTGATCTTCGTCATGGCCGAGTTGTAGGCCGAGATAAAGTCCTGCAGCAGCGTCTTGATGGAGGCCGTGTCCCGGGCCACGGCCAAGTTGCTGGTTCCAGTGGCACTGAAACTCAGAGTTACATCCGAGATGACGTCCGTCAGACCGGTGTTCGTCGCGCGATTGACGCTGACCCCGTTGACGGTCATTTCCAGGTTGTGCCCTTCCTGCAACACGTGGTTAACCGCGTCGCCCGCGTCCAGCACGCCCAGGGTTTTCAGCACGCCGTTGGTGCCGTCACTGAGCGAGATCGCCGTCGTGCCTGTCTGGACGCGGTCCAGGACCAGGGTGGTGTCGACCACCGAGGCGCGGACTTTATTGGCGTCCGTCATGCTCGAGGCGGCCGCGTTGATCTTGTCGGCAATAGTCCGCACGGAATCGCCACTGACTACGGTGATCAGTTGGCCGCCCACGGTGAAATCGCCGGTCAGCGTCAGTGCGTCCGACGCACTGGCCTGGGCGTCGCTGCCGATACGGTGCGACTTGGCCAGGAACGAGACGTCGATGTCGTAGGATGCTTCGGAGGCTGTCGATTCGGCGGACGCGGACAGCACGCTGGTCGTCTGTGTCACCGTGGCACTCATCTGTTCCCAGACGCTCGCGGTGGTCAACTGCGTCGTCTTGCCTTGCAGCGTGGACAGGCGCGCTTCGACATCGGTCCACCGGCCCAGTTTGTCCTGCTCCGTGACGATCTCGTTCTGCAACTGGATCAGCGGGGCCTGCTCGGACTGCATCAGGCTGGACACGAGGGTATTGATGTCTACCCCGCCAACCGTGCCGACGTGCGTCACACTATCCGTGCTCATGTGCAGGTCTCCGTTTCCGATCCAAGGCCAGGCCGCTGCCGTTCCGCCTTTGGCCGCCAGCCCTCACTGCCGGCGCCGTCAAACCTATATATTCTATTCAAATCGGCCAGTTTTCCTGCTGGTTTAGCGGTCACCCGATAAAAATCTTGCGCGGGACTGCTGGGCCATCAACGTTGCCTGGGGGGGGACAACGCACAAGGCGAGCCAGGTTCACAGGCTGCCGGGACTGCCTTGTTCTCACGCGGGCGGGGGCGCGGTGACAAAATGTCAATAAGGGGTGGCACAACCCGTGCGTTGTCCTGCCCGGCGGGCGGTTCGCCGCCGCAGGGAAGAACCTGCCCCTCGGTCGGCAAGATTTGCCACCGGAATGCCGGTGGAGCGGCCGGCGCAAGTCGACGGCACGCGAGCCGTGTGGGGGCGCTGGCCGGACTGGCGCCGCCTGCGGTCCCCCGGGATCATTGTTTCGACCTGTGCAATAAGCCTGGCAGGCCGCGATGCGGAAGCAGGGCATGGCTCCAGCCTTGCCGAATGCGTTTCCTTCCGGTGCGCCGTGTGGTTCGCGCGGTGCCGAGCAAGACTGCAAGGCTGGAGCCTTGCCCTACAGCCGCGCCCAACCGAAGGCGTAGACACGCACTGATCCTTATTGCACAGGTCGCATTGTTTTGCGGGAGTTTGTTTGGGGCGTTGGCAGTGGACAAGAGCAAGCCCCCTCTGGCACAGCCCTTGCGTAGTACGGGACGATCTCAGCACTTGTTCGTGTCGGATGCTGAGGTGAGCCGGGGACGCCGAACAGTCTGGAGGCGGAACGGCACCGAGACGAGCGGCGAAACGAAGATCCGGCCTGCCAGATAAGGAGACGACGCCATGGCAACCCAGGGAACGGTCGGAAGTGCGGACGCCTTCAACGCCTACACGAATTACAGCATGAACGTGCTGAACCTCAACACGGTCATGCGCCGGCTGGCGCAGGGCACGAAGAGCGTTGTGGACGACGGCGCCGGCGTGGCGATGAGCGAGCGCATGCGCAGCCAGGCTGGCAGTTCGAACATGGCCGTGCACAACGCGGAGAACGTCATTTCCATGCTGCAGACCGCCGACACCTGGCTGCAGCAGGTCAGCGACCACCTGGCTCGCATGCACGAACTGGCGGTTGATGCCGCCGACGGCACCAAGACGTCGACGGATAAGCTGAACGTGCAGACGGAGTTTTCGGCCCTGCAGGCGGAAGTGTCGCGCATCACGAGTGGGGCGGCGAAGTTCAACGGCCAGATGCTGTTCGACAGCACGTTTGCGACCGGTCAGGCGACGCAGGTCGGTGCGGACGCGGGCCAGCAGATCGACGTCACGCTGGCAGATCTCTCGGAGACCTCCGACTCGATCGTCGGCAGTGGCATCAGTTGGGGTTCGATCATCGACAGCGCCGACGGCACGAGCATTGCCGGCAACGCCACCGAGGCGATCAGCCGCCTGCAGTTCGCCATCAACTACGTCGCCACGCTGCGCGCGTCGATCGGGGCGCAACAGGGGCGCTTCGAAAAGACACGCAGCGCGCTGATCGCTTACGAGAACCAGATCCGCGGCGCGGAGAACAAGGTGCGCAGCATCGACACGGCGCGCGAAGCCGGGGACCTGATGAAGTACCAGGTCCTCAACCAGATCTCCACCGCCATGATGGCCCAGGCCAACCAGATGCCGGCAAGCGCGGTGCAGTTGGTCGGGTAGTCGTAGAGTGAAAGGCGGCGAATCCGCCGGTGCAAGGCCGTTGCTGCCGAACAAGGAAGTCCACTTGAACCCAAACCCAAAACGCCGAGGTTAGAACCATGCCAACTTCAGGAACCGTCAACAGTCCGACTGCCTTTTCGGCCTACACGGACTACAGCATCGCGAGTCTGAACCTGAACAGTGTCATGCGCCGGCTGGCGCAGGGCACCAAGAGTGTCGTGGACGACGGCGCCGGGGTGGCCATCAGCGAGCGGATGCGCAGCCAAGCGGGCAGTTCGAACATGGCCATGCACAACACAGAAAACGCCATCTCGCTGCTACAGACAGCGGACACCTGGATGCAGCAGATCAGCGATCACTTGGCGCGCCTGCACGAGTTGGCGGTCGATGCCGCGGATGGCACCAAGACGTCCACGGACAAGGCGAACATCCAGACGGAATTCTCCGCGCTGCAGAACGAGATCCAACGCATTACCAGCGGTGCGGCCAAGTTCAACGGCCAGATGCTGTTCGATACTACGTTTTCCGGCGCGGGCGCGGCGGTCCAGGTGGGCGCGGATTCCGGCCAGGCGATCAACATCGTGCTCACCGATCTTGCCAGCACGGCGACGACGACGATGTCCACGGGGCTCAACTGGAGCATGCTGGCGGACAGTGCACTGTCGGCAACAAACATGACGGGCGGCGATTTGATCGAGGGTCTTCAGGCTGCGGTCAACTTCATTGCCCAGAAGCGGGCATCTGTCGGGGCTCAGCAGGGTCGCTTCGAGAAAACGCGCGGCGCGCTGATCGCCTACGAGAACCAGATCCGCGGCGCGGAGAACAAGGTACGCAGCATCGACACCGCACGCGAAGCGGCTGACCTGATGAAGTACCAGGTCCTCAGTCAAATCGCCACCGCGATGATGGCGCAGGGCAACCAGTTACCGGCCAGCGCGGTGCAGCTGGTCGGGTAGTCGTGAGTCAGCGAGGTCGGGCCCGCGGCCGCGGTACCTGACTGGGTTGACACGGAAGTCAACCGGGATATGCTTCACAACACAGGAGGTTGGGACCATGCCGACGTCAGGAACCATCAACAGTCCGACCGCCTTTTCGGCGTACACGGACTACAGCCTCGCGAGCCTGAACCTGAACAGTGTCATGCGCCGGCTGGCGCAGGGCACCAAGAGCGTCGTGGACGACGGCGCCGGCGTGGCCATCAGCGAGCGAATGCGCAGCCAAGCCGGCAGTTCGAACATGGCCATGCACAACACGGAGAATGCGGTGTCGTTGCTGCAAACAGCGGACACTTGGATGCAGCAGATCAGCGATCACTTGGCGCGCATGCACGAACTGGCGGTCGATGCCGCCGACGGGACGAAGACATCCACCGACAAGGCCAACATCCAGACCGAATTCGGTGCCCTGCAGGCTGAGGTGCTGCGCATCTCGAGCAACGCCGCCAAGTTCAATGGCCAGAACCTGCTTGACCGCACCTTTGACAGCACCGTTGCGGTAATCGTACAGGTGGGCGCCGACTCCGGCCAGACCATCGGCATCGCTCTGGCGAACCTCACGGATACCGGATCGGCGGCGATCGGAACCAACTCGGTCCGTTGGTCCGCCCTGCTCACCGATGCCGCGGTAAATTACTACAGTGCTGGCGGGCTTGGCAGCACCGCCGGCGCCGAAGGGACGAGCGTCACCACGCAGGCAAACATTGCCATCGCGCGCCTGCAGAGCGCCATTGACTACATTGCCCAGACGCGAGCGTCGATCGGGGCGCAGCAGGGCCGGTTCGAGAAGACGCGCGGCGCCTTGATCGCGTACGAGAACCAGATCCGCGGCGCGGAGAACAAGGTGCGCAGCATTGACACGGCACGCGAAGCGGCCGACCTGATGAAGTTCCAGATCCTCAACCAGATCGCCACCGCCATGATGGCGCAGGGCAACCAGTTGCCTGCCAGCGCAGTGCAGTTGGTCGGCGGACGCTAAGCCGCCGGTGGCGGAGGCGCCACCGGTCTGTAGAATATCGCCGACGCGGCCGTCCGCCCCGGGCGATCCCGGGGCGTTCCCGCCGCCACGGTCCGTATGTCCGCACCAGCACAGGAGAACGAGGTATGAGCCGGAGGGAGGAAGTCCTCGCGGTCATGGAGAAGGTGCGCTCCGTGCCCGTGGGGGCATTGGAGGCCATTCGCCTGCTCCATGCCCCCGAAGTGGACGTGGACAAGGTCGTGGCGGTGATCGAGCGGGACATGGGTTGGACCGCGAACCTGCTGCGCCTGGCCAATTCGTCCTACTTCGGCTGCCGTCGTTCGGTGGGCAGCGTCCGCGAGGCGTTCCTGCGGTTGGGCTCAAAGAACCTGTTCCACCTGATCACGGCCTCCGCGGTCATCCCGATTCTGCGCGGCACGATCCAGACCCGCGAGGGCGGCACGATCACCCAGTGGCAGCACTCGCTGGGAGTCGCGAAGGCAACCGAGAAGATGGCGGAGGCATCGGGGGAGGAAGCCTCGCAACACGCCATCACGGGCGCCATGATCCACGACATCGGCAAGGTCGCCCTGGTCCAGAACCTCCGGGCCGACATGGTTAAGGTGGACGAACTGGTGCGGGATGCAAAGATATCGCCGCTGCTGGCCGAGCGGATGATCCTGGGCGTCGATCATGCCGAGGTGGGGGCGCGGCTTCTGGCCAAGTGGAACCTGCCCCAGACCATTGTGGAGGTGGTGCGCCGGCATCACGACCTGCCCGACACCGAGAACAAGGAGGACCGGGCCGTGGAACTGGTGCGCCTGGGTAACATGGCGGCCTGGGTGGCCGAAAAGCGCGAAGACGCCGGGGAACTGTACGTGGCCCGCTTCCTCGCTTCGGCGGTCGAGCGGCTCGGCGTCAACGACCGTACGGCTCTGATGATCGCGCACGACGTGGAAGAGCTGCACGCGCGCGGTGCGGGCCTGGAGTTTTGAGTCGGAGGCTCGGAGAACCACGGCCTGAACGCCAGGCGTACGGGCCATGAAACATCGAGGTCTGTCCCTGAATAGGCGGCAGGCCGGACTCGAAAAGGCAAGGCATGGAAGCAGCGATCATAGCCGAAGCGTTCCTGCAGAACGCGCCCGAGGCGTTCCTGGTCTTGGACCGGGACCTGCGCGTCGCCGCTGCCAACGAGGCCGCGCTGAGCCTGTTCAGCCTGGACGCAAAGACCGTGGCAGGCCGCACCCTGGCCGAGTGTATTCCGGACGTGGCGCCGTTCATGGATCAGGTTGCGACGGTCGTTCGCACCGCCCAGCCGCAGTTCCTGGGTGACATCGCGGTGCCGGGCTCGGACGACAGCCTGCGTGTGTCGCTGAAGGTGTTCAAGGCCGGCGACGGGTGCGGTGTGATTGCCACCGATGTCAGCGAACTGCGCCAGGCCGTGGACGAAGCCCGGCAGTTCAACCAGTTTCTGCAGCAGGTCATCTCCAGCGCCTGCGTCTGGGTCAGTGTTCTGGACCGAGACCTGCGCGTGGTGATCTGGAACCGTGCCGCCGAGGTGGTGACCGGTCACGTTCAGGCGGAAGTGATCGGGCAGGCCGCCGTCTGGCAGAAACTGCTGCCCGTACCGGAGCAGCGGGAGAAGTTCCTCGGCCGTCTGCGCGACGTGCTCGACGGCGAGTCTCTCGAGGGCCAGGAAACGGTCATCCTCAACCGCAGCGGCGATGAGCGGGTTGTCAGTTGGTACTGCCGTGGCGTTCGCGACGACAACGATGCCATCATCGGTATCATGAGTGTCGGACTGGACATCACGGCCAGGCGCCGCCTGGAGCGGCAACTCATGCACGCGCAGAAGATGGAGGCCGTCGGGGCGCTGGCCGGCGGTGTGGCGCAGGATTTCAACGCGACGCTCATGAACATCTTCGGCGACGCGGACATCGCACTCCACGCCCTGCCCCAGGAGCATCCGGCCCACGAGCCGCTGCAGAGCATCCTCGCCGCGGCGCATCGGGCCAGCGATTTGACCCGGCAACTGCTGCTGTTCAGCCGGCGCGATCCCGGCGCGGTTCACCCCCTGAATATCAACCGGACCATTCAGGGCATGACCCGCATGCTGAGCCGCCTGTTGGGCAAGCACATCCAGGTGCTGCCGGTCCTGGCCCCGGACCTGCTCGAGATCCAAGCCAACGAGGCGCACATTGAGCAGGTCGTCCTGAATCTGTGCACCAACGCGCGCGACGCCATGCCCGACGGCGGGCGACTGAGCGTGATCACGCAAAACGTGCATCTGGAACCCGGCAACCGGCAGAACGACCCATCCGCCCGGCCCGGACACTTCGTCTGCCTGACCGTTGTCGATACCGGACGCGGCATGCCCCCGGACATCCAAGCCCACATCTTCGAGCCGTTCTTCACCACCAAAGCCGCCGGTCAGGGAACTGGCCTGGGGCTGTCCGTCGTCTACGGGATCGTCCAGCATATGAACGGCTGGATCTCGGTGTCCAGCCGGGTGGGTCAGGGGACCGTCTTCGACATTTACCTGCCCGCCGCTCAGCCCGCACCCGGCCAGATGCGTTCCGGGACGGAACCGAACGGTGAGCATACGGCCGTCGAAGCCTGGCGCGGCCAGGGCGAAACCGTTTTGCTGCTTGAGGACGACCCCTACGTGATGCGCAGCCTGCTGGGCATCCTGCAGACCAGCGGCTACCATGTGCGACTGGTGAGCAGTGTCGCAGAGGCACGGCAGCAGATGGCGCAGGGTCCTGGGCAGATCCGGCTGGTCATCTGCGGCACAGCGCTGCCTGGCAACGCGGGACCACAGTTTGCCGGGGACGTTCGCTCGCGGTTCCCCGACCTGCCGGTCCTTCTGGTCACCGGGTACCCGGGAAAGCCGGCCGGAGAACCGCTGCCTGCCGTGTTTCCGTTGCTGGACGAACCGTTCAGCCTGTTCTCGGTCTGCCGGAAGATTCGAAGCACACTGGCAGGGAATGTATCGCCCGGCCCGGGCACGGGCACGTAGGAGTGTTTTGCGCCGGGCCGACGGGCCGAAGGGACGCAGGCACCGTGGAACCTGTCCAAGGAGGGACAGCATTATGGACAACCGAATCCTGATCGTCGATGACGAGAAATCCATTCGCGACATGCTCGTCGCGGTCCTGGGCGATGCCGGCTACGACGTGACCACCGCCTCCACGGGCGAGGAGGCCCTGAGCCTGCTGCGCCGCCAAAAAATCAATGTCGTGTTCTCCGATCTGAATATGCCCGGCATGACCGGACTGGAGTTGTGCGAGCAGATCCGCAGCCGCAATCCCTTGGCCTGTCTCTACGCCATGACCGGGTACGGGCGCTTTTTCGAAGTCTTCACCTGTCGCGAAGCAGGGTTTGACGACTATTTCCTCAAGCCGCTTTCGGTCGAGACGATTCTCAAAGCCGCCGCCGAAGGTGTCGGGAAGATCGACCGCTGGACCCGAAAGGTGCTGGCGCAGGGGTGACGGCGGCCCAGTTGAGGAGGTTTCAGTGTTCAGGTTTCAGGAATACACAACCTGGTTCAGCATTAGAGTTCTCCTTCCTGACACCTGAACCCCGAATCCTGAACCTTCAATCGTCGCTGCCCGAGTCGTGACGGCCGCGAAGAACGCACAGACGAGGCGAAACGGAGTTCGCACGTGAACAGTTCCGTCGTGGGGTTGATTCCCGCGCGTGGCGGCTCGAAGGGAATCCCCCGGAAGAACATTAAGCCGCTGGCCGGCAAGCCGTTGCTGGCGTGGACCGTTGAGGCGGCCCTGGCCTCACGTCGCCTGGACCGGGTCGTTGTTTCCACCGACGATGCGGAGATCGCCGCCGTGGCACGAGCGTGCGGTGCGGAGGTCCCGTTCATGCGCCCGCCCGAACTGGCCCGGGACGACACGCCGGGCGACGCCGTCGTGCTGCACGCCATCGAGTGGCTGTGCGGCAACGGGGCGACAGCCCCCGAGTACCTGATGCTTCTGCAACCGACCTGTCCGCTGCGCGAGACCGTGGACATCGACGGCGCCGTCGACCTGGCACGGCAGCGTGACGCTGCCGCCGTGGTCAGTGTGGTCGAGGTGAGCCAGCACCCCTGCTACGCCCGCTGCATTGCCGCGGACGGACGCCTGACGTCCTTTCTCGATCTCCTCAACCGTGGCGGCACGCCGCGTGCCGAACCGACCCGTCGCCAGGATCTGCCGGAGGTGTATACAGAGAACGGCGCCATCTTCATGGCCCGACCGTCGTTCTTCCGTCAGGCGCGCACCTTCTTCACCCCCGAAACACATGCCTACGTCATGCCGCCGGAGCGCTCGCTGGATATCGATGGCGAGTGGAGTTTCCTGCTCGCTGAACTGATCTTCAGGCACCGCCAGGAGCAGAGGTTCAAGGGGGCAGGGGGGCAGGGGGCGGGTTGCGGCGGTCCTGAGTTTGCGGCGACTCAGGGTGAGACCCCCGACCCGGACGCGCACGTCGGTGCGCCCGCGGTGCCCTCCGCCATCCACCGTCCACCCTCGACCGCCGCCCCGCCTGAACACTGAACACTGAACACCCGCGTGAGTCATGAACAACGGTTTGGTCAACATCACTGACACCCGCCGCATCGGCCCGGGGCAGCCCTGCTTCATCATCGCCGAGGCCGGGGTCAATCACAACGGCAACGTGGCCCTGGCCTTTGACCTGATCGACGCGGCCCGCGACGCCGGCGCCGACGCCGTGAAGTTCCAGACCTGGATAACCGAGAAACTGACGCTGCCGGACACGAAAATGGCCGATTACCAGCGTCAGAACGTGGGTCAGGACCAGACCCAGTTCGAGATGATCCGGAAACTCGAATTACGCCACGCCGACTTTGCTGCTCTCAAGGCTCACGCCGCGGCCAAAGGCATCCTCTTCTTCTCGACGCCGGACGAAGAAGACAGTGCCGATTTTCTCGACCGGCTCGGTGTACCGCTGTTCAAACTGGGTTCCGGAGAGGTCACGAACCTGCCCTATCTCCGGTATGTGGGCGCCAAGGGCCGGCCGGTCATCCTGTCCACCGGCATGTCGAATCTGGGCGAGGTGGAGGCCGCGGTCGACGCGATCCGCGGCACCGGGAACCAGGCCCTGGTCTTGTTGCACTGTGTTTCCGACTACCCGGCCCAGCCTGCCGACTGCAACCTGCGCGCCATGCACACGCTGCGCGCGGCGTTCGGTTGTCCAGTCGGATTCTCGGACCACACGCTGGGCTCCGACGTGGCCCTGGCCGCGGTGGCCCTCGGGGCCTGCGTGCTGGAGAAACACCTCACACTCTCACGCGACCTGCCCGGCCCCGACCACCGGGCCTCGCTCGAACCGCACGAGTTCGCAGCCATGGTACGCGCCGTGCGTACGGTCGAGAGCGCCCTGGGCTCAGGCATCAAGCAGCCGGCTGAGGTCGAGATAAAAACCCGGCAAGTGGTGCAGAAATCCCTGGTCACGACCCGACCGGTGCGGCAAGGTGAACGCATCGAAGCCGATGCGGTGGCCCTGCGCCGCGCGGGCGGCGGGCTGCCACCGCACTTCCTCGGCGTGGTCGTGGGCCGTCACGCGAAACGCGACCTGGCCGCGAACCAGCTCATTGAACTGGATATGTTGACGTAAGGGCAGGCTGTAGGTGGATCGCTGTAGGTAAGACGGTCCAGTGTTCGGTGTTCAGGGGAGCCCCCCTCGACACCCGACACTCGACACGTGGCCCATGAATCGCAAAGTCAGAGACGGCGGCGAGCAAACCGGAACCGTTGGCAAACGGAAGCCTACAGCCTAACAGCCCACAGCCTAAACAACCTGAGATTATGAACCGTATTGGCGTCATCACGTTTGCGCGCTCAGACTACAGCAGTTGCCTGCCGATCCTGAGCGCCCTGACCGCGGCCCAGGACATGCGCCTGCTCCTCATCGTCGGGGGGGCGCACCTGGCGCCCGAGTTCGGCCGCACCGTGGGCCAGATCGAAGCCGACGGGTTTCCCATCGCCGACCGCATCGAGATGCTGGTGGCGTCCGACACCGCCAGCGGTACGGTGAAGAGCGTCGGGCTGGGACTGCTGGGGCTCGCCGACAGCCTGACCCGGCTGCAGCCGGAAATCCTCTTGATGGTCGGCGACCGCATGGAGTTGCTCGCCGCCGCCACGGCGGCGCTGGCCCTGCGGATTCCGGTCGCCCACGTCTCCGGCGGCGACGAGACCGAAGGCGCGCTCGACAATCAGGTACGGCACGCGGTCTCCAAGATGAGTCACCTGCATTTCGTGGCCATGCAGGCCCATGCGGACCGGTTGCGCCAGATGGGCGAAGAGCCGTGGCGGATCACGGTCACCGGCGACCCGGCCCTGGACCTGCTCCGCAGTCTGCGCCTCCTGTCCCGCGCCGAGTTGGCGGCCCACTTGGGGATCGCGTTGACGCCGCCGGTTATCGCGGTGTGCCATCACCCCACGACGCTGAGTGTCGGGTCCAACGCGGAGATCGCCGCCGTCCTCGATGCTTTGGGCCGTTTCCAGGGCACGTTCGTTCTGACCCAGCCCAATCCGGACCCCGGAAACCAGGCGATCCTGGAGCGCATGCGAGGTTTCGCCGCCGCGCACCCCACTTCGGTCCTGTGTCAAAGCCTGGGCCAGTTGCGCTACTACAGCCTTCTGGCCTGCGCCGACGTCATGGTGGGCAATTCATCCAGCGGCATCTGGGAAGCACCGAGCTTCGAACTACCGGTGGTCAACATCGGGGACCGTCAGGCCGGACGCCTGCGCGCGGCGAACGTCATCGACGTCCCGGTCGATTGCAACGCCATCGCGACGGCGCTCGGCCGCGCCCTTGACCCTGCGTTCCGCAACTCGCTGCGCGGACTCCGCAACCCCTACGGGGATGGCCACGCGTCGGCGCGCATCGTGGAGGCGCTCCGGCAGTGCACCGGCGGCCCGGGGTTGCTGCGCAAGGCGTTCCAGACGCTGTAGCGGGGGAGTAACGAGGTGGGAGGTTTCGGTGTTCCGGCATCAGGGATCGTGGAGTCACTCCGTCACGGCGTCACTGAGTCATCTCCGCGCGCGGCAGGACTTTGGCGTTGGACTGCAGGAGTAGCCCGAATGGCGAACATCGCACCGTCCGCCGAAGCCGCGGCCCTGTCGTTCGGCGGCGAAATGGAGTTGTCGCCGGGACAGGCGCGCGCGGCGCTATCCGGTGGCGAGGCCACGTTCGACGGCAACATCCGCACCGTGGCCAGCGGGCGTACCGGCCTGAAGCTCATTGCCGAGACGATCGCCGCCGACGGCCCAGGCACTGTTCTGCTGCCGGCATACCTTTGCCCGAGCATCCTGCAGCCGTTCTGCGAGCAGAACCTGCCGCTCGCCTTCTATGGTGTTGGCGAAGACCTCGCCATCGACACGGAACACCTGCGCCGACAGGTGGCCGAACTCCGGCCGCGTGCCGTGCTCGTCATCCACTACTTCGGCTTCCCCGTCGTCGGCCTGCCGAGTCGGGCCGCGGCACCTGACCAAGTCCACGACTCAACGGCTCGCGAGGCCGCTCGCCCTCCAGGTACCGTGGGCACTCCGAGGCCTGGAAGGCGAGCGCCCCCGCGAACCGCCGCCGAAGACGATCCTCTCTCGGGCGCCGGGTCACGACCGTGGCTGATCGAGGATTGCGTCCAGGGATCGTGGATGGGGGACAGCCCCGGTGTCATTGGCGGCGTCGGCGACTTTGTTCTCACCAGCTTCCGCAAATACTTGCCCGTTCCGGACGGCGGCCTGGTTCTCTGCCGCGCGCCCGGCGTTGTCCTGCCGCGGCTCGCACCGGCCGCGGGTGGGTTCGTGCAACGCCGGATGGCGGGCAAGGTCCTGCGGTATCGGTTCCTGCACGAGGAGACGGGCAACCGCCGACTTGAGCGCGCCTTCCTGGACCGATTTCAGGAGGCCGAGGCGGAGATCGACCACCGCGTCCCGCGCTGCGGCATGTCGCAGCTCTCATTGCGGCTCCTGAACCACCTCGACATCGCCGGCGCCGTCCGGCAGCGCAGGGACAACTTCCGAACGCTCTTGGACGCTGTCGAGGGTGGCACTCGTCTCGGGGACTTCTGCCAGCCCCTGTTCTCGTGCCTGCCGGAGGGAGTATCGCCGCTGGCGTTCCCCGTCCGTGTGCGGGGTGGTGCCCGTGACCGGCTGCGGCGCGAACTCGCCGCCCGCCGCGTATTCTGCCCGGTCCACTGGGCCCTGCCCGAAGAAGTGCGTGCCGCTGACTTCCCCCAGGCTCACGCGATCTCCGCCGATATCCTCTCCATCCCGATCGATCAGCGCTATGACACGGCCGACATGCAAGACCTGCTTCACCGGCTCAACGAGTCTGCGAGCGCAACCATGCAAAACATGGCATAGCAGGACATAGACCAACCCGCTCTGGTGCTCGGGCGCCAGAAATGACCCGGCAATTCCACCGTCCGAGCGTCACCCGGGTGTATTTTCCGTCGTCAAAGGCGACGTGCATGTCCAGCCCAGGGTCAAGCGACCCTGGGGTCTTGCGCCCGGGAACCCATCCGTCCGTCCCTGAAGGGGACAAACGCGGCGTCCCTGTGTTCGCCGTCGTGGCTCGGCATGCAGCACCCCTTTGGGGTGCAATCAGGTTTCCTCACGTCGAATCCCAGGGTTTGCCAACCCTGGGCTGGACATGCGTGTCGCCGTTGGCGACAAGACGGGCCGCCGACCCTCAATGGCACAAAGCGTCGCAAGTTGCGGGGTGACTTCCGGCGGCCGGCCAGCAGGCCGTCTACGCCCGCCGGCACCAGGTTGCCGCAGCACAACGCACTTGGCGGACGGCACACTGGATTTCCTCACCCAGCCCTTGCGCGCGGCACTCCGCGGGCGGGGCGCATGTCACTTCTGCAGGGGATTCTCTTTGTGGCGAGACAAGACGCTCTTACGCTA
>MHBL01000119.1 GCA_001803235.1 Lentisphaerae bacterium RIFOXYA12_64_32
CCGGGACTCAGGCACAATGCACGCTGACGGCGCCCGCCCCTGCGGAAGTGACATGCGCCCCCGCGGGCGGTTGCACTCCGGGGTGGCGTGATTCCTGCGTACTTCTGTAGACAATCCATGCACCGAGCGGCGCGCTCCATGCTCCTCGCTCGGGGCGGACAGAAGGTGAAGGTCATGGGCTACCGCATTTTGTCGACACAGGATTCGGCCGCATGGCGGGACGCTCTGGAGGCGTTCCCTGACGCCGACGTCTACTGGCTGCCGGAGTACCACCGCGCCTATGAAGTGAACGGTGACGGCCGCGCCTGTGCCTTCCTGTATGCCGACAACGGCCACCGTTTCCTCTTTCCCGTGCTCACCCGGCCGATTGCCCGGGTCGGCCAGGAGCCGCTCCCGCCGACCTGGAGCGATTTTGAGACCGTCTACGGATACTCCGGCCCCCTTGCCTCCACGAATGATCCTGGCTTTATGGCCGCCGCCTGGACGGCTTTCTCCGCCTGGTGCTGCGAGGCGGGGACTGTCGCCGGGTTCATGCGTTTTCATCCCCTGCGCGGCAACCACGTTCTGGCCACGGACGACTGCCGGCTGGTACTGGACCGCGAGACCGTGGCGGTCCGACTGCAGGGCTCCGAGGCCGAGCTGTGGAAGAACTACCCGTCGACGCAGCGCAACATGGTGCGAAAAGCGCAGGCCCACGGCCTGATTGGCCGCGAAGTTCCCGTTGCCGATGGCCTGGGTGCCTTCCTGCCGCTCTACCACGACACCATGACGCGGCTCAGCGCCGCGCCGTACTACCACTTTTCCCCGGCCTACTTCGAGGCTTTGGCACAGGGCCTGGGCGAGCGCCTGCGGCTGTTCGCCGTGTTTGAGGGTGATGCGTGTGTCGCGGCCACCCTGGTGTTGGCCTTCCGCGACTGCCTGCACTATCACCTGGCCGGCACCGCACTCCAGGCCCGGCAGAACGCCGCCGGCAACCTGCTGGTGCACACCGTGGCCTTGTGGGGGCTGGAGCGCGGCTATGCCTGGCTGCACCTCGGCGGCGGGCGAACGCCGCACCCGGACGACAGCCTGTTCAGGTTCAAAGCCAGCATCTCGAAAGAACGGTTCCCGTTTTACACCGGCCGCCGCGTCTGCGATCCGGCAACCTACGACTCGCTGTGTGCCCAGTGGCTGCGCCAGAAGCAGGCGACGGAGCGCCCCGACTACTTCCTCCTCTATCGACGGGAGTGATGAACATGCTGCTCAGACCACCCAGAACCCCGCGCTTGCCGTGCGTCACGCCGCAGTCCTCGATCCGTGACGCGGTCGCCGTGATCGACGACATTGCCAAAGGCATCGCCCTGGTCGTCGACGGCGAGCGACGCCTGTTGGGCACGGTCACGGACGGTGACGTGCGGCGCTGCATGCTTGCCGGCCTGGACCTCAATACCCCCGTTCAGCAGATCCTTGACCGTAAGCAGAGCTCACCCTACCCGCGGCCCGTCACGGCGCCTTCCGGGACGGCTCCGGAAACGTTGCTGCTGATGATGGTTCGGAACTCCATACGTCAGATCCCGCTGGTCGACGCAGCCGGGTGCGTTGAAGACCTGCTCTCGGTTGAGGACATTCTGCCCGTTTCCTGCGCGCCGCCGCAGGCGGTGATCATGGCCGGGGGCATGGGAACGCGGCTGCGGCCGCTGACCGACAACCTCCCCAAACCCATGCTGCCGGTGAACGGCAAGCCGCTGATGGAGCACATTGTCACCCAACTGCGGGACGCCGGGATCCACCAGATGCACGTCAGCACCCACTACAAGCCGGAGTCCATCGTAAAGCACTTTGGCGACGGCAGCCGGTTCGGGGTCGACATCTCGTATGTGAACGAAGACCGGCCTCTGGGCACCGCCGGCGCCCTCAGCCTCATGCAGCCATGGTCATCGACGCTGTTGGTCATCAACGGCGACATTCTCACCGGAACGAACTTCCGCGCCATGCAGGCGTTCCACCAGGAGCACCGGGCGACCATGACGGTCGGCGTGCGCAAGTACGAGGTGAAAGTGCCGTACGGCGTGACGGTCCTGGAGGATGTGGAAATCCGCGGGTTGCAGGAAAAGCCGATGCTGCGTTTCTTCGTCAATGCCGGCGTGTATCTTATTGAACCTGAAGCGTACCCGTTTGTGCAGACCGAGACACGACTGGACATGACCGACCTCATCGAACGGCTGTTGGGCGCGTCCCGGCGTGTGGTTGGGTTCCCGATCAGCGAATACTGGATCGACATCGGACAGCCCAGCGACTATGAGCGGGCCCAGAAGGAATTCTGCGAGGTGGCCAAGTGAGCTGGAGCGGCAGGCAGGTGTTGGTGACGGGCGGCGGCGGTTTCATCGGCAGTCACCTGACCGAACGGTTGGCGGCATCCGGAGCACGTGTCCGCGCTCTGGTGCACTACAGCGCGCTGGGCGGCAGCGGCTGGTTGCGCGGTTCGCCGTGCGCGAAGGACATCGAGATCGTGGCCGGGGACATCACCGACAGCGAGAGCGTCACGGCGGCCGTGCGCGGTGTCGAGGTGGTCTTCCACCTGGCCGCGTTGATCGCCATTCCCTACTCGTACCGCGCGCCGCGTTCGTACGTCAACACCAACGTGCTGGGGACCCTCAACGTGCTGACGGCGGCCCGCGACTTGGGTGTCAGCCGGGTCGTGCACACCTCGACCAGCGAAGTGTACGGTACGGCGCGGTACGTGCCGATTGACGAAAAACACCCGCTCCAGGCCCAGTCGCCCTACGCGGCCAGCAAGATCGGCGCGGACAAGCTCGCCGAGTCGTTCCATCTGTCGTTCGGGGTGCCGGTGGTCACGGTTCGCCCGTTCAACACCTTCGGCCCGCGCCAGTCGCGCCGCGCCGTGCTGCCCACCATCATCACGCAGTGCCTGCAGGGCAGCACCGTACGGCTCGGCAGCCTGACGCCGACGCGCGACCTGAACTTTGTCGACAACACCGTGGCCGGGTTCATCGCCGCCGGGGCCACTCCCGACGTGGCGGGTCGAACCGTCAACCTGGGTTCCGGCCGCGAGATCAGCATCGGCGACCTGGCACGGCTGATTGCCCGCCTGCTGAACAAAGACATCACCATCGAGTGCGAGGCGCAGCGCGTCCGTCCGGAAGCGAGCGAAGTCGAGCGCCTCCTCGCGGACAACACTCTGGCCCGTACCCTCCTCGGCTGGACTCCCCAGGTGTCGCTCGAGGACGGACTGCAGCGCACCATCGCCTGGTTCCAGGACCACGCCGCCACGGACCGTCCCGGCACTGACTACGTTGTGTGAGCGTAACCGCTCAGGCCGGGCCCAAGCAAGCCAACGACGCAGTAGCAAGGCTTCCACGCTGCGTGTCCGTCGTGCTCGGCAGACTCGTAGATTGCACCCCCCCCCTCGCCAAGCGTGAGCCCTGGCACGTCCCGTGCGTTACCCGGGAGACTGGCCATCCTTGCGACAGAATACGGCTGCCAGGAGGCTGTCGGTTTTGACGATGCTGTCGGTTTCGTCGCCAGGCACCCAGGGAGGTCGCAGTATGGGAAAAGAGTGGCACTTACTGGTTGACACGCTGGCCGAGCTGCTGCACTGCACATCCTTCCGCAGCGCGGACGGGAGCAACCTTGAGGCGGACCCGGCGTTTGCCATGTGGCGGGAAGCGGCCCTGGGTGTCCGAGACCGGTGCAAGACGGTGTTCCTGATCGGCAACGGCGCCAGCGCGTCGATGGCGAGCCATTTCGCCGCCGACCTGGCCAAAAACGGGCACCTGCACACGGAAGTGTTTTCGGACCTGTCTCTCATCACGGCAATCTCGAATGACCTCGGGTACGAGAACGTCTTTTCCGAACCGCTGAAGAGCCATGCCAGTCCGGGCGACATGCTGGTGGCGATCAGCAGTTCAGGCCGGTCCCCGAACATTCTGAAAGCCGTGGAGGAGGCAACCCGCATGGGGGTGAGGGTGGTGACGCTGTCGGCCATGGCGCCGGAGAACCCGCTGCGCCGAGCCGGTTGGCTGAACGCCTACGCACCCGCGCCCACCTACGGGCTGGCTGAGACGTGCCACGCCGCGATCCTTCACCACTGGATGGACTCTATCGCCTAGGGACCAAGAAGAAGGCTGTAGGTGGATAGGCTTTAGGCTGTAGGTAAGAATCGCGCGAGGCTCACGCCTACAGCAAGAGCAACCCGAGTGGTTACCCATTGCGTAAGCACGGGAGAAGACCATGTGCCTGAAAGACCTTCTCGAGACTGAAACGCACCGCTACCATCCGGAAACGATCAATGCCTTGCTCTACATTCGCGCCAATGCCCTGAACAAGCGGATCGTGTTCGTATCCGGGACGTTCAATATCGTGCATCCCGGACACTTGCGGCTGCTGCGGTTCGCACGCGAGTGCGGCGACTACCTGGTCGTGGGGGTCCTGGGTTCCGAGCTTTCCAACCCGCCCATGCCCGAAGAACTGCGCATGGAGGGCATCCGGGCCATCAAGCAAGTCAGCTACGGCTTTGTCCTCCACGATCCGTTGGACAAATTCATCGCCCAGTTAAAGCCTGCAGTCGTGGTGAAAGGCAAAGAACACGAGGACCGGTTCAACCCGGAAGCGGAAATCGTGGTCGAGTACGGCGGGAAGCTGTTGTTCGGATCCGGGGATACCACGTTTTCCTCCCTCGACCTCATGCGCCAGGAATACCTGGAGCTGAACCGATCAACCATCGTCAAACCGCAAGACTACCTGGACCGGCACGACTTGGACCTGGGCAAAGTGGGAAAGACGCTGCAGCGCATGCGCGCGCTGCGGGTGGTGGTCGTGGGGGATGCGATTGTCGATGAATATGTGACGTGCGACGCCCTGGGTATGTCCCAGGAAGACCCGACCATCGTGGTCTCGCCCGTCGCACAGCAGCGATTCGCGGGCGGGGCCGCGATCGTGGCCGCACACGCCCGGGGCCTGGGACAGGCCGCGCACTTTTTCACGGTCGCCGGCCGTGACGACACATCACAGTTCCTGCGCGAGGCTCTCAGCGCCCACAACGTGACCTATCATGTGCACCCGGACGAGAGCCGGCCGACGTCGCTGAAGCAGCGCTATCGCGTCAATGGCAAGACCATGCTGCGCGTCAGTCACCTGCGGCAGCATGCGATCGCACCGGAAGTCCGCCAACGGCTGCTGGGCGAAATCTGCGACGTGCTGCCGTATGCCGACCTGCTCATCTTCGCCGACTTCAACTACGGCTGCCTCCCGCAACCGCTGGTGGACGGTGTGGCGGCCGAATGCCTCAAGCACGACGTGATGATGGTGGCCGACAGCCAGTGTTCCTCGCAGTACGGGGACGTTTCGCGGTTCCGCGACACGCGCCTGATCACGCCCACGGAACGCGAGGCACGCCTGGCCGTGCAGGATTTCGATGCGGGCCTAGTGATCCTGGCCGAGAAGCTGCGGCAGAAGGCCAAGGCCGAAAACGTAGTCATCACCCTGGGCGCGGAGGGGCTCCTGATCCATGCCACGTCACCGCAGGTGGTCGATTGGGAAACGGACCGGCTCCCGGCCTTCAACCGCACCCCCAGAGACGTGGCCGGCGCCGGCGACTCGTTCCTGACGTGCGCGTCCATGGCCATGGCCACGGGCGCAAACATTTGGGAGGCCAGCTACCTGGGCTCGGTGGCAGCGGCCTGCCAGGTCGGACGCGTCGGGAATATCCCCCTGTCCGTCGACGAACTGCGCACGGAGATCGCCACTTGAACGCCGTTTTTCTGGACCGGGACGGGGTCCTGATTGAGGACAATGGCTTGCTGGTAAACATCGCGGAGATCCGTCTCCTGCCGAGCGTACCGCAGGCTCTTGGGCAGTTGAAGGCCGCCGGGTTCCGTTTGGTCGTGGTCTCCAACCAGCCGGTGGTGGCGCGCGGACTGCTGGACGAGGCCGGGGTGCGGCAGGTCCAGGCAGTGGTCGAGGCACGGCTCCGGGAATGCGGCGGACCGGCCTTGGACGGTTTCTACTTCTGCCCGCACCACCCCCAAGCCAACCTGCCGGCCTATCGCTGCGCCTGTGCCTGTCGCAAACCCGAGCCGGGCATGCTGTTGCAGGCCGCCGACGCTCTCGGGCTGGACTTGGCCGCCAGCTTCATGGTGGGTGACCGTCCGAGCGACGTGGCCGCCGGCGTCAAGGCAGGCTGCCGTACGGTGCTGTTGCGGACGGGACGGCATGCGGACAAGCCCATCTCGGGCGTGACGCAGACCGACCTGGCGTTGACCCCGGATTACACCTGTGACGGCCTGCTCGATGCTGCCGCCTGGATGCTGCAGTTCCGATCGGTGTTTAGGCTGTAGGCTGTCAGGCTGTAGGTTTGGGCTGCCGTGTGCGAACAGGGCGCCCGTCCCCGCTGCAAAGGGGTCGGGGATCGGCCTGCAAGGCCGACACCACAGCCGACCGTGAGTTTGCCTGCATGGCTGTAGTGGCCGCGTTGTCCGCGGCTTCCGGGCTCTTGCAGCAGGGCAGACCCACAACCTGCAGCCGGAACCGCCTGAGTGGTTACAGGAGAACAACGATGCGGGCCATGGTGTTGTGCGCGGGGTACGGAACCCGGCTGGCGGAGCTCACCCGCGACGTGCCCAAACCCATGCTGCCCGTCAATGGCCGGCCTATGCTGGAACTCATCCTCCTGAACCTGGTGCACCACGGCTTCCGCCGTATTGCCATCAACCTGCACTTTATGCCGGAGGTCATCCGCGCCCACTTCGGCAACGGTGCGCCATGGGGTGCGGAACTGGTCTACTCCCACGAACCGGAACTGCTCGGTACGGCCGGCGGCGTGCGCCAGATGGCGGAATTCCTCGCGGCCGAAGGCGATTTCCTGGTCCAGTATGGCGACGTCGTCACGGACCAGGACCTGTCGGCGCTGCGCGAGGTTCACCGGCAGCATCAGGCCCTGGCCACGCTGCTGCTGCACCAGCGCCCCAACTCCAACAGTGTCGTCAGCCTGGACGCCGAGCAGCGTATCGTGGGGTTCCTGGAGCGGCCCAGTGACGCGGAGCGTGCCGGCGTCGCCTCGCCCTGGGTCAATTCCGGGGTCTGCATCTGCGCGCCGGAAGTGCTGGACCTCATTCCGGCTGAAGGGGCCTGCGATTTGCCGCGCGATGTGTTCGTCAAGCATGTCTCAGGGGGCCGGTTGTTCGGCCTTCCTCTGACCGGTCAGCGCGTGGCCGTTGACTCACCCCGGCGCCTGGACCTGCTCCGCGACCTGGCCGCCTCGGGCCGCCTGCGGATCGCGAGCCCCGGAATGGCATAACCATGGTACACATGCTCCGGCTGCAGCGTCCGCCTTGCAGGCCGATCGCCGCCCCCTCGCCCTCGCACCGCGCTCGGGAAGATGAGGCTTTGAGGCCCATCTTTCGCTGACGCATCCCCTGACGACCGACAGGGCTGTTTCAAGATTCGTGACCGTCGCGTGCGGTGAGTACCCCCGGCGTGTCCCCACGCCGGGGGGGGCGGCCTGAGGACAGGCCGCCCCCACTTGGTGTGCGCGGAGGCGTGGCCTTCCGAGACGCGGTGCCAGATCTTGAAACAGCCCTGGACGACCGACGCCGCCAGTTGCGCTTTGCGATTTGCGCAGTAAGATTTACTCTCTGATCACCGCCGCACCCGCTGGATTTGTGCCCGTGGAGGATGAACCGATGCGCTGGCTCCGACTGTACTTGACACTGGGACTGCTGCTGAGCCTGGGTGGCAGCGCCGATGCCGGGTGGCTGCCGAAATGGCCCTGGGGCGCGAAAGACCATACTCCAAAACCGGAGGAAAAACCGGCGCCGATCAAGGAGGAAGCGCCGCCGCCGATCTCGGTGGAGAAACTCGAGAAGATGTCCAAGGAAGGGAATCCGCGGGCCGCGGCAACGCTCGGGAAGATGTACTTCGACGGCGTGGGTGGCGTCAAGCAGGACGATGAAAAGGCGGCCGCGTATTTCCGCCAGGCGGCCGAAAAGGGCTATGGGCTGGCCCAGTTCAACTACGGTGTGTGCTTCGACTCGGGCAGGGGCGTGCGCAAGGATCCGGAACAGGCCCTCCAATGGTACATCAAGGCCGCCGATCAGGGCGTGATGGAAGCGCAGCTTAACGCCGCCGTCATGCTCGAGAACCGCAAAGACAAGGAGAAAGCACTGCAGTACTTCCGGTTCGCTGCCGATGGCGGCAATCCGATGGCCATGCGCAAGGTAGCCAGCCTGTATCTTCAGGAGGGACAGCCCACCACGAATATCGCCGAGGGCGCACGGTACCTGCAGGCCGCGGCGCAGCGCGGCGACCCTCGCGCCCAGGTCCTGCTCGCCGACTGCTACCAGAAGGGACTCGGCGTGCAGCAGAACTATCAGGAGATGCTCAACTGGCTCTGGCTCGCGGCGCAGGATGGTGACCCCGAGGCCCAAGCCAAGATCGGCTATTGCTTCGCTGGAGGAGTCGGCATCACCCGTGACACGATGATGGCCTTCAAGTGGTACAAGAGCGCCGCCGAGGCAGGCTATGCTCCCGCGCAGGTGGCACTGGGCAACTGCTACCTGGAAGGCTCTGGAACGGACCGAAACCTTAAAGAGGCCTTCGCGTGGCACAGGCGCGCCGCCGAACAAGGCGACAGCCTCGGTGAGTTCAGTCTCGGCGTCGCCTACTCACTCGGCCGGGGCGTTGAGGAGCATAAGGCCGAAGCGGTGAAGTGGTACCAGAAGGCCGCCGAGAAGGGTTACGGACCGGCCCAGTACAACCTGGCCGCCTGCTACGAGGATGGCACCGGGACGACGAAAGATGCCGGACAGGCGGTGAAATGGTACACCGAAGCCGCTTCGCATGGCGTCGTGGACGCCTTCACCGCCCTGGGATTCTGCCACTTGGAGGGCCAAGGCGCCCCCCAGGATCGCGCCAAAGCGCGGGAGTACTTCCAGAAGGCCGCCGACAAAGGATCGGCCGACGCGCGGCAGGCGCTGGAGAAGAATTTCTAGAAGTCAGGAGCGGGAATCCCGCCTCTTGACCACCCTGACGGTGGCACTCCGCCCTCTGCCCCTCACCCAAGGATCGACCGGAGCTTGGCCTCCAGCGCAGCCATTTCGTAAGGTTTCTGGATGAAACCGATCCGGGTCGCGCCTGCGAACCGACCTCCCGTGGCCGCCTGTTCGTCATAGCCACTGGAGAGCAGCACCGGGACATCCACACGCACGGCGCGAATGCAGGCAAACGCTTCTTCGCCGCTCATGCGGGGCATGCTCAAGTCCAGCACGACACAGACGATTTCCCGGGCCTGTTCACGGAACTTCTCAACGCCTTCTTCGCCGTCCTCCGCGGTGATCACCGTGAATCCCAGGCGTTTCAGCATCCATTCGGCGACTTGGCGCACAATGCGTTCGTCGTCCACCACCAGCACAGTTCCGGAACCGCGCCAGGCCGGCGCCGCGGCGGCCGGCGCCCCGGCTTTACTGGCCACCTCGGCGGGGCGCGGGAACAGCACGGTGAACTGGCTTCCCCGGCCCGGCTCGCTCTCAACACGAACGGCGCCACGATGTCCGCGGACAATGCCCAACGCCGCAGCCAATCCCAGGCCGCGGCCACGCGTCTTGGTGGAGAAGAACGGGTCGAACACGCACGTCCGGGTTGCCTCATCCATGCCGCAGCCGGTGTCTGAGATCGTCAAGCAGACATGGCGGCCCTCGCCCAAGTGCTCACCTATCCATCCTTCCTTCAGCGAAGCCCGGTCGCAGTTCATCACGCTGGTGGCTAGAGTGACGGTGCCAGTTCCGTCTCCCATGGCGTCGGCCCCGTTGCGGACCAAAGCCATCAGCATCTGCCGCAGTTGCGTCGGTTCGGCCTGGATCGCCGGCAATTCCGGCGCCAGTTCCAACCGCAGGGCCACCTTCTTCGAGATCGAGGACCGCAGCAGGTGCTGCATTTCCTGGATCAGCCGGTTCATATCTACAGAGCGCAGTTCGAACCGCCGCTCACCCGAGTACGCCAGCATCTGGTTGGTGAGCTCCGCGGCGCGGCAGGCCGCCTCGCGGATGTTGCGCAGATTCTCCCGGACCACCGAATCCGGCGCCAACGACGAAAGTGCGAACTCCGCATTGCCCAGGATGCCCATGAGCAGATTGTTGAAGTCGTGCCCCATTCCCCCGGCCAAGGCGCCCAGACTGTCCAGTTTCTCCGTCTGGCGCAGTTCCACGGCCAGGCGCAACCGCTCCTCCTCCGTGAGCCGGAACTCCGTGATGTCCGTGATGAATCCCTCGTGCGCTTCCGCCTCCCCGCGTGGCGAATAGACCCCGACGCCCTGTTGCCACACCTGCTTCTCGCGGCCGGAGGCCGTCAGAATGCGGTAGACACACTGGAACGGCATGCCATCCTCGATGGCCTCTTGGACCTGCGCGCGGACCGTGCCGCGGTCTTCCTCCCGGATCAAGTCCGTAAAACTGCGTCCGGCCTCTCCCATGAACACGGTCGCTGCGTGACCGGTCAGTTGTCGGCACCCCTCGCTGGCGAACACCATCGTCCAGCGCTCGTCGTTGAGGCAACGATAGGCGATGCCCGGCAAGCCGCGCACGAGCCGCTCCAATGCGGCACCGTCCCAGCCCATCCCATGCTTTTCCCCAGCCATGATCCATCCACCTCCACGGCCAGCCGGCGCGCCCTCGCGCCGACCGGCCCATCGCCACGGTCGAACCCGTTCCCGACCGGAAGCCAAACACCCCCAGGCCAGACTATTAGAACTCACATTTTACATTTGTGATCGTTGATTTTAGATTTTTCCGCACAACATGTTACATCACCGGCGGCACGGCAAGTCGGTGTTGTCGACCAGACTCCTTCTCCGCAGGAGGACAGAGAGCGAGCAAGCATCGGCCGGCAAATCAGCAATCAGAAATCTGAAATGCAAGATATGAGTTAGAATACACCCGTTCCCGGCCGCATGCAACGCCGTGTCTCGCGGCGGCGTAATGCGGACGGCCAGCGCAGTCCAAACACCGGCACACCAACCCGGACCGCCCGGTCCAACTCTTGCATCGACCGGGAGCACGACTATTTTGAACCGTACCGCACGAAAGGTTCCTACCTCGGCGATCCCCATTCACCGGAGAGCGATCCATGACGACGCAACTGACCCACCGGGAACGGATCCTGCGGGCCATCGAGTACCAGGACGTTGACCGGATGCCCACGTGCTTCCGGGCGGAACCCCTGGTCATCGACCTGCTGAAGAAGGAGTTCAACCTCAAGGATGAACTCGACATCATCCGCTATTTCGACGCGGATGCCGTACACGCCGTGATCAAGTACAAGCCGGATTATAAGCTCCCGGAGAAGGTCTTTTCCGAAGACGCCACGGTCGAGGATATTGAACGCCACCCCTGGTCGGCCAAGGACGCTATCGACATCGAGAAGAGCATCCAGGAGGCGGAGGAGAAGCGCCGCACGGGACTCGCCGTCTACGGTGGCGCGTGGGCAAGCCTTTTCACCAACTCCCGCCGGTTGATGGGCGAGGAGAACTTCCTGATCTCAACCATCGCCAAACCGGACGTCGTGACCCGGTTGGTTGAGCGACTTGCGGACCATTACCTCGAGACCAACGAGATCTATTTTTCCAAGTGCGCGAAGGACATCGACATCTTCTACATGGGCAGCGATTTCGGCACGCAGATCTCGCTGTTCATCTCCCGTGACATGTTCGTCCAGTTCTTCAAACCGCATTTCAAACGGCTGACGAACCACGCCAAGGGCTTCGGGCTCAAGGTCATGTTCCACACCTGCGGCGCGGTCAGCGGCTTGATTCCGGACCTGATCGACTGTGGCATCGACATTCTGGACCCGGTTCAAGCCAGCGCCACCGGCATGGCTCCTTCCGACCTGGCCGGACCGTTCAAGGGCAAGATCGTGTTCCATGGGGGCATCAGCACTCAGACCACCTTGCCGTTCGGGAAACCAGCCGACGTCCGGAACGATGTGATCCATGCCATTCGGACACTGGGCCGGACCGGTTACATTCCATGTCCCGACCAGAACATCGTCGAGAACACCCCGGTCGAGAACATCACCACGATGTTCAGGACCATCACAGAGTACCGGGCATAGTGTGACGTCCGGGACAGCCGGTGCTGAGTGGCGACGCGGGAATGCACGGGGGCGAGTGTTCAGCGACCCGCGGGCGGCGGACCGCCCGACTGCTGGCGATGCAACTCGCAGGGTTCCGCGCCGGCACGGGCCGTGCGCCCGCGCCCGCGAGCTGGAGAACCCGGATGCAGTGCCGCGCGCCAGGGTTGTGGACCTGTTCCCTGCTGGTGGCCATGACCTTGGCGCCGATGCTCTCGGCGCGGCGGCGGCGGGCGCTCGACCGCGAAGCGCCGCGTCGCCCCGACGGGTTCGGTCGGCGGCTGGCCCGATTCGCAGAGGGGCTTCTGGAGAGAGGCTCTTCCGGGAAGGACGCTCTGCCGACAACCTGACGAGGGCGGCTTGCGGGAGGTTGCACGCCCAAGGCGAGGGCCGACGCCACGCGGCAGCAAGGGGTCATTCCGTGTAGTAGCGCGTGTCGAAGCCGGCGGTGTAGTAAGTGGAGAATTCGCCGGGGTTGTAGTAGGCCGCATGGCCGTCCCAGAAAACAGCGTTGCAGCGCTGGCGATGGATGAACCATACAGCCACCGTGGCCCCTGCTGCAGGAGCCGCGAAAACGTAGACCGCAACGTGAGGGGTGTCGTTGTTCCAGGTACTGAACGCCTCGGAGCCGATGATCATCTCGGACGCCGAGGCGATCTTCCCCGTCCTGTACCCGCGGGATAGATGGCCATTCGGTTCCGAAGCGTCGACCAGCCATGAACCGGTGACGCCTTTGATATGCCCGGTGCCGTTGATGGCGTAGCAGGACCACGTCGAGGTCTGCGACTGGTCGCGCGGCGAGGGACAGTGCAGGATGCTCAGGTCCACGTATCCTGCTTGGTAGACGGATGTGGCCCAGGTCCGGTTGTAGGTCCAGTCCGCACTGTGCGTGTACATCGGCAGGTAGCTGTCGTAGGAGTCGGCGTACATCTGCATGCCGCTCACCGTCTGGCGCAGGTTGGACATGCACTGCACCTGCTTGGCCTTCGCCTTGGCCTCGGACAGCGCCGGCAAGAGTAACGAGGCCAGAATCGCGATGATCGCAATCACGACGAGAAGCTCAATCAGGGTGAATGCGTATCCCCTCGACGCGAGGTGAGGCGTGGTTGTCCGGTTGGGACGGTGATCATCGCGCGGCATGGTGCAGCCCCTCCTCCGACGCTCAGGTCTCTCGGCAGTACGCAACAGCGAGCCGTAGTCGGTACCGCCATACCCGGCACAGATTCTCGTAGGGATTATACACTCCGGTGTTTTCGAAATACAACGGAATCGGTCGGCGTGTCGTGGGATCGGGCCATACCGGTATGCGCACAACGGACCGCGCGACGACAGCACGGCGGTTGAAATCTGTACCCCTGCACGTACCATACCAACAGGGAACGTACGGGAACGGCACGAAGGAGGACAATCGCATCATGTCGACCAACCATGTATTCTTCTGCGTTGCGAAGACCGCGTTTGTGGGTGCGCTGGTTGCGGTCTCCACGGGATGTGTCGGGACTGGTGGTCGGGGCGGATCGTCGTCGGCTCTCGGCGGCAACGCCCTGACGCTGGCGCAGGGCGGCAAAACGGAGTACGTCATCGCCTGCGGCCAGACTCCGACCGAAGCTGAAGCCTATGCAGCGCAGGAACTGGCGACGTACCTGGGCAAGATCACGGGTGCGAACTTCGCCGTCGTCAAGGAGCGCGAGGCGGCCCCGACGGCGCGGCGGATCTACGTCGGCTGGACCGATTTCGCTGCCAAGCACAAGGCCGACGGCCCCAAGCTCGGCGACGAGGAGTGGGTCGTCCGAACCGTGAAGTCCGACCTGATGATTGTCGGCGGCCGGCCGCGCGGCACGCTGTACGGGGTCTACACGTTCCTCGAGCGCGAACTCGGCTGCCACTGGCTGGACGAAAGCACCGAAGTGGTGCCGAAAATCGTTGACCTGCGCCTCGGGAGACTGGACCGCCGCCAGAAACCGGCGTTCTGGTTCCGCAGCATCTACACCGTGTTCGAGGCCGACCGGGCGCTGCAGGGGAACTACGCGGCCCGGAACATGGCCAACAGCCCGGGCGGCGGCGGGCTCACCGCCAAGCACGGATTCGGGGTCGGCTACGGCACGCCCGGCGGCTGCCACACGTTCGGCGCGTACGCCCAGAACTTCCCGGCCGATCACCCGGAGTACCTGTCGATGAACACGAAGGGCGAGCGGATCGGCGCCAAGGACGGCAGCGGCCCCGGCGGCATCTGCCTCATGCACCCCGAGGTGCGCAAGCTCATTGTGGCGAACCTGCGTGCGTACATCGTCAAGGACCGCGAGGCGGCCGCGAAGGCCGGGACGCCGCCGCCACGCGTCTACGACATCAGCCAGAACGACAACCACTGGATGTGCCAGTGCCCCGACTGCAAAGCCATGAGCGAGCGCGAGGGTTCGGAGAGCGGGCCGCTGATCGACTTCATCAACGCGATCGCGGACGGCATTCGTCCCGAGTACCCGGATGTCCGCGTCATGACGTTCGCCTACTCGATCACCGAGAAGCCGCCGAAAACGCTCGTGCCGCGCGACAATGTCGTCATCCGCATTGCCGAGCTGAACGCGGAGTGGGGCCGCGAGTCGGACCTGTTCCACCCGGTCACGCACCCGGCGAACCAGGCGCAGTTCGAGCGCCTGCAGGGCTGGTCGAAGATCGCCAAGACCATCGCCGAGTGGGACTACTGGATCCAGTACTCGCCAAACGACAAGTTCCCGACCCCGTACGCGCCGGTCCGCTGCATTCAGCCGGACCTTGAGACGTTCCACCGGCACGGCGTGTCGAACGTATTCGTCGAGTGCGAGTCGCCCGACACGACCAGCTTCTTCGCGCTCAAGTGCTGGCTCGGGTACCAGCTCATGCAGGACCCGTACCGACCGGCTGAGCCGTTCATCCAGACGTTCATGAACGGTTACTACGGCGCGGCCGGCGCGAAGATGCGCGAGCACCTCAAGCTCATGGAGGACAGCATTGCCGCGGTGAACGAGAACATGTCCGGCATGAAGTGCTACGCGCGGCCGTACCTGACGCTGGGGTTCTACACCGCCTGCGAGCGTCTGCTCGACGAGGCGGAAGCCCTGGCCGCGCCCGACCCGCAGGCGCTGCTGCACGTCCGGCGCGAGCGCGTTCCGGTCACTGCCGGGTTGTACCACATGTGGCCCGAACTGACGCAGAACGCGCCAGCCGGCGCGGCGCCGGCGTTCACGCGCGAGAGCCTGATCGGCCGCTACGAGCAGTACCGCCTCGAGCAGTTGGCCGCGGTCCGCAAGGGGCCGGGACTGGACAAGGGCAAGGCGGACGTCGCCAAGGAAGTTCAGGCCATGCGTGACGCGCTGATCATCGAGCAGCGCAAGGCGCTGCCGGTGCCACAGGCGCGCGTCCCGAAAACGACAGACGACTCGGCGCAGGGCGACCCGGCCAAGGTGGACTGGGCCAAGGGCGCGGAGCTCTCGCCGTGGTTCCGCACTTCCGGTGCCGACACGGACCAAGAGCTGACCGGACGCCTGCTGCACGACAGCGGGTTCCTTTACATCCGGCTCGAACACGCCTGCGACACCGCGAAGCTCAAGACGAGTCCCGAAATCTGGGATGGGGATGACTGGGAACTGTTCTTCGCCGCCACGCGCGGCGCGCCGCCCTACCGCCAGCTCGGCGTCAACCCGGCCGGCAAGAGCTTCGGGTACGACTGGGCGAACCTGATCGGCAAGTGCAAGCCGAAGGACTGGGCGAGCGGCGCCAAGATCGTGTCGCAGGCGCAGGGCGACCGGTGGGTCGTGTGCGTCGCCATCCCCCTGGCCAACCTCACCGCCGCCGGCGTCAAGCCGGGCGGAACCGTCTATGCGAACTTCTACCGCGCCGTGGCCGAGCCGAAGCAGTACCTCGGCTGGAGTCCGAACTTCGACGAAGGCTTCCACTTCCTGACCCGGCTGGCGGAACTGACACTGGAGTGATCCCGCTGCGGTGGCGTCCGCAGCCGTCTGCGGGGAACATTGCGGGGGGCGATAGCTATCAAGCTAACGGAGGTGGCTTGCGCGGGGACCGCAGGAGTTGCTGGACGGAATCCGATTGCGGGCCGGCACGTCGCGCTACCGCGGGGATGAGATCCGGGACTTCACCCCGGTGACCCGGATCTTCAGGGGCGAACGCGGGTATGGGACCCAGCGCGTGCTGCCGCCACTGGGGCCGCGCGAGCGGGACGACTACGTGTTCGCCGTCCCGGACGGCGGCTACTCGGGGGTGACGGTCGAAATCCTCGGGGCGAACGCGGCAAGCGTGCAGGTCCAGGCGTGGCTGACCGGGTACGAGGCGCCGGCGCGCCAGACGCTGGTGCGGCAGGACGCCCCGGCCGCAGGCCCGCTGCTGCCGGGCCATCCCTATGGGTTCCCCAGATTCGTGGCACTGCAGTAGAATGGTCGTGCCAGCCGTCAAGGGGGTGCCCCCGCTGACTCCACGCCGCCAGACTGAGGAAACGTGCTCAAGAAGGTAGGTGACCCCACAGGACTCGTTTACCTCGGCTCGGTGAACCTGCGCCTGTGCAGATATCCCTTACTTGAATTATGCGCGGTAAGGCACTACGCTTGTGACAGAGAACAAGAGTCGAGTGAATGGTTCGTCGAGCAGGCTTGCGGAAATCGAACCGAAACCCCATGCGAACAGCGCACATCAAACTTACGTCGAAACGGCAGGCGACGTTCCCGAAGTACGTCTGCGAAACACTCGGGGTAGGACCGGGCGATACGCTCATCCTTGCGCCCGTAATCTCCGGCACTGAAACCGAGTGGGTGTTGCGCTCCGAGAAGAATGACATGCCTTGGTTCGGAGCACTGAGGTCGTATGCTGAAGGTAAAGACCACTCGCCTTCGGCCATCAAGGCCTCGATCGCCAAAGAGATGCGCCGGGATCGTGGCGGCCGCTGATGCCAGGATTTGCCCTCGACACCACCGTTGTGCTCCGGTTGCTGACCGGCCTTCCAGAAGACCAGGCGCAGTCTGCCCGGGCCTGGCTGGTGGCCAGACGGGCCGAACAGCAACGGCCGATCGTCTCCGACCTGGTGATCGCAGAAGCCTACTATGCTTTGTGTTACCACTATGACGTGCCCAAGACCATAGCCGTACGCCAACTCCGGGATTTCCTCGATTCCGGATCGGTGACGGCAGACGGTGTTGCCGTGGACGCCCTGACGGCCTATTCGGGCACGGGACCGGGCCTGGTGGATCGGATCATCAACCTGCAGCACCAGCGACTCGCCCGCCAAACAGCCACGTTTGACCGGGATTTCGCGCGACTCGCGAACACCGTTCTTCTCCGCACATAGGGCCCTGGTGGCCATGGGAAAACCCACGACAACCCACGGGTTACCCGCCACGCGTCCGGGGCGAGCATCGGGGACAGGCGATTAGTGGTGCCATTGGCCAGAATCCGCCAGGGTTCTCGACCGGCGCGACGTGGCGTCGGGAGACCCTGCGGTTGCCTGTCCCCGCCAGCTTCCCCGTGTGGGCGTGGGGATGGGGTGGTGGCCCGGCCAGTGCCTCTTGCCTTGTGCCGGGGTGTGGCGGATATTGTCCCACAGCGACATGGAGTGCCTGTCCCCGAGGATTTCTCAGTACGCCTTGGGTTGACGGCGCTGGCCGGACGAACTACAATAGAAGTTATGAAGACGCTGGTCATCGAGTGCCCGGACAAGCTCTTGGAAAGCCTGGATCGGCTGGTCCGCGATGGGTGGGTCGAGACCCCGTCGCAGGCGGTGATCGAAGCGTTGCGGCGCTTCCTCCAGAGCCACCGGACCGACCTGCTCGAGGCGCAAGTCCACGATGACGTCGAGTGGGGGCTCCACGGGAATGACTGAACCGCGTCCTGTGGTCATCGACGCCGGCCCTATTATCCACTTGGACGAACTGGGTTGCCTGGACCTGCTCGCCGATTTCCCGTCCTTGCACACGACGAAGACGGTGTGGGCAGAGGTCGTGTTCCATCGCCCATCCCTTCTTCCCGAGGCATTGCCGACTCTACGGCTCCATGGCCTTGGGCCGCGTTCGCTTCCGCCGGACCTGTCGGCACAGGCCGTCGCCTTTGACCTGGATGCCGGTGAGCTGAGTGCGCTCCGGTTAATGGCCGAGTTGACGGCGCAAGTTTTGCTGTGCGACGACGCCGCGGCCCGGTTGGTTGCGGAGTCTCGCGGCCATCGCGTGCACGGAACGGTTGGCGTCATCGTACGTGCCATGCGCCGGGGACTGCGCCGGAAGCACGAAGTCCTCGCGCTCTTGCAGTCGATACCCGAACGCTCGACGCTGCACCTGAAGCCATCCCTCCTGTGCGAGGTCTGCCAGAGGCTCGATGCCGAAGCCTGAACGCGAACCCGATCCCCACGCCGCCAGCCGGTGCATGCCTTGACGGCCGCAAAGAGCGTGTACCCTGTGCACCTTGGTATGACCGGGCGGTCTGCCGCCCGGGGCGCGCTGACGCATTACGCGGCGGCCAGCCAGCGCGTCTTGCCTTCCGCCGAGGCATGGCGGATATTGTCCCACGGCGACATAGAGTGCCTGTCCCTGAAGGCACCTGAAGGCACCGCATGGGCAGAGAGCACTTCAAACGTGTCGGCACAGTGCTCGCGACGGCGGGCCGAAAGTGGGACGAGAAGTTCCACAAGCCGCTCCTATGGGTTGAGGCGGTCGTCGTGATGCTGTTCTGCATCGGTTTGCTGGCTTTCCTGGGGCAGGAGCACAGGATGCACGCCAAGATTGGGAAGAGAGCCGAAATCCGGCAGGTCTTGACCAACTACCGGACGCTTCAGTTCGAAGCGGTTGGGGAGTGGCTTTCTGCCGAACTGGCCACAAGGGACATACATGCGGTTCTCGTACTGGGTGACACGGACCCCGGCAACTGCCAAGTGACAGGGCTGTGCAAGAGGTTGCAGCGCCCAGGTATCACAGTCCAGATGGTCTCTCCCTTCAACTACTGGGCTGGCAGCCGGTCGGTTGACGATTTTGGCATCGTTGCCAACGTTCTGAAGGATTACCCTGATGCGCAATTGGTCGTAGACGTAGCGGCCCATCGTTACGACGGTCGACTAGACCAAGCCACGGGAGGCCCGAAACTCGTGTGCTTCTTCGATACGCCTGACCTACCTGCGGAACTGAAAGGAGGTCTGCAGGCTGGGCGACTGATTGGGGCGGTTTCCTTGGGCATCGAGGCCGTCAGTAAACTCATCGAAAAGAAGGGCGGGGCTGTCAAGGTGACGCCGGAGGACCTGTCCGCACTGCTCGGGACGGTGCCCTTCGTATTCACACGCGAGTCCGTGACGAAGGATGCGGGCGGAGTTGCACGGTCCCCAATTGTCGTGTCCTACGAGGTATGGGCAAGGCAGGCATCTGAGGGCGACAAGGGGCAGAAGTGAGGGTGCGCCGAGGCACCACCTCCCTCCAGCGCTGACAAGTGACAGAGGGTCGTGGGGCTTGCCGTGCAGGAAGGCTGGGCGCATATTGAGGGGGTGGATGAGATGCCATTGGGGACGTGAATGGATATCTCATGGACAACACCGCGGCAGTGGAATAGGGCACAGAACCGCAGGCGTCTTCCCGTGTACCTGCTCGTGATGTTGGTTCTGTACGTGTTCTGTTTTGGTTTCACCTTTGTCTTCCTTTCCGTGATGAACCCCATCCTACCGCATCTCCCCTGGATCAACCCCGATACACTCGTACACGAGGATCCTCTGGGAACAGCGATAGCCTGTTCTTGGGCTGTTGTTGGGTTCGCGTTGATGCTGGTTGTCGTCACGGTGTTGAGTCCATCCACGCGTGTTTCTGTCAGTGACGATGGCCTCGTATGCAAAGGCGGGCATATCGTGAAGAGGCCGTTGAGTCAAATCACGACGGTTATCTTCAGGGAAACAGACGGGGGTTTCCCCACTGTCTCCTTTGTGGGAAATGACGGCAGGAGCGATGAGTTGGCTGTTCCAAGGAACTATGGCTTTGGTGAACTCCAAACGTTCTTCGAGGGCAAACAGATTCCCGTGGAGTTCAAGAAGTCCCACCCCCAACCAAGTGACCAGTAGTCCACGGCAAGATCCCTGTCGGTCGGACGCTGAAGGGCAAGGAGGTGGGGCGGGCGTGGTGATGGGACAGACATGAGGGTTGTCACGCCCCTGCAGGGCTCAATCTCATTTCCATCCCATACCCAGGGCGTCGCTTCGCTTTGCCCTGGGCTGGTATATCACGCCCCTTCAGGGCTAAGAAGGCGGCAGGTGTTTAGTCCAACCGAATGGTATGGTAGAGCAGATCGGAGTCGAACCGTCCCCCCCACTGAGTCCGCACCCGCCCCGGCGCGGGCACCGTCTGACACGAGGACGAATATGGCGAAGTTCAAGTTCTCAGACATTGAAAGCGCGTTTCAGTACGTCGGATCGGCGATGTACGGGATGAACTCAGCGGTGCTGTGCAAGGATACCGGCAAGATTCTCTACCGTTCGGATATGGCCGGGATCGACGAGATAGGCGACGCAGAGGACTTGGACTGGGACCAATGCGCTAGAGTCCCGCACAAGAACGACCTCGACCTAGGAAGAAACCTGGTCTTTGAATTCGTCGATGAACACCTTCCGGATGACTATGAGCGGGTTCGGCAGATGTTTCGCCGCAGCGGTGCATACCGCCGGTACAAAGCCCTGTTGGAACGGCGAGGCCTGCTCCAAGAGTGGTATGACGTCGAGAACAGCCTGGAAGAACGCGCACTACGAAACTGGTGCCGAGAGAACGGTGTTGAACTGGACGGATGTTGTCCCACCGCGACATAGAGTGCCCGTCCCCGAAAGACCCGAGAGAGTTTCCCCTCGACCTTGCAGGCACTACGCCAGAGGCGTATATTCCTCACGCCGGAAGGTGAGCTATGCGTTTCGAGTGGGACGAAGACAAACGCCGCGACAACCTGCGCAAGCACGGGCTCGACTTCCGGGACGCGGAACAGGTCTTTGCCGGCGTCGTTCTCACGTGGGAGGACGAACGGGCCGCGTACGGAGAACAGCGTTTCCTTGCCTTCGGACTGCTGCAGGGCCGGGTTGTGGCCGTGGCCTACACCTGGCGTGGCGAGGCCATGCGCCTCATATCGATGCGAAAGGCTGCAAGCGATGAGGAACAAACCTACTTCCGCGAAGTCGGGAACGGATTTCGCGCGCCTTGACGCCATGACCGACGCGGACATCGACTTCTCGGACATCCCGCGCGTTCGGCCCGACGCATTCAAGCGCGCCAGGGTCATGGTAGGGGGCGCCGTTCTGGACGTGAAGGTCATCCGCCGCCGGCTGCACCAGTCCCAGGACGCTTTTGCCGCCATGATCGGCGTGCCCGTGGGGACGATCCGCAACTGGGAACAGCGTCGGCGTCGGCCCACCGGCGCGGCCCTGGCCTTGCTCCGTGTCTGTGCCAGGGCCCCGAAAGCCGTCTCCGAAGCGCTCGCCCATTGAGCACCATCACGCCGCCCGCCAACGGGCCGACCGTGTCGGGCGCGTCGGGTACCAGGCAATCTGCGCTGCCCTTGATTCGCAGGGAGCATGGCCAATGACCACAATCCGCCGGTCAGAACCGGATCGAACCGCGTCCGTGCTCCGCGAAGGATTCGACTACCCCTTCAGCAAACTCGATCCCTTCGGCGACCACATCGATCCCCCAAGTGTCGCGCTCTATGAAACCCTGGTGGTCAAGGGGCCGGATGGCAAGGCACATCCCGGGCTGGCCGAATCATGGTCGATCTCTGAAGACAAACTGACCTGGCGATTCACGTTGCGTCCTGGGGCCCGATTTCATTCGGGAGCTCGCGCTGACGCGGCGGCGGTCGTAAAGTCACTGGATCGTCTGCGCTGGGGCTTCCACGGCGGGAATCAACTCTGGTACTGGGATCCGGTCGATCGGGCCTTTGCCAGTGGCGAGGAAGAGATCACCTTCACGCTTCACCACCCCTACGTGCGCCTGCCATCACTCTTGTGGGGCACACACACCGCGATCCACAACGAAACGTTCCGGGAGCGAAACGCGGCTCGGCATGGATATGACGTCGCCGATGGCACCGGTCCATTTCGGTTCGTAAGTTGGTCACTCGAACGGGTCGAACTCGAACGATGGCCGGACTATCCGGGTTCAACGGCCCATTTTCTTTCGACCTGTGCGGGTAAATCCGGTCTCGCGGAAGTACGGCCGCAGTGGCTCGGCGCGTCCCGCGCCGAAGCGGGGTGCGCCGGCCGGCCCTGTCCGGCGAAGCTGCCTGGGCGAAGTCGGATCCCCGGCCGAGGGCCTCGGTTCGGGACGAACCGACGCACCCTACTGCGGTCCCGGAGGTCCCGCGCCACGGCCCACCGCTATCAGGCGGGTTCGGCTATCGCATCTTTCCGTAGTAGGAGAACGGAATCTGCACCACTGCCCCTTTGGCGAACGCGTGTTCGAAGGCGTTGGCAAGAGGGGTGTTTTCGAAGACGTTGGTGTACTTCGGTGCGACGATGAACGAGACCGGTCCGACATCCAGTACGGTCCTGCCATCCTCAGTGCGAACAGCGCAGACCCGGTAATTCCCGTCGGCCAGGACCTGGGTCGGATGAATGTCGGTCCAGAGGGGACGGCGCACGTCCGGTGGAATGGTGATCACATCCTCGAGCACGATCGTGCCGTGCTCGGACGCGCCCGGGTCGAAATCACGGACCCGTGACGTTGCGGATGGGCACAGCGATACCTGGAACCGGTCGCCGTACTTGATCTGGCGGGTCTGCGACGCGAAGTACGCCTTGACGTTGTTGTCCCGATCCAGTCGGAGCACGGCAAACCTGCCCTGCACGGACAACCCTTCCTCGAAGGTGGCGGTTTCATCCGCGCTGCCGAGCTTCACGACGATATCCCTGTCCCCGTTGCTCAGCGTCACCATGAGTGCGGCGGCAAAGTCGCCGCCGGCGAGTTTGCCCAGCTTCCGAACCTCACGGATCGGGCGCGCGCCGTCGAGATAGGCCTCGATCACGGCGCAGAAATCGGTGACGTGACTGGCCGCATCCCCCGTCGTCTTCGCCAGAATGTAATGGATGGACTCCGGGTTGCCGGCTGTGTTCTGCGGCGGCTTGCCCTTGGCCAGTGCGATCTCCGCGGCGGGCGTGAGCAGATTGAGCCGGCAGCGCACCCGGTCGCCGAAGGGCGAGGCGTTGCGGGTGTTCCGCAGGTTCCAGACAAACCCGGCGCCATCGGTCGGTGCGGACCGCGCGACGTCATACAGGAACTGGCGGCCGTTGCCGTAGCCCCAACGGTACTTCTTGCACGGGTAGTCGACTTCCGCGCCGTAGGCGATGTCCGCGCCCGCGTAGGTCCCCGTCTCCTGCCGGGTGAAGGCGACTCCCGGATCAGGAAACAGCTCGCCATCCCCGCTGTGGAAGCTGTAGACATGCTCCGCGCCGCCCTGCACCTCGAAGAAGTCCACCACGTAGAAATCCGTGTCTGAGACGTTCACCAGTGCGAACAGGCGCCCATAGCGGGCCAGGTCCGGATACACGGCTCGTGCGTCAATGGCGGTGACCGCACACAACGGACTCTCGGCAAAGAGCGTCTGGTCGGCGATATCGATGTAACGCAGATTGTCCTGCCGGTCCACGACCACCGTGTTGTTGCTGATCATGCTGTGGTGCCAGTTCAGGTGGGAGTTCCGGTCGGCCAGATCGGGATAGCCGAGTTCGGGCAGGATATCCCGGCCGAATGCGAACATGCCGAGGCCCAGCGTATCGCGGTGATTGTGGCAGTCTTTGTTGTTGCCGTAGTGCGTCCAGAGGCAGCGCGCCGCCGGTTCGGTCCCCTGTTTCAGCAGCACCAGCCCGCGCGCCGTCAGGTTGACGGACGGCGGCTGCGGCTCCGGCCTGAGGGCCTCGAACTGCTTCAGCCGTTGCTCGATGTCCGCGGGCACGAAGAAGAGGTCGTCCAACTGCAGCGAACAGGCCTGGCGCTGTTCGGGATTGTCCAGAATCGACCGGGCGACCCGCCCCATCTCAGGGTCGCCAAAGGTCAGGAACCCGTCCAGGAACGGCGCCGGATCAAGGCCTGTCTGGAGATACGGCTGACAGAACGCGCCGCAATCGCCCCAGTACGGCTTGAAGCGGGTGAGGCAGACCAGGGCATACTGGTTGCGGTAGTATGCGGCAAGCCGCTGGCGCAGCAGGGCAAGGGTGGTATCAAACACCGCATTCTTCTCAACCCAGTTGTAGCAGGAGAGTATCTTGTGGATTGAGACGAGCGCCTGGGGCAGGATTTCGCAGTACCCGCCGCTTTCCCAGGAGAAACCGTCGCCGGTGAGATTGAAGATCAGTTCGGAGAGGCCGCCGCCGTGCCGGCGGTGCGACTCGGTTTCGTAGTCGGTGATCCGGCGCGGCGCGAAGAGCCAGGCGGTGGCCGCCTGGCGCAGGGCGGGGTCGCGGGTGACCAGCGCCAGGAGTGTAATGCATTCCTCGGTCATGCCGGTGTTGCCCGCAAGCCTGCCGGTCTGGGCGTTGTCGAAGACTTCCTGGAGGTAGGCGTTCTCCAGCAACTGCACGAAGGCGCTGGGGTCGGCAAAGGCACGCCGCTCCGGGAAACACGCCTCCTTGCCCTTGAGAAACGCCGTCAACTCGGGGTCATCCCTGACGGCGTCCACGACCAGGGCGTAGCTGCGCAGCAGTTTGTCGACCAGGAAGTTGTCCCAGATCATGTCGAGCACCTTGCCCGTCACCCACACATTGGCGTACGTGTACGGTCCCTTCTTGTGCCAGGCGCGGCAGTCCATAGCGGGGTAGAGCGTGGCGATGCGCGCCAGGATCACGGCGGCTTTGCGGGCATAGACGCGGTTGCCGGTGAGCAGGGCGGCATAGGCCAGGTCCAGGCATCCGGTCGTGATGCCGTAGCGTGCCTGCGGATAGGGCACTCTGCCCCAGAAGGCATGCATGTTGTAGCAGCCCACGAAGGCATAGAGTCTTCCCTCGGGATCGACGTAGCCGGGGCCCGGGTCCACACCGAAACGGTGCAGGGGATCGTTCGCGTCCGGATGCTCGGCATTGACCAGGAGTTTGGCGTCGGCCTTCTGGGAGTCGAACCTGCCCGCCTCGTCAAGGCCGGAGCGGTAGTAGGCCGAGAAGTCGTTCTTGGGGAACCACTGCGCGCACTTGGGACACTGCACTTTCCAGGGATGGCCCACCGGATCCATCTTCCAGGGATAGTACCCGTAGCCCTGGTTGATGACTGGGCCGCAGGTGGGACAGCCGTGGTCCCTGCTCACGAACAGACTGCGGGGGACCGCCTGGGATGGAATCGAGTCCCACAGCACCGCATCATCCGTGGCGGCCCAGTAGTCCGCCCGTCGGCATATCTCCTCGCGCTGTGCCTTGATCCATGGGTACTGGTCCGCCAGCGCCGCGAACCGCTCGGGGAACGTCGAGTAGTCCGGGAGTGACGACACGGCTTGCTCTCCGCGAACACCACAGGCACAGAGGAGGAGGACGCAACACACGAGTGTGATTCGCATGGGGCAACCTCCCGGGTGTTCGATCTGACGCCGGCGCACAAGGTAGCAGCGCGAGGCGTGCGTGGCAAGGGGGGCGGCGCACCCGATGCTACTTAAGGTTCCTGGGGGATGGCCGGTTCCGAAGTACCGCGGGCGGCCCTCCGCCCGCCTTCTGGGGATACCGCCCGGAGGCCGGGCGGCGTACCGCAGAGATTCGTCCGATGGACGTCATCGACCGGGGGCTCTACTCCGAGTTCAACGAACGGGTCGCGAAATCAGACCGGTACTATGCATCGGTCTATACCGATACGGGGCCGGTTCTGGGGATGCGGCTCTTTGGAGCGCCCGCGTCCTCGCGGGCAGGCTTGGGGTGCGCTTGGCGTTGCACTCGGTAATACGACAGATCTTCACGCCCTTTCCCACGGCCACATCGCTTAAGGCGCACCGGGGCGCACCGGGGACAGGCAATCAGTGGGGCCATTGGACGGAATGCGCCAGGGCTCTCGGCTGGGGGGACGCGACGTCGGGGGACACTTCGGTTGCCTGTCCCCGCCAGCTTCCCCGTGCGGGCGTGGGGAGGTGGCGGTGGATGACGCGGCGGTGGCCGGCCAGGTCTCTTGCCTTGTGCCGGGGCGTGGCGGATATTGTCCAGCGGCGACATGGAGTGCCCCGAGGGCTACCGGCGCATTTCACACATCTGGCCGCGCGGTTGAACAAATGATCGGAAGGGGATACTTTTTCCTTAAGCGACGCGCGGCGGGTCGCGGGTTCGTACAACAACGGCGGTCCAGCCGCTGCGGCAGGACAAGTTCAACGGTTCGCCGCCGCTCGATGAAGCTCTCTTCCACGGCGGCTGAACTCTGCGCTGGCCGGTGACCGGGCAACGCGGCGATTCGACGGACAACAACCGTTGTCGTGGAGGATCACGGCGGTATGAAAACAGTGTTGAATATGGACTCTCTTTCACGCACCGAAAAGCTCCAGGCGATGGAGGAACTCTGGGAGGATCTGGCCCGGTCTGAGGACGAGTACCCGTCGCCGGACTGGCACGGCGACGTGCTGCGAGCCAGGGAGGAGGCCCTCAAGGCGGGTACGGACGAATTCGTGCCCTGGGAGGATGCGAAGCGGATGCTTCGGGAGAAGAGAAAGTGAAGATCGTCATCCTCCGGTCCGCCATCGAGGACCTGGCACGGGGACGCGAGTTCTACGAGCGGCAAGGCGAGGGTCTCGGCAACTACTTCGATGAGTCATTGGCGGCGGACATTGAGTCTCTGCGATTGTATGCTGGCATACACGGCATGGCGCACGGACACCATCGCCTGCTCGCCACGAAGTTCCCTTACGCCGTGTACTACGGGGTCGAAGCGGGGCAGATCCGTGTCCGCGCGGTTCTCGACTGTCGGCGTGATCCGAAGTGGATCAGGTCTCGACTGAGAGAGTGAGAGGGCGTCGGGGACAGGCAATCAGTGGTGCCATCGGCCAGAATGCGCCAGGGTTCCCGACTGGAGCGACGCGGCGTGGGGATGCAGAGGTGGATGACGCGTTGGTGCCCGGCCAGTGCTTCCTGCCTTGTGCCGAGACGTGGCGGATATTGTCCAACAGCCACACAGAGTGCCTGGAACGACATAGAGTGCCTGTCCCCGAGGGCTCACCGCATGCTGACCCCAATGCGTCGCCCTAAGGCACGCTACGTTCACGACCACTGGCGGGAGGTTGGCTGCCTGGGGCTTGTTCGGGTCCCTTGATCGCCTGGGCTGCTTCCCCGACGGGGAACTCGTCCTTGAATCGTTGGCGAAACGGCACGTAACCATTCACGAACGTTCGGTCGTTAAGACGGAATACCTGGTAGCCAAGTGAGGATGCGTGCTCCGCGAATGCTCTTCCCTTCTCGCTCAGGGCGAGATTGCCGCCGACGATGGCGACATACCCGATATCATGGAACGGGCGAAGGTAGTCCACCAGTGGACCATCCGATGCCATACCGGGGAGGCCTTTCGGTTGCCCGGGACAGGTTCCCTCGATATCAGTACGCTCAGAGGGAGTGAGCGGCCGGTCTGAGAGCGCTATCGCTTGAACACCCCAAATCTCGTGTTCTTTCCCGGATGCTTTGAGCACGGTGAGCAGGAACCCAAACTCCTCGGCGAAGAGGTCGGGTATCCCGGACGTGATCGACGCGACGGTATTCCGCAGCTTGCCCTCGTATTCCTCCTTGCCGGTGAAAGAATCCTGATACTGGATGATCCTGAAGTGGGCAATGTCGAAGGGATTGCTCTTGTATTCGTCGTGGGTGACCATGATGGTGCGTGAACGCTTGAGAGTGTGGGCAATCCCTAACTCATAGAAGCAGTTGGGATTCCGTCCAGAAATGTCAACGATGACAATCGCGGCCTGCTCAATCGCAGCGACAATGTCGTTGAACACGGGATTCGTCGAGAATATCTCGTCTGCGCGGAGGACCCGGAAGCCGAACGCCTCCACAACGGGCCTGGTGCTAAGGCGGTATACCTTTTCCGCGATGTCGTCGCTGAACGGCATCACCATAAACACTGATCCCTTCATCTGCTGCTGAGAAGTCACGGTCTGTATCACCTCCACATCGTTGCCGCTCTGCCGCGCGCAGCGCATCGGTTCCTTAACCTATTGTCCGGGTACACTCACGGACGCGGGCAGCACGCACTGGTGCTTGGTTCTGCGCATCCTTCCCGCACCCAGCCAATCGCCATAACCTTTCCAACCCTTGTCGGCGTACGTCCTGTCGGGCGTGGTGGGGATGTCCGGCGGCAACTTCCCCTTGCCGGGCATCGTCCCCTTGCAGAAGGCCCGCCACTCAGACACGCTACTCAGTTTTAGACTTCGCGCGAATCTTCGCGCCTTGGCAAACGACCTGTACTCTCGCTGGGAATTGGCAATGTTACCCGTGCCCAGCCAGTCTCCATAGCCTTTCCAGCCCTTGCCGGCGTACGTCTGGTAGGGATTGGCGGGGATGTCCGAGGGGAGCTTGCCCTTGCCGAGGATCTTCCCCTTGCAGAAGGCCCGCCACTCAGACACGATATTCAGCTTCAGGCCTCGCGCAAATCCTCGCGCCTCACGAAATGACCTGTACTCTCGCAGGAAATTAGCAATGCTGCCCGTGCCCAGCCAGTCGCCATAGCCTTTCCAGCCCTTGTCGGCGTACGTCCTGTTGGGAGTGGCAGGGATGTTCGAGGGAAGCTTGCCCTTGCTGGGTATCTTGCCCTTGCAGAAGGCCCGCCACTCATGCTGGTTCTTCAGCTTGAGGTTCCGCGCGAATCTCCGCGCCTCACGAAAGGGTCTGTACTCTCGCTGGAAATTGGCAATGTTGCCCGTGCCCAGCCAATCGCCCATGCCCTTCCAACCCTTGTCGGCGTACGTTTGGTTCGCATTGACGGGGATGTCCGGCGGCAATTTCCCCTTGCCAGGCATCTTGCCTTTGCAGAAGGCCCGCCACTCATGCTGGTTCTTCAGCTTCAGGTTCCGTGCGAATCTCCGCGCCTCACGAAATGATCTGTACTCTCGCTGGAAATTGGCAATGTTGCCCGTGCCCAGCCAATCGCCCACGCCCTTCCAACCCTTGTCGGCGTACGTTTGGTTCGGATTGGCGGAAATGTCCGGCGGCAATTTCCCCTTGCCAGGCATCTTGCCTTTGCAGAAGGCCCGCCACTCATCCCAGTTCTTCAGCTTGAGGCTTCGCGCAAATCTTCGCGCCTCACGGAATGACCTGTACTCTCGCAGAAAATAGGCAATCGTTCCCGTGCCCAGCCAGTCTCCATAACCTTTCCAGCCCTTGTCGGCGTACGTCTGGCCGGGACTGGCGGGGATGTCCGGCGGCCATTTCCCCTTGCCGGGCATCTTACCTTTGCAGAAGGCGTTCCACTCAGACACGCTATTCAGCTTCAGGCCTCGTGCGAATCTTCGTGCCTCACAAAATGATCTGTACCGACGCGACCGGCTAGCAATCGTTCCCGTGCCCAGCCAATCTCCATAACCTTTCCATCCCTTGTCGGCGTACGTTAGGTTCGGATTGGTGGGGATGTCCCGCGGCCTTCCCCCCTTGCCGGGCATTTTACCAGTGCAGAAGGCGTTCCACTCAGACTGGTTCTTCAGCTTGAGGCCTCGTGCGAAGTCGCGTGCTTCGTGGAAGGGCCTGTAAGACAGTCTGGCGAGTCGGTCCCAGCACTTGAGGTCTATGTCCCGCGCGAACTGCGCGAGATTGATGCGTTTGGCCAACCGCTCGTCCAGATCGAACTCGACACTCCCGCCGCCGGTATGGCGTTTGCCCTCCGAGACCGCTCGAAAATACTCGATGATGCGGTCGTCATTGGCGGCGAGGGCGCGAAGTGTCGTCAGTACTTCCTTGAACGCGATCGTCTGGAAGATGTCCTCGGGCTTGGCCTTGTCGTCGTGCAGGATGGGGACGATGACATACCCCATTTCTTTCCCGGGAGATGGCCGCAGGGCGCGGCCTACGGCCTGCACGATGTCCACGGCGCTCCGGCGCGGGTCCGCGAACATGACGCAGTCAATGTCCGGCACGTCCACGCCTTCGGTCAGGCAACGGGCGTTCGTGATCAGGCCGCGTTCGGTTCCGGCGAACTCTCTCAACATGCGGGCGCGGGTTCCGGTCGGGGTCTCGCCGGACACGTGGAAGGTCGAGACGTGCCCGTATGCCGGGCATGCGCGGGTGAAGGCGTCGTTGTGAGCCTTGAACACTTTGGCCCGGAGGATGCTGCTGTGGAACGAGACGGCGTGCCGGATCGGATACTTCGCCATGGCCTTGCGCATGGCGACCAGCGCGGCAAGCATCTCGGCCTCGATCTCCCGGTCCCAGCGTCCCCGGTCGGGCCGAACGAAGACGTTCCTGCGAATCAGCTCTGCCACTTCATGGCGCGACACGAGCATCGTGACGATCTTGTAGTCGCTCAGGATCGGCGGTTCGTACTCCAGCGCCCGCTTGAACGTCAGGAGGTGAAACGTGTCCCCGTAGATGGCAGGGTCGTCCATGCTGAGAATCTGGTCGCTTTCGCCTTCGTATCGGCGCTCTGTGGCGGTCATGAAGATGCGGCGGCGTATCGGCAGGTTCCTATCGTGCAGCAGGTGGGAGAAGAGTTTGTCCCTGGCCCCGACAGTCTTGTGCGCCTCGTCCATGATACCGAGATCGAAGCGAATCTTCATGCGCCGGGCGGCAGTGGCAATGGCCTCGCCACTCTGGTAGGTCGTGAACACAACCGTCCCGCCGCGTCTTGCCTTGCCCAGCCAGTCGGCAATGTCGGCGGGGGCGGTCAGGCACGGTACTCCCAGGTCCTGCCGCAGAACGGCCACGTCGTCGCGCCCGATGCGACCGGCGGATTCGTCACTGCAGACGCAGGTCCAGTCTACGTCCTGCGAGTTGGCCATCGTTTCCCGGAGCCAGACCTTCAGCGTCTGCCGGATCAGGGCAAGGCTGGGAACTGCGATGAGAACGCGTTGCGCGCCAAGTTTCTGCGCAATCCAGTAGGCCGTGAGGCTCTTGCCCGCCCCACAGGGCATAATCAGTTTGCCTCGCCGTTCTTTCTTCCTGACGAAGTGGGCATGCGCGTCCCGGATTGCGGCTACTTGGTGCGGGCGGGGGCTGAGCGGCTTGATACTGGCAGGCTTGTCGCCCAGAGCCGCGCGAAGTCGGGCAAAGAACTCAGCATCGAGAGCTTGCCATACATCCAACGCGCAGAACCCGATGCGATCCTGCTTTTTCAGAACGCGGGTGATACGCTCTGTTGTCGAACAAATCAGACCGAACGAGATGTCACGGCATACACCGAAGGCCAATCCGGTGAATGTTGAAATGTCACGCCAAGCCAGCGACTGGGTCGAGTCGGCGCGGTACTTGCATTGGATAGCCCAGAAATCGCCGTCTTTGGTTTGGGCAACGAGATCGATGCCTTGGTCGGTGTCTGGGAGTCTGAGCCTATCGCGAACCGAAGAAGGCACCTCGCGATGGAGCCACACCTGGCTCAGCTTGGTCGAGTACTCAGGGTCGAGGAGGAGATAGGCTTTGGTCAGTTCCTCAAACAGGTCGCCTTTCTGCTTTTCCGGCAGACTTGCGAGGCGTTGCCTGAAGTCGTCCCAGCAAGAGCAGTGTTGCGCTGCGTCACTCAACAGGCCAGACACGTGCGTTGATGTGAGAGGCGAACGCATTGCGATTGGTCTTCTCTACCACGCCACGGCGCTGCATCTGCAGGAGTCAACGCCATGCTCTGCGGCCGTGCCTGCGGGGTCCGCAGCAGCAACTCGTCAAACTCCTATCCCGGGATCTTGCTCACCCCAATCTCGGGGAGCAAGCTGTTCAGCCGAGCAACGTAACCCCTGGTGCCCGTCGCCGCCCCCGTATAGGCGGCGGTGCCAGTAGAGACGCATCTGTCTATGAACTCACAGGACTCGCGGATCAACGGGACCACCAACCTCTTGACGTCTGCGTTTGGCAAGGAGCCTTGTGGCGTCCGGGCCACTACGTGACCAACGACTTTGCTGATACACTTCTGGGGAACCTTCGTCAACTCAACGTTCTTGCTTGGTGCCCAGCTCTGAAGCCCGAAGTCTCCGACATGGATGTCGTCGTCGTACCGGTAGTCGTTCTGGAATAGGAACGCATTCAAGTTCCGCGCCATGATCAACGCCGCGACCTTGAAGCTCTCCTTCTTCGAGAAATCTCCCCGGGTGCGGTCGAACTCAATGACTGCTTTCGTGGCGATCAGAACGTCATAGACGATGCGACGGAGGGTGTAGTTCTTCTCTGCTTGGGTTGGTTGACGAGTCCCGATCATAGGGCCCTCATGTATAACTGTGTAACTGCGTAGACTGCAATCGCAATCTTGGCCAGAATCGGGGTTTGGGGATACTCCGTGACTCCCGCCTCTCCCCCGGTGTCCGTGCTTGTTCGCACTGTACAACCACGCACGCTGGGAGGCAAGGTCTCGGGCCGCACCGGGGCAATCAGTGGTGCCATTGGACAGAATCCGCCAGGGTTCCCGACTGGGCGACGCGGCGTGGGGATGCAGAGGTGGATGACGCGTTGGTGTCCGGCCAGTGCCTCCTGTCTCACGCCGAGGTGTGGCGGATATTGTCCCACGGCGACATGGAGTGCCCCGAGGGCTCTCCACCTGCTCCCGGCGCATCGGGCGCCCATCTCCTCCGTAGCGAACACCCCGGGAACGAGAAGTGGGACGCCCTTCTTGTGACCGAACTGCAGCGGCGGATTGCAAATTCCAAGGCCCCATGCCTCGCGAAGGCAGCGGGGTCTGCGTGAGTTTATATGCTGGTCATAAGCCTGTTATGTTTTTCTATTGTGCTCAGATATCTGGTTAGAACGTTTACTATGAGCACGATGGAACTATGGCGTCAGAATTATGGCTTCCGTAAGTTCTTCTAGGTAAGTA
>MHBL01000120.1 GCA_001803235.1 Lentisphaerae bacterium RIFOXYA12_64_32
GCCGGTCTGCCGGCCGGGGGCGCTGACGCATAGCCGAGACAGCCGGCACTTCCCTTGCCGTAGCGCGAGACGTGGGGTATAGTCTCCTCGACGACATCGCAAATATCTATCTGCCAACCGCCTGATGAGGTCATGCCCATGCGATTAACGTGCACATCGGAGGAGCCAAGGATTCGCGGTTTCACGCTCATCGAGTTGCTGGTCGTCATCGCCATCATTGCGATCCTCGCGTCCATGCTGCTGCCGGCGCTGTCGCAGGCCAAGGACAAGGCGATCCAGTCTAGCTGCATGGCGAACGTGAAGCAGATCCTGGTTGGCACCGCCTGCTACATGGGTGAATACGACCAGCGCTTTCCCGTGGCAACCATGGACTCCGGGAACCGCGTCACCGAGGACCCCAACTCCTGCTGCAACACCGTCTTGCCCCCGGGTGGTTCCGGCAACGACAAAGGCTGGCACGCCAACCGAACCACCGGCTCGGTCACTCCGCCCGGCCCGGTCCAGAACGCCTTCGTGCATCAGCGGGTGAACGCGTACGTGGGCAACTGGGAGACCTGGCGCTGCACCGGCATGAAAATCGCCTTCGACCCGTCCACCACCGCCGACGACTCTGGGTACCTCTGCAGCCTGACGGTCACGACCCGAAACTCGACCGCGTATCTCCTCGAGGGACAACCGGAATCGTCGCTGCGCATGACCCCGGACCTGATCCCGCTCTGGCAGGACGCCGTGCGCTGGTACGAAGGCGGCGGCCCGCAGAACCTGATTCACGGCAACTTCATCGAGACCTACAGGACCTGCCACGGCGCGGGCACCGGCACCGGCGCCCGCACGAATGTCGGCTACGTCGACGGGCACGCTCTGCCGAACAATGTCCTGGCCTGGAAACGCGACGTCCTGGCCAACCACACCAAGTGGCGCAAGCCCTAAGGCACGACACAACGGCGGGGAACCTGCTGCTCTGCCGTCAGCCACGGGCTTGCCCCGCGACACAGCTCTCCAGACTCCACACCCACCGACTGTCACGGGCTTGCCCCGTGGACGAAAGCGTCAGGCGCCCCGGCCGCAAACCGCCCGATCATCCGTTGACAAGGCCGTTCCTCACTCAACCTGCCGCCACACACACACCTCACGCGGCAAGTGAACTGGCTGAGCGACCAACGACTCCGCCGATGCTTCTTCCCCTTCACACCCGGCGGCCTGCGCCCCCAACGTCCCCGACCGTTGCGTTGCGCCTCAATCCGCCGAACACGCAGGGCTGTTTCAAGATCCGTGACCGTCGCGTGCGGTGAGTACCCCCGGCGTGTCCCCACGCCGGGGGGGGCGGCCTGAGGACAGGCCGCCCCTACTTGGTGTGCGCGGAGGCGTGGCCTTTCGAGACGCGGCGCCGGATCTTGAAACAGCCCTGCCGAACACGCTCCTCACGCTGGAAAACCGGCCTGCACGGGCTAGACTTCACACCGCACACGGAAACGAAGGACCGCCAACCGCGCCGCCCGGCAACGCCCGGCGGCAGGACGGCTCGGTACAAACAGGCCAGCGAGAAGGAAAGGCGTGTCAGGATGAGAACCTTCACCATGATCGCATCGACGATGGCGTTGGGAGTATCGCTCATGGCCGCGGAACCGGAGTACCCGTTGCGCGACGCGGTGGAGTTCACGCCGCGCGGCGGTCTGCCGAACTTCTTCGCCAAACTGCAGGCGGGCAAGGAGATCAAGATCGCGTACTTCGGCGGCAGCATCACAGCCGCGGGCGGTTGGCGCGTCAAGACGCTGAAGTGGTTCCAGGACAAGTACCCGAATGCGAAGATCAGCGAAGTCAACGCGGCCATCGGCGGTACCGGCTCGCAGCTCGGCGTGTTCCGCTGCGACCATGACGTGCTGCAGTTCAAGCCGGACATGACGTTCGTCGAGTTCGCGGTCAATGACGGCGGCTGCGACCCGGCCAGCATTCACCGCAGCATGGAGGGGATCATCCGTCAGTCGTGGAAGGCCTTGCCTGATATGGACATCTGTTACGTTTACACCGTGGCCCACGACGGCATGCTCAACGACCTGAAGAACGGCAAGTACCCGCGCGCCGCCAGTGCCATGGAAGCGCTCGCCGATCACTACGGCATCCCGTCCATCCACATGGGCCTGGAGATCGCCAAGATGGAGAAGGACGGCAAGCTCGTGTTCAAGGGCAAGCAGCCCAAGACCGACGCGGAGAAGGCCGCGATGGCGGGCAAAATGCTCTTCAGCGAGGACGGGGTGCACCCACTGGTCGACACCGGGCACGAGGTCTACACACAGGTCGTGGCCCGCTGCATGGAGCAGATCGCCGCGCTGCCGGACGCCAAGCCCGGCCCGCACACGCTCGGCGCGCCGCTGGTGGCGGACAACTGGGAAGCGGCCAAGATGGTGCCGCTCAGCCGTACCACCATGAGCACCGGCTGGGTGAAACTCGACCCGGCCAAGGACAACCTCGCCAAGGCGTTCGGGAACCGGATGGCCGAACTGTGGAAGGCCACGAACCCCGGCGAGAGCATCACGTTCAAGTTCAAGGGCATCAACGTCGGAGTCTACGACCTGCTCGGTCCGGACTGCGGCCGCGTCAAGGTCAAGCTCGATGACCAACCCGATAAGTTCGTCAATCGCATCGATCCGTACTGCACCTACCACCGGATTGCCAGCCTCGGCATCGGCGCCGGACTCCCGGACGCCGTGCACACGGTCACCGTGACGGTGGACGCCGAAGTCCCGGACAAGATGAAGATCCTGTTCGAACACAACCGCCCGGACATGGAGAAGAACCCCGCCAAGTACCAGGGCACGACCTGGTACGCCGGCGCCGTCATGCTGATCGGCGATTTGGTGGAGTAGCCAAGGGACACCGCCCGACACCCCGGCCCGGCTTGGGCACCGCAATGCCTCCGTCGTGGGCGGGAAGACGGAACAGGTCCTCAGGTCCGGTCGCCGCCGATTGCGATCGATAGCGGTCGATTGCTGTCGGCAGCGGTCGGTGCGGTCGGTGCGGTCTGGGAGTCCGGTCGCCAGCATGTCCCACGCAAGGGGAACGAACCCGATGACTTTTCGCAGCATCTTCTTCGGACTGTTCGCGGCGGTTGTCATCGCGGCGTTTTGCTTCTTCAACGACTGCGTGATCCGGCAGGGCGCGCTGATCGACAACCTGATGCCGACCATCGTGTACGGCTCGCTGGTGTTCTTCCTGCTGCTCGCCAACCCGCTGCTGCGCCGGCTGCGACAGAGCTGGGTCTTCAGCGGCCGCGAACTGGCCGTGGTCTGCGCCATCGCACTGATTGCCGGCGGCGTGCCGAGTTGGGGGCTGTGGCAGATCATGCCCTCGATTATCATGCTGCCGAACCATGACGCCAAGGTCAAACCCGGCTGGACGAACGAGCGGGTCATCGAGCTGCCCCCGAAACAAATGCTCCCCGACGTGAGTCAACAGGAGGACACCGTCCTGACCGGCTACGTGGTCGGCATGGGCCAGGGCAAGCAGCACATCCGCGTCGACCAGGTGCCGTGGTTCGCGTGGACGCGCACCCTGGCATTCTGGATCCCGCTTGGACTGTCCATCACGCTTGGGCTGCTCGGGCTCGCAGTCGTGTTCCACAAGCAGTGGGCGCACCACGAGCAGCTACCCTACCCGATCCAGACCTTCACGCACGCCCTGCTGCCGGGCGAGGGAGAAGGACACGGCGAGGTGTTTCGCAGCCGCATGTTCTGGATCGGGGCCGGCCTGATCTTCTGCATCCAGTTCAACAACTACCTGTGTCGGTGGCTGCCGCAGTTCCTCATTCCGGTCAAGACCTACCTGGATTTCACCGGTCTGGCGCCGCTGTTCCCGAACCTGACCTTGGGCGGGGGCTGGCTACTGCTGCGGCCGAGCCTGATCTTCTCGGTGATCGGCCTGGCGTACTTCCTGGCCTCGGACATTTCCTTCTCGATGGGGTTCATGCCGTTCGTGGTCTGCACCGTCATGGGCATGCTGGCCAGCTACGGCATCAGCCTGCAAGGCGGAAACCACATGTCCATCAAACCGGAGTCATACCTGTTCTGCGGCGGCTACTTCGGCATCCTGCTGATGCTGCTGTACAGCGGCCGCCACTACTACTGGAACACACTCCGGCGCGGCGTCGGGCTCAAGACCGCCGAGCCCATCGACAGCCACGTCGTCTGGAGCATGCGCCTGTTCCTGGTCGGGACCGTCCTGTTCACCGCCCAACTCGTGCTGGTCGGGCTGGACTGGCAACTGGCGGTGCTCTACACCCTGATCGCGCTCATGGTCTGGATCGTCGTCAGCCGCACCATTGCGGAGACCGGCGCGTTCCACATCGGGTCGCAGATCTTCCCGTGCGCCATCATCTGGGGCCTGTTCGGGTCCACGGCACTGGGCCCGCAGATGCTCGTCATCATGTTCCTGGTCTCCGCCGTGCTGCTGGCCGCGCCGGGCTGGGCGCCCATGCCGTTCGCCGTGCAGGCCTTCAAGCTGGTGGACGTGTCGGGGGAGAGCGTGGCCAAGCTCAGCCGCTGGGCCCTGCTCACGCTTGTGCTCTGCACCGTCATCTGCATTCCGGTCACGCTGTACTGGCAGTACGACGTCGGCGGCATGCAGACCAGCCTGGGCTGGCCGCGGATGCTCTCCACGTTCACGTTCGAGAACATGGTCATGATCAAGCAGCAGCTCACGGCGCAGGGCACTCTCGAGATCTCAGAGAACCTGCACGGCTGGCAGCGCTTCACGCACATGGCGCCGAACTGGCCCTGCGTGACCGCGTTCCTGGTCGCCCTGGCCCTTGCATTGGGCATCGGCATCTGCCGACTGCGCTTCGCGTGGTGGCCGCTGCACCCGGTCATGTTCGTGTTCCTCGGCGGCTACCAGGCGTGCCTGATGGGCGGTTCGTTCCTCATCGGCTGGCTCATCAAGACGCTGGTCAGCAAGTACGGCGGCGGCCGGCTCTACAACAACCTCAAGCCGCTGATGATCGGCATCATCGCCGGCGACGTCGCCGCCCGCCTCATCCCCATGCTGGTCGGCATCGTCTACTACGCCATCACCGGCAAGAGCCCGTGAGGGGAAGCGGGACGAGTGTCGTGGGTCGATGGTCGGGGGGACAGGTCGGGGGTGGACATCGGCCGGATGCCTGCCGCCGTGCGTCTCCACCCGCGACTGACGCGTCACCCCAAGAATCCTTCATGACTTGACAGGGAATCCGAATAACCATGGATTGGAAGCATGAAGACGACGATTGATATTCCGGAGAAAGAGCTGGCGGATGCCATGCGGTTCACGCGGGCGAAGACCAAGCGCCAGGCGGTCGTCACGGCCCTGGCCGACTTCAACCGGCGGCAGCGCATGGCTGGCTTGACGCGGCATCTCGGCACGTGCGGCAATCTGCTGACGGTGACCGAACTGGAACAGCAACGGAAGCAGGGGTAGGCCCCCAATGAAGTTGATTGACACCTCCGCGTGGATCCACAGCCTGCGTCCGGACGGCGACAACATCCGGGTGCGTCGCCCGTGCCGTTCCTGGCGTTTCGCAGCCGCCGACAGGTGAACGGCCAGCCCCGGGGCAATGTGCTCGCGCCTGGGCAGGGCTGACCTCCCCCGAAGGGCTTACCGGCGCTCTTTTGCACTTCCCCACCCATCGGGCTATCTTCTGCCCCGTGAACGTGAAGGCCTTCGCCAGCAAGGCAGGCTGTGGGTGGCCAGCACCAAACGGAACCTGGCCGAGCAGAGAGGTTGACCATGACACAAATCCGTCATGCCGGGACCGCCGAACTACGGATCGGCGACAAGACGCTGTCACTCCCCATCGTGGAGGGCAGCGAAGGCGAACGCGCGATCGACATCGGTGATCTGCGCACCGAGACCGGTCTGGTCACGCTCGATTACGGCTACAAGAACACCGCCTCCTGCAAGAGCGCCATCACCTTCCTCGACGGCGAGTGCGGGGTCCTGCGCTACCGCGGTTACCCCATTGAAGTGCTGGCCGAGAATTTCCGTTTCGTGGACGTCGCGTACCTGCTCGTCCACGGGCAGCTCCCGAGCCAGGAGGAGCGGAGTCGCTTCTCCGAACTGCTGAACTGGCACTCCATGATTCACGAGGACATGCGGCACTTCTTCTACAGCTTCCCCGAGCATGCGCATCCCATGGCCATCCTGTCCGCCATGGTTGTGTCGCTCTCGACCTTCTACCCGGAACTGGCCCAGAACAGCCCGGAGGAGGAGATCGACATGGCCACCACGCGGCTGCTCTCCAAGATCCGCACCATTGCCGCGTTCTCCTACAAGAAGTCGATCGGCGAGCCGTTCGTCTACCCGCGCCACGACCTGAAGTACTGCGCCAACTTCCTGAACATGATGTTCTCCTCGCCCGTGCGGCCGTACGAGGTCAAGCCGGAGGTGGAGCGGGCACTGAACGTCCTGCTGGTCCTGCACGCCGACCACGAGCAGAACTGCTCCACCTCGACGGTGCGCCTGGTGGGCAGCGCCCGAGTCAACCTCTATGCCGCCGTGTCCGCCGGCATCTGCGCGCTGTGGGGGCCGCTCCACGGCGGCGCCAACCAGGCGGTCATCGAGATGCTCGAAGACATCCAGCGCGACGGCGGCGACGTCAAGAAGTACATCGAGCGAGCCAAGGACAAGACCAAGGCAGGGCACGCACCGCTCTACGGGTTCGGACACCGCGTCTACAAGAGCTACGACCCGCGCGCCAAGATCATCAAAGAGGTTTACGCCAACGTGCTCAAGGCAATGGAGGAGCGCGACCCCCTGCTGGACATCGCCACCGAACTGGAGGAGCGCGCCATGGCCGACAACTACTTCCTCGAGCGCAAGCTCTTCCCCAACGTGGACTTCTACAGCGGCCTGACCTACCGGGCCATCGGCATCCCCAAATCGATGTTCACCGTGATGTTCGCCCTCGGCCGTATTCCGGGGTGGATCGCACACTGGCGCGAAGCCATGAGCGACCCGGAGTTCAAACTGCAGCGGCCGCGTCAGATCTACGTCGGCCCCCTCCGGCGCGAGTACACCCCACCCAAACCCGCAAAGCCAGCCCGCCGCGGACGCAAGGCGAAGTGAACTCCGGACCGCGGCCTCACCGCCCGGGACGGCAGACTGAGGACGTTCCACATTGCTGGCGACGACCGGCTCTTCAAATCCGCCGGCGCCGTCATCGAGGGCGACACGGTCGTGGTGTCGAGCCCTGATGTCCCAAGCCGGTGGCGGTCCGCTACGCCTGGGCCGACACCCCCGAGGGATGCAACCTCTGCAACGTCGCCGGCCTGCCCGCCTCCCCCTTCCGTGCGGACAACTGGGCTTGAAAAGCGGCGAGACGTGGCCGGCCAGATGCGACGCTTCCACATCCAGGTCCCGCGCGCCGCCCAGCCGTTCCTCCCCGAGTGGATCCTGAAGCTCGCCCGCGACATCGCGCGCCTCGAACGCCGCCAAGGCAAGCGGAGAAGGCCACGCACGGGCGCTTCCCGAGAAACCATACGAATACACCCGCCCGGCCTCACCGTGCTTCTCGGTTGCTCCTGAAAGGCACGTCTGCATGCATATATGGCCCGCCCCGCTCCGGCGTGTTCTGGTCCTCACTGCGTTCACCGGCCTGGTCACGGGCTTGGTCCTGCCGGTGCACGCTGCCTGGCTCGATACCTGGACCGTCCGCGATTCCGGTGTCACGTCGCCGCTCTTCGGCATCGGCCGCACGGACGCGAATCAGTACGTGGCCGTGGGCGTGGGCGCAGCGGGTGGCGCCTGGATTGACGGATCTTCAGAAGGTGGTCTACGGCAACGACCGGTTCGTGGCCGGCGGCAAGGACGGGGCGGTGCGCACCTCGACCGACGGCATCGCGTGGAGCGACGAGTTTGTCGGGATACCGGGTATGAACGTACAGGGCCTGGCCTTTGGCAACGGCACGTTCTGTGCCGTCGGCCAGGACTGCCGCGTTGCGACGTCGACCGACGGCACGACCTGGACCGCGCGGCAGACCGGGGTGGGCGGCGCGGACCCGCCAGACCTCCAGGGGGTGACGTTCGCCGAGAATCGGTTTACCGTGGTCGGGGAGCAGGGCCTGATCCTCCAGTCCGGGACCTTCACGCCGACGCTGCACATCACCGTGTCCCCGGCTGGCGGCGGAACCACGGTTCCGGCAGCGGGCGCGGACCACTCGTACGCGACGGGCACCCGGGTGACCGTGACGGCAACCAGTGCGACCGGTTACCGGTTCGCCGGCTGGTCCGGGGACTCCACCGCAACCCTGGCCAGTGCAACCGTGGTGATGGATCGTGACCGTACACTTACGGCCACCTTTGCGCCGGTGACGGTCAAGAGGTCGGCGCCGGATATGAACGTAGCCCGGATGGGACACAGCGCGGTCGTGCTGCCGGCGGCCGACGGTCGTGCCGCCAGCGCACGGCTGGCGGTGTTCGGCGGGCACGGCACCGGGTTTACCGCGCTGGACAGTTTTGAGGTCTGGGCCCCCGGCACCGACACCTTCACGCTGGGCATTCTCCCGTTCACGTTCGACTGGGGCGCTCTGGCCCGACTCGCGGACGGCACGCTGCTCCTGGCCGGCGGCGCGGGCGGCAACCTCGGCGCCGCGTCTCGGAAGGCCACGCCTCCGCGCACACCCGGTAGGGGCGGCCTGTCCTCAGGCCGCCCCCCCCCCGGCGTGGGGACACGCCGGGGGTACTCACTGCACGCGACGGTCGGCGTGGGGACACGCCGGGGGGACTCGCCGCACGTGACGGTCACGAATCTTGAAACAGCCCTGCCCGATGTGTTCTCCCGGTTGCGCACCGACCGACCGCCGGCTATCTTTCCGCTGCCCAAAGGTGTGACCGTAATACCCCCAACTTGGGCGTCCGCATGATGGGGGGGAAGGCGGGTCGTCCGCGTCCGTGGTTCCGCCTCTGGGCGGTTCCTTTTCTCCGCAACCACGCGCCCCCCCGGACCGCGTGAACGTGGAACTACGAGCCTCGGCCGTGCAAGTCCTGGCCTAGGTTTGGGGTCATTGCGTGTGACCGTTCCTGATGGAGTCCATGCCATGTCCGACGAAATGATCGATCTGAGCCGTCTGGCGCCAAGCGACCGGACGCGACTGGTGGCTGCCGAGCCGAACAGCGACGGGACCGCGTCACTGTATGTCCGCGCCGCGGACGGCAGTGTCACGATTGAAACGGCGCCGTTCCGGCCGTGGCTGCTGGTTTCAGGCGAGGCCCTGGCCGCGGCCGTGCCCGGCAGCGTGGAGCGGCGCAAGCTCGACGGTTCGGGCATCCTCAACGTGCTGGTGCACTTCCCCGACGAGGCAACGCACGAGGCCGGACTGAAGTACCTCAGGACCGAGACCGGCTGCAGTCCGTCCTCGCCCCAGGCCCCGTACCGGGCCGTCAGCGACGTCACGCAGCAGTTCCTGTCGCTCCTGCCGGCGCGGCTCTTCCGCGACATGTCGTTCGCCGAACTGCGTCGCATGCAGGTCGACATCGAAACGGTCACGACGCCCGGCTACGATTTCTGCAATGCCGAGCGCGACGACGACCGCATCATCCTCATCGCCATGCGCGACAGCACCGGCTGGGAACGGTGTCTCGGCGGTCCAGACGTGCCGGAGGCCGCGATGCTGCAAGAGTTCGTCGCACGGGTCCGCGAGCGCGATCCGGACGTGATCGAGGGGCACAACATCTTCAACTTCGACCTGCCCTACATCGGAACGCGCTGCAAGCGACACAAAGTCAGACTCAAGCTCGGCCGCGACGGCAGCGTCATCACCTCGCGCTCATCGCGTTTCACGGCCGGCGAGCACACCTCGACATACCAGCGCTACGACATCTACGGCCGCCACATCATCGACACCATGCACCTGGTGCAGCTCTACGACGTCAGTCACCGCGACCTGGACAGCTACGGGCTGAAGTCAGTGGCCAAGTACTTCGGCGTGGCGGCGAAGAAACGCACCTACATCGACCCGTCAAAGATCGGCGAGCTGATCAAGACCCAGCCCGACCTGGTGCGCGACTACGCCATGGACGACGTGCGCGAGACCGACGCCGTCAGCCGACTGCTGTCGCCGAGCTACTTCTACCAGGCGCAGCTCGTGCCGTTCTCGTACCAGAACTGCGTCACGCGCGGCAATGCGGCGCGCATCGACGCCATGCTGGTGGCCGCCTACCTGCGCGCCGGTGCCAGCATTCCCAGTCCGCAGGCCTCGCGCAACTTCCGCGGCGGCCTGACCGACTCACTGCAGAGCGGCATTTTCCAGAATGTGTGGCATGTCGACGTGCAGTCGCTGTACCCCTCGATCATTATTGCCGGGCAGATGTCGCCGCGCGTCGACACGCTCGGTATCTTCTGCACACTCCTGACCGAACTGCGCCGGTTCCGGCTCCTGGCCAAGCAGTCGGCCCGCAATGCCGTCGCGGAGCAGCGCGAGAACTTCGAGGCGCTGCAGAGTTCGTTCAAGGTACTGATCAATTCGTTCTACGGCTACACCGGGTTCTCGCAGGGCACGTTCAACGACTACGACATGGCCGAGACCATCACGGCGCGCGGCCGCGAGATCCTGCAGAGCATGGTCGACTTCCTGAAACGCGAAAACGCCACCGTCATCGAGATCGACACGGACGGCATCTACTTCGTGCCGCCGCCTGGCGTTGCGGACCCCGCAGCGCTGCTGCAGAAAATCCAGGCCACGCTCCCGGCCGGCATTGATGTCGACCTGGACTCGACCTACGCGACCATGTTCGGGTACAAGAGCAAGAACTACGCGTTGCTCGACCACGACGGCAAGGTCCGCATCACCGGCGCGGCACTGAAGTCGCGCGGGCTCGAACCGTTCCAGCGCCGGTTCATCCGTGAGGCCGTAGAACTGCTCCTCACCGGGCACAAGACCGAACTGACCGGACTGAACGAGAAGTACGCCGACGCCATCCGCAACCACGCGCTCCCAATCACGGATTTCGCACAGCGTGAAACGCTGTCGCAGTCGCCGCGCGTCTACCAGCAGAAGCTCGAGTCCGGCGAAGGCAAACGCAGCGCCGCCTACGACCTGGCGCTGAAGGCCACGGCGCGCGAGTACCGACAAGGCGACCAGGTCGCGTTCTACGTCACGGGCGAGAAGAAGAGCGTCAAGGTCAGCGACGCCGCCAAGCTCCTGGCCGACGCCAAGCCGGATGTGCGGGACGAGAACGTCCCGTACTACCTGAACAAGCTGGAGAGCCTGTACAAGAAGTTTGCCGAGTTCGCGTGAAGCGACGAGCCGACCGCAGCCCAATGCTTCGGAGCGGCTCAGACGCATCAGACACATCGGACGCGTCAGACCGGTCAAACAGCGGTCCGCCCCGCCGCAACCTGAACCCTGAACACTCTGAGATGCCCCGGAGCCCGACGAACCATGCCCATCTACGAATACCTCTGCCCGGCCTGCAACCGGGTCTACAGCTTTCTCGCCAAGAGCGCGGATGAGAAGAAGAAACCGACCTGCCCCAAGTGCAAGTCGAAGAACCTGAAGAAGATGCTCTCCCGCTTCTCACTCGGCGGCACAACCCGCAAGAGCGCCACAGACGCGCCCGGGGCCGGCGCGAAAGGCGACTCGCCGGACGGCGCTCCGGACAAGTCGCTGGATCCGCGTGCCGAGCGCGAAATGATGCGGCTCATGGAATCCGCGGAAGGCATGGATGAGAACGACCCGAAACAGATGGGCCGACTCATGCGCCGCATGAGCGAGATCTCCGGCGAGAAACTCGACGGCGAGATGGGTGACGTCGTCCGCCGCCTCGAAGCCGGTGAAGACCCCGAGAAGATCGAGGCCGAAATGGGCGACGTGCTCGGCGAGCAGGCCGACGCCGAGGGCAAAGGCTGGAGCGCCCCCTCGCACGACGACGGACTGTACCCCATGTAAGGAATCCGATCGCCGGCCAGGCTGGTAGTCCCGCGTTCACGCGGTCCGGGTAAGGCACGACCAAGACAAGAGGCGTTGCCCCGCCTCAGTAGTACCGGAACTCCTGCGCGCCGCCGAGACGGGAGGAAAACTCGCCGCGCGTGAGTTTTTCGACATGCCCGTCGAGGAAGAACGCATTGGCCATGCGCTGATGCTTCAGCCAGACGGCCTTGCCGCCAACCCACGGCCCGAAAATGGTGCACATGTAGTACTTGCCGTTGTTCTCATAGTCCGGCCATGTGTCCATCGTGTCGGCGCCCAGGATCCGTTCGGACGTATCCGAGACCCGGTTGGTATAGATGAACTCGTAGACGATGCCGTCCTCGAGCAGTTGCTTTCCCGATGAGGCCCAACTCGAGACACCGTCTCGGTACAGCCGGTAGTTCAATCCGTAATGACCAATGGCGCGGATGCTGCTCTCTGTGCCTGGGTTCGTGACCGACGGGCAGACCGCGATCGAGAGCGTCTCGATGTACTTGCCGTCGCTGGCGTAGGTCAGCCAACCCCACCACGGCGACCAGGTCGCCGTGTCCAGATGTCGCACCACGGGCAGCAGTTGGTCGTAGTCGTCCGAGTACTGCGTCAGGATCTGCACGCATTGCTTCTGGTTCGCCACGCACAGCGCCGCCTTGCCCTTGTCCTTGGCCGCCTGCAATGCCGGCAGCAGCAGTGACGCCAGAATCGCGATAATCGCAATGACGACCAGCAACTCGATCAGCGTAAACGGTCTTCTGAGTCGACGCATGATTTCCCTCCTGGGCTGTCGACGAGCAAGCCGCTTTCAAGGCCTGCCGCGGTTTAGACAAATTATACCGGTAACCGGACTGACGCAAGCGCTCTGAGGCTGTTGGCAGGGCTGTTGCCAGGCTCACGGGATGGCGTCTGGCGCCCCGAACAACGCCGCCCCAACAGAACCCCATGCCCGCAAACGCTATCGCCGCGTCACTTGCGGTTCACGACAAAGTCGACGACGACCGGGTAGTGATCGGATCCGAGGTTGGGGCCAACATGCCGGGCGACAACCTGGAGTTGTGGCGAGTGCAGGCAGTGATCGATCGGGATCCAGAGCCACGGCATGCCCGCCGGCCAGGTCGGCTGGACACCCCTGCCCTGCGCCGAATCGCGCAGGCCCGAGTCACGCAGGAAACGCCGGAAGTGGCTGCTCCACGGCGAGGCGTTCAGATCGCCCAGGACCAGGACCGGCTCGGGCAACCCCCGTGCGAACCCCGCCAGGGTTGCCGCGCCCGCCAGCAGGCCGACAACGGATAGCAGCCCCCACGGCTGCACCTTGATTACGAGAAAGTCTTTCGCACGCATGTCGTTGCCCCGCAAAGGGCAAAGACTGCATTCCCTCTCACCACCACGGCGTCGGCACAGAGCACCGCTAAACCCCGTTCCCACTCTGTCGCAGAGCCCGCGCCCCGCGGGATCTGCGACAGACGGCTTCGCCACGTGAATCGGCCCGGCGTACCCCGCCGGGCCGATTCACGTGGCAACACCGAAGGGGGTCCGGGGGAAGTCAACGCCGTCCCCCGGCGGGGGCACGGGGGCAGCGCCCCCGTCGTTGCTACCCGTGTAACACCCGCACGCCGGCTCGCCGGCGTGAACGGTTCGCCGGTGTCGCGTGGCCTGTTTCGCGACAGCCAGGGCTGGGAAAACCGGGTTGACACGGCATGGTATACATTAGCATCTGTTGCGGGCCGATCCACGGGCCGCGATTCCCCGCCTTTACTGACAGATCAAGGAGAAACCATGCGATTTACAGAGTTGGGTTTGATGCCGGTTCTGGAGACGGCACTGGCCCGGGACGACATCACCGAACCGACCCCCATCCAAGTCGAAGCGATCCCGGTCGTGATGGCGGGAAAGAGCGCCTACATCAGCTCGGAAACGGGCACGGGCAAGACCCTGGCCTACCTGCTGCCGTTGTTCTGCCGCCTGGATCCGGCGCTTCGCGCCCTGCAGGTCATGATCATCGTGCCGACGCACGAACTGGCCGTGCAGATCGGCCAACAGGCACGCGACCTGGCGCAGCATTCCGGCCTGGCGATTCGGGCCCAGGCGCTGATCGGCGGCGTGTCCATGAAGCGGCAACTCGAAAAGCTGAAGGATAAGCCGCAGGTGGTGGTGGGATCGCCGGGGCGGATCGGGGAACTGATCGGCATGGGCAAGCTCAAGGTCCACACGGTCCAGACGCTGGTCATCGACGAAATGGATCGGTTGCTGTTCGGCGACAGTCTGGACGGCGTCCGCCAGATCATCCGCGCCATCCCGCGAGAGCGACAGATGATCTTCGTCTCGGCCACTGAACAGAGAGAGAGTTCGCAGGAGGCGGACGCGCTGGCGCCCGGCCTGGTCAGGGTCCACACAGGCAGCAACCGGGTTGTCAGTACCATCGAGCACCTCTATATCGTCTGCGAGGAACGCGACAAGCCCGACGTGCTGCGGCGGCTGCTGCACGCGGTGAAACCGGTCCGCACCATCGTTTTCGTGCACCGCAACGAACATGCCGACGCCCTGACCGCCAAGCTGGCGTACCATGGGATCCGCGTGGCAGACCTTCACAGTGCCTGCGACAAGATGGACCGGAAGAAGGCACTGGATGATTTCCGCGCCGGACGAGCCACGGTTCTGATTGCCTCGGACCTGGCGGCGCGCGGGCTCGACGTCCGAGACGTCACGCACATCGTGAATCTCGACATCCCGACTCAGAGCCTGGCCTACCTGCACCGAACCGGCCGCACCGGCCGGGCCGGGAAAGGCGGCTGCGCCGTCTCATTGATGACGGAACAGGAGTGGCGCCTGGTCGGACGTTACGAGCAAGAACTGGGCATCGCGATGACCCAGGCGCGATTGCGCGAAGGCCAACTCGAGTTGCGGCAGCCGGAACCACCGGCCAAGTGAACACCAAGGAACGGTCTTCTCGACAGACACGTTGGAGCCAAAGCATGGCGGAGGCAGGGTAATGCGACCAAGGCTCTTCTCCGTGCTTCCGTGCCTCCGTGGTGCAATTTCCGGGCGTTGCATCCCGAGGACCTCAGGTGGCAGAGTTCAGGTTTCCGAAGGGTAAAGCACGGAGCGCTTGTGAACCGACACGCAGAGCGGATTGCCCGGGAGTTGGCGTTGCGCGGCGCGCAGGTGGAGGCCACGGCGGCCTTGCTTGCGGACGGCGCGACCGTGCCGTTCATCGCGCGGTACCGCAAAGAAGCGACCGGGGCGCTGGATGAAGTCAAGGTCCTGGCCATCCGCGACCGACTCGGGCAGCTTGCCGTACTGGACCAGCGCCGCGGCGCGATCCTGAAAAGCCTGCAGGAGCGGGAACTGCTGACCGGCACGCTGGAGCAGGCATTGGCCCATGCCGGCACACTCGCCGAACTCGAAGACCTCTACCTGCCCTATCGCCCGAAACGGCGCACCCGCGGCGAGCTGGCCCGGGAGAAGGGACTGGAGCCGCTGGCCGTGGCGTTGCTGCGCCAGGACGGCCTCGACCCGTGCCGCGAAGCGCAGCGATTCCTGTGCCCGGACAAGGGCGTCGCGACGGTCGACGACGCGCTGGCCGGAGCGCGCGACATCATGGCCGAGCGTTTCAGCGAGGACGCGGGACTGCGTCAGCGTCTGCGCCAGCTCTTCGCGAAGGCCGGCGTGCTGAGTTCGACCGTCGTCAAGGGCAAGGACGAAGAAGGCCAGAAGTACCGGGACTACTTCGCCTGGCAGGAGCCGGCGTCACGCGCGCCGAGCCACCGTGTACTGGCCATGTGCCGCGGCGAGGAACAGGGCCTGCTGCGACTGTCGTTGCGCCCACCCGAGGACCAGGCCCTGGCGCTGCTGAAAAACAGCGTACTCCGCACCACCACGCCGGCAGCCGAGCAGGCAGCCCTGGCGTTGCAGGATGGCTACAAGCGTCTTCTGGCGCCGTCGCTGGAGACCGAGCGGCGGCGCGAAATCCGGGACAGCGCGGAGGCGGAGGCCATTCGCGTCTTCGCCGAGAACGTGCGCGAGCTGCTCATGGCCCCGCCATTGGGCCGGAAAGCGGTCCTGGCGCTCGACCCCGGCCTGCGCACCGGCTGCAAGACGGTCTGCCTGGGCCCGCAAGGCGACCTGCTGCACCACACGGTCATCTTCCCGCACGAACCGAAACAGCGCGAGGCCGCCGCACAGACAGTGCGTGAGCTCTGCGCGCGCTTCCATATCGCCGCCGCAGCAGTCGGGAACGGCACCGCGGGCCGCGAGACGGAACAGTTCCTGCGGGACGTCGGCCTGGACAGCGCGATCGCCATTGTGATGGTCAACGAGAGCGGCGCCAGCATCTACTCCGCGTCGGAGGTGGCGCGCGAGGAGTTCCCCGATCTGGACCTGACCGTGCGCGGCGCCGTGTCCATCGGCCGACGGCTCATGGATCCGCTGGCCGAACTGGTGAAACTCGACCCGAACTGCATCGGCGTGGGCCAGTACCAGCACGACGTGGACCAGGCACAACTGCGCCGTGCCCTCGACGACGTGGTGAGCTGTTGCGTCAATGCCGTTGGGGTCGACGTCAACACCGCGAGCCGACAGTTGCTGACGCACGTGTCGGGGCTGGGGCCGGTGCTGGCGGGCCAGATCGTGGCCTTTCGCAACGAGCACGGCGCCTTTCGCGCCCGGGCCGAGTTGCGGCAAGTCCCGCGCCTGGGTCCCAAGGCGTTCCAGCAGGCGGCGGGATTCCTGCGCATCCCCGGTGCGGCCAATCCGTTGGATGCCAGCGCCGTGCACCCGGAGAGCTACGCGGTGGTTGCGCGCATGGCCCGGGACCTGAACGCGACCGTGTCCGAACTGCTGGTCAACGCCGAGGCCCGAGCGCGCCTGGACCTGCCCCGGTATGTCACCGCGGACATCGGCCTGCCCACCCTGACCGACATCGTGGCGGAACTGGCCAAACCGGGCCGCGACCCGCGGCGTGAGTTCGAGGTGTTTCGTTTCGCCGACAGCGTGCATGCCATCAATGACCTGGCGCCGGGAATGCGCCTGCCGGGAATCGTCACCAACGTGACACGGTTCGGGGCGTTCGTGGACATCGGCGTGCACCAGGACGGGTTGGTCCACATCAGCCAACTGGCGGACCGGTTCGTGAAGGACCCGGCCGAGGTCGTACGGGTGCAGCAACCGGTGCAGGTGACCGTGCTCGAGGTCGACCTGCCGCGCCGCCGCATCGCCCTGTCGATGCGCGCAAACCCCACACCCGCCGCCCAGCCCCCGCCCGCCTGATCGCCGCCGGCCCCAATGCTACTCAAGGTTGTCAGAGGATGCCCCTTCCGACGTACCGCGGGCGGCCCCCCGCCCGCCTTCTGGGGCTGGGGATGCCGTCCGGAGGCAGGGCGGCGTACCGCGGGGATCCATTTGGCGGACAGGGATGGCCGCGAACGAGAACCTGAGTGGCATTTCGCCGCCCCCCTTGGTTGCACGTGTCCTGACCTCACCGCGTGGCGGCCAGGAACGCGGGGTGCGCGGCAACCCGCTCCATGGCGCGACGCACCAGGGTGACCCCAGGCTCGGTCCGGTGCCAGGGCGAAGCCCCGGACGGGTGCGGCAACGGCACGACGTCACACTCGACGCCGGCGTAGCTCACGCGGAACGCGTGGCCGATGACGTCCACCAGTTTCCCGATCTCGGGGAGAAATTGGCGGATGGCCAGCTTCCCAACCGGAATGACGAGCTTCGGCTGCAGGAGCTTGAACTCCGTCTCCATCCAGGCGGAACAGGCGACGATCTCCTCGTCCGCGGGGACGCGGTCGCCGCCGCCAGGATTTTTGCCCGGGAAACACCGGCAGACCGCGGCCATGTAGATGGTGGAGCGGAACCGCTCTTCATCAATGCCGCCATGCGTCGCGAACCAGCGAAACAGCGTCTTGCCGGCAGTCCACGCGAACGGGCGGCCCAGGACAGGCTCCTTGTCACCAGGCGCCTGCCCCACCAGCAATACAGGACTGGACACCGGTCGGCCGGTCACGGGCGGCGGGTGCATGTCCAGGCAGCGCCGGCAGCACCGGAGCCGAGTGACGTGCTTCTCAATCCGGGTCTGCGTGTCCGACGGCATCGTGTTCGTTCCTGGATGGGCAATGTCAGCGGCGCGTCCGACGGCGGCGACGGCCACGTCCGTCACCCGTCGTGCGGCAACCGCCCGATACTGTGCCCGCTTTCCCCGCCGGCGCAAGCCCTGTGGTCCCTGCCGTTCAGTGCGTCAACGGCTCCAGGCCTCAGCCGGGCCGCACCAGGCGGACGGCCCGCAGCAGATCAAGGTCGTCGAGCCGTTTCCCGTCCCTGACCGCAGCCGCCGCCACGGCGCCGGCGGCCTCGCCCAGCACCGTCATGGTCCGCGACAACCGGCACGAGCTGGCCGCGACATGCGAGAAACTCGCCCCCCGGCACGCGACCAGGAGGTTGTCGTACTCGACCGGCATCAGGCAACGAAAGGGGATGCCGTACCCCCGGTCCAACTCGATGTGCACACCGTTCTTGCCGTGCAGGTCGAGGGGGTGGTCGCTGGTCGCCACCATGTCCGGGTGCTTCTGCCCCACCGTCCCGGCAAGGATATCCTGCTCGGTGAGAACGTACCGCCCGATCAGTCGGTAGGTCTCACGCACGCCCAACTCGGGCGCCAGCCCGATCAGGATGCGGTTCGGCTTGCCACCCGCGATCACCGTCCAACGGTGCACCTCCAGTGCGAGGTGCCGCGCCCGCGCCGTGGCGCGCGCGAACTCCGCAACGTCGTCCGGATCGGCGTGAACCATGCCGCACGGGTTGACCAGAATGTCGCCGTTCGGCAGTCGCACCTCAAACCGCGACGGCCGGATCGCCTCCGCGGGGAACGGACCGCGATCCCACTCCGATGCCGGCGCGTCCGCCGCCTCCCGCACCCGGTAGCACCAGTTCATGGCGTTCAGGGCCGCCGGGGCGGCGGTTTCCGGGGCGTGCGGCTCCTGGTACCAGGCCTTTGCCTCCGCGCCCTTGGAGTACCGGCACTGCGCCGCACGCGCCACGTGAATGTCCGCGGTCGCATCGATGAAGAACTTGGCGGTGATTTCCATGGGGCCGGCCGGCCCGAGGACCCGGACCGCACGCAGGCAACGCCCGTCGGTTCGAACCCCAACAAAACAGGTCCCGTACAGCACATGCCGGACTCCCGCCTCCTGCAGTTCGGCGGCGACCGCCGCGACATAGGCCCACGGCTCAAATGGCAGCGGCGGATTACGTTTGCCGTCCGGGCCGAGCCGCTTCGAGGCGCAGTCATAGTCGATGTCCGTCGCACCGCCCGGCAGCCCCTGCATCCGGTCCCACAACCTGCGGCACAGCGGCGATGTGCCGCAGGTCGGCTCCCAGGTGTGAACCCACGCCAGGGTCACCGTGCCGCCCGGCACGTGATTCTTCTCGACTAGGATGACAGAGGCCCCGGCGCGCGCCGCCGCCACAGCGGCGCCGATCCCGCCGCTGCCCGCCCCGACAATGCAGATATCGCAGTCCATAGGTCCCTCGTCTTCTGTGCGTCAAAGCCTCTTGTCGAGCGCACGCCGTAATTCGCCCGGTGCAACCCGAGTCGGCATTGAATCGGCCGCACGTTGGCAACCGTTTGCCACCGGTCAACGCGAGGTCCCACAGGGCTGTTTCAAGATCTGGCGCCACGTCTCGGAAGGCCACGCCTCCGCGCACACCCGGTAGGGGCGGCCTGTCCTCAGGCCGCCCCCCCCGGCGTGGGGACACGCCGGGAGTACTCGCTGCACGCGACGGTCACGAATCTTGAAACAGCCCTGGAGGTCCCAGGGTGACGCTGTCGCTCTGCCCTGGGCTGGTATACATTGCCCCTTCAGGGCAAGTCCATGGTCGCCTCGCGGCGGGCCTGATCTTGTCGGTTTCGCTGGCGCTGTTCTCGACACCGAACGCACTTTACATCGCGACGTTGCCGAGAACCTCAGGAGTGTTGCAGGGACCTGCCCCTCGACACCCGACACCTGAACCATCTCTCCCTCTCCCTCACATGGGCACGATCTCCTGGACCAGCGGCTGAATGACCAGGTCCGGGACCGCCAGGTGGTCGGGGACGGTACACACTTTCACCACAATGTCGCCGAGTTCCAGCGGCTGGATGCACTTGCTGCGAATCTCTGGCGACGCGGTTGGGCTCTTCGCCAAATGCGCGGCGTCGGCAAACTCGGTTGCGCCCCAGGACGGCGTGATCGTCGTGACCCGGACGCCGTGCGGCCGCAATTCGGCGTACAGGCTGTGCGAGAACTTGTTCAATCCGGCCTTGGCTGCCGTGTAGGTGCCCCAGCCCGGCCAGGCGTATAGCGCACAGACGCTGGAGATATTGACGATGGTTCCCGACTTCTGCTTCGTCATGATCGCCGCGGCGCGCCGGCAGCCGAGCAGCACACCGGTCAGGTTGATGGCAATGACGCCGGCGATCTCGTCGTCGGTCTGCTCGGCCAGCGGTGCGATGTGTCCTCCCCCCCCCGCATTGTTCACCAGAATGTCCAACCGCCCCCGTGCCGTCACCACCGCACTGATGACCCGGTCCCAGTCCGCACCGCTGGTCACGTCGGCCCGGACCGCGTGCACGCCAAGCCGCGCCGCCGTCGCGTTCAGCGCCTTCTCGTCACGCCCGGTGATCCACACTTCGGCGCCCTGCCGCTTCAGCGCCTCGGCGATCCCTGCGCCATACCCTTTGCTGCCACCGGTCACGATGGCGGTTGCTTTGACCAGTTCCATTGCTGCTTCCTCCTCTTGGATAGTGGGACGTATAGGACACATACGACGTATAGGACACATGTGCTCGCCGCTGCTCGCGGGTCAGCGGAACCGGCCTGAGATGCGCCGGGCGTGCTCGGCGACGATCCTGCCAAGTCCCGCCAGTGCGGAGTCCGCAAGGCGTGACGCGGGGCCGCCGATCCAGATGGCCGCCAAGGGATAGCCGCGGTGGTCGAGCACAGCCGCGGCGACACACCGGATGTCCTCCAGTTCCTCGCCCCGGTCCACCGCATACCCGAGTTCACGGACGCGGGCCAGCTCCGCGTGCATGGCCGCGGGGCCGACGATCGTGCGGCGATTGAAGCGCGTGTACTCCAGTGACCGTACCAAGTCCCCGCGCTCCGACTCCGGCAGGACGGCCAGCAGCGCCTTGCCCGGCGCGGCGGTGTGCAACGGAAAACGATGCCCGATCTGCACCAGCACCTTCACCGCCGACGGCGACGGGACCTGTTCCAGCACTACGCCTTCCCGGCCCGCCAGCACAGCGATCAGCGCCGTCTCGCCGGTCGCGTCCCGCAGATGCCTCAACACGTCCATCGACTTCTCGATCAGCCCCCGCTCGTCGATCGCAGCATAGCCCAGCGAGAGCATCTTGCGGCTCAATCGGTAGACGCTGCCGTCTCCGTCGCGGTGGAGATAGCCCAGGTCGGTTAACGTCACCAGCATGCGAAACACGCTCGGCTTGGGCAAGTGCAATTGCGCCGCGATCTCGACGGGCGAGGCGCCGTCCGGACGCCCGGCCAGGAACTCGAGGATCTGCATGCCGCGCGCCAGCGCCGGGACCTGGTATCGTCCCGCCGTCGCTTTCCGTTCGTTCCGCTCCGCTCGCACGTAGTGTCGCCTCCGGCAGCCTTGTTTTACTAATAAACTATCATCTCACTTCTGAAATTCAAGGGCCGGGCGACGGACGGTGCGACGGGCCGTGGCGCGGGACGCAGATCCCAGCCGTCGTCGTTTCCTGACTACGGCTGGCAAGCTGTCCCGGACCGAGGCCCTCGGCCGGGGATCCGCCTGCGCCCGGACGGCTCCGGCGGACAAGCCCGGCCGAGGTACCCCACTTCGGCGCGGGACGCACCGAGCCACCGCGAACTCGACCGCAGCACCGCGCAAACTTCGTCCGTCGGCCTTGCTCAGCCCTCGCCTCGTGCTACCTTTCGCAAAGGCTTCTATTCGGTTGGATTCGGAGTAACACAGCATGTATCCCATCGATCCGCCTGCGGTGTATGCCCATGAGAGCGTGATGGCTGACCCGCGCTATCGCCGTCGCGTCGAGGGCGTCCTGGCCGCCCTGCCGCGCGTCATGACGCCGATCGTCTACAAGGACGAGGAACTGCCGACACTGATCCGCGACCACGGCCTGTTCACCAACCGCCGCACCATGGGAACAATGGCCGACGTCCGCGACCCGATTCTGCTGTTCAACACATTCCGGTTCGACGGCGACTTCGAGGCGCGCCGCCAGCGGCTCGAGGCGCTGGGTTACGATCCGAAATGGGGTCACCAGCGCGACCTGTTTGGCGCGGCGGCCTTCCATTGGGCGAACTACAATCTGGACGGCGACCCGGCCCGCAAAGACAAAGTTTGCCGGCCCTGCTGGCGGATCCACCTGCAGCAAGGCTGCCTGCACCGCTGCAAGTACTGCGGTCTGGGCGGACTGCTGATCTCCATGGTCAATGTCGAGGAATACTGCCAACACCTCGGGCGCCTCATTGAGCGCCATCCCTGGCAACTGACGTATCTGCTCGACGACGACGCCGACCCGCCCTGCCTCGAACCGGAGCAAGGCGTGCTCGGCCCACTGATCGAGTACTTCGGCACGCTCAAGGACCGCTATCTCATCATTCACACCAAGACGTGGAACACCGAGTGGTTGCGGGGGCTGAAGCACAACGGCAACACCATCCTGGTCTGGAGCATCAGCGGCGCGACGCAGAGCGGTCTGATTGAACCGCGCACCGGCACCACGGAGCAGCGCGTCGAGGCGGCGCGGGTGGCGCAGGAGGCCGGCTACCAGATCCGGTACAAGTTCAAACCCATCATTCCGGTGCAAGGCTGGCGCGATGATGCGACCGAGGCCGTGCGCCTCGTGTTCGAGAAGACACGACCGGACGTCATCAGCCTCTGTTGCTTCATGTGGATGGACGTCGACGACATGAAACGCCGGTTGCCACTCGAGTTGCTCGACGCCGAATGCCTGCAGGCCGCCGAAGCGGCGCGCGAGGAAGTGGCCGAGACCCGCGCCAAGCCCTTCCCGCCCCGGACACGGGCCATGATCTACCGCCACTACCTGGACGAGATCCGCAAGCGCGCGCCGGACATCCCGGTCTCGCTGTCGACGGAGAATTTCGCCATGTGGCGGCGCATGGCCAAGGAACTGGGGACAAAACCAACCCGGTACGTTTGCGGTTGCGGTCCCCAGAGCGTGCCCGGTGCGACGACGCTGACCTGCCACCCGTTCAAGATCGCCGTCCGCAACGACAACGGCGAGATTCCGGGCACCTACTGATTCACGTTTTTCATTTGCGATCGTTGATTTTGGACTTTGCCGCACAACGTGTTGCATCACCGGCAGCACGGCAAGTCGAGGTTGTTGACCAAACTCCTTCTCTGCAGCAAGGACACAGTGTGAGTGCGCATCGTCCGGCAACTCCGCAATCTGGAGTCTGAAATGCGAAGTGTGAGTGCTAAGGCGCTATGGCGGGGGCTGCCCGCAACCCAAGCGGTCAACGGTCAGAGGTCAGAGGCCAACAACCAGCGTGGAGGTGCAGCATGAACAGCAGATGGTGGAAGGTCGGGGTCGGTCTGCTCGCGTTAGTCCTCGCGGGGTACGGATCGCGGACTGTGTCTGGGGAGGTGGCGACAGAGGGGGCTGTGCCGGGCGAATGGACCATGGACCTGGACGCGGCGCAGAAGCTCGGGGCCGAAGAGAAGCTGCCGATGTTTCTGTGTTTCACCGGGTCGGACTGGTGCGGTTGGTGCAAGTTGATGGACAAGTCGGTGTTCTCGCAACCGGAGTGGCAGGAATACACGAAAGAAAACCTGGTTCTGGTCTGGATCGACTTTCCCAAGGATGCCTCGCTGGTGCCCGAGAAGTACGTGGCGCGGAACCAGGAACTGCAGAAGAAGTTTGGCGTCGAGGGATATCCGACCTATGTCGTGCTCGATGACAACGGCGCGACGGAACTGGGGCGTCTGCGTGCGGCACGGGACAAGACCGCCAAGTCGTTCATTGCGGACCTCGCGGCGCTGTTGCGCAATCGCGAGCCTGAGCAGGCGAAATTCGCGGCCAAGTTGCCGGCGGAGAAAGCGGACGCCTTCCGGAAACTGGTGGCGGACCTCAAACAAACAAAGTCGGAGCGCCAAGCGGCAGAGCAGAAGTTGGACGCCTGCGACAAGCGCATCGAGGATCTGCAACGCCAGGTTGACCAGGCCTACCGTGAAGCTCGCGCGGCAGAACTGGGTCCGGAACGCGGCCCGCAGTTCCTGAAACTCTCGGCCGATCTGGCCAAGGCCAATGCGGAGATGGAAACATGGCTGGACACGCGACCGGCACGGAATCCGGAGAACGAAGCAAAGATCAAGGCATTCCGGGAGAAGATCGCGGACCTGGAGAAACAGCTCGAAGCGTTTGCGCCTTGAAGGGCTCCTGCAGAAAACAGCAGGAGCCCGGTTTCAGTGTTCGGTGTTCAGGAATGCGTAACCTGTTCAACATCAGAGTATTTCTTCCTGAGACCTGAACACTCATCCCGAAAGGCGGATGGCGTCAAGAGACTCCCCGGAGTTTCTCCAAACCCCGGATCAGGTTCGCCCGCCGTTTAGTCGGGTCCTCTTTGGGATGAGTGCAGACGTGCTCAATGCCGTCAATGTGCGCCCGAACGATACCCAAGTACTCACGAAACGTCATCACCTGCCCGTCCGTCATACCGAAATACGCGAACAACTGCCGGTCCAGGCCGTCGTTGTAGTCTTGTTTCGAGACGGGCGGGGCAAGCTGACTGAGCACATCGGCACACTTCCCGTCATGCAGATGGCGGCATGGCGCGCAGATGTCATCCGCACCGACGAGGAAACGAATGCGGACGTCCAGGTCTGCGAGCACGGTTGCGGCGACCGTATGGACGGCGTGGCCGTAGTCATGCGGCCGGAACGGTGTGCCGCCCCCGTGGTGGGTCACAATGTCCAGCAGATGATGTGGGCGCAGTGTCAGCATAGAGTGGGGCCTTTCCGCAGGACGCGGGGGAAGGTTTCAGGGTGGCGCGCACAGAGTAAGGGGAAAGGCCGGCCGGCAACGAATCCCTGGCGCCCCCGGACTCCCACGTCTTTCACCTGACACCTGAACACTGAAACCCCTTACCCTCACGCCCGATGCCGTTCCTCGACCGGGATGTAGGTGACGGGCGGGGTGTGGCGTTTGAACGCCTTCCGCGTCTCCCTCTGCAGCTTGCGAAAGACCTCTGGCGTGATGGCCAGGCCATTTGAGTTCAGGAGTGCCGCGGTGTGCACCGTCTGGCCGAACACGTCGAAGCGCTTCTCCGTGCGGCTGCCGATCTTCCCGCAGATGACCGGTCCGAAGTGTGCCTTGATCACATGCCGGCAGGGCGAACCGCGCCGTTCCAGCCAGTGATCGCCGGACTCCTTGAGGTCTTTCAAGCCGAGCACGCCGCGGTCCACCATTTCTTCGGGCCAGACCGCCAGTCCGGCGTCGCCCATGAACTTGACGACCGTGCCGCCCGACTGCTGCACACAGGCGCCGACCAACTCGTAATAATCAGAGACAAAACCGAAGAGTTCCCGGTCGTCCACCGTTCGTGAAAAGCGGGCAAATTGCGTCAGATCGAAAAAAGCGACGAGCAAGTTGCGTTCGGTGGGGGACGTGACGTGGGCAAGCGAGTTCACAAGGCCAATCCTCCTCTGCGTTGGCATCGTTTTGTCGACGGCCCGTGCGTCCGTCTGTGGGGGAGGCAAGAATCGCCGGCCCATGTGTCCGGCAGTTCCTGTTCCTATTTTACACCTCGCCGCGTAACATGACAAGCCCGACGCGCGCGTCGGAGGTGAAGCGTCAGTGTAAGGTGGGCGCCGGGCCTCCTGACACGGCGCGACGCAGCGACGCGACCGAACCAGGCCAAGCCGGGAGACCTGGCCTCCACCTCGGACTGACGCGAATGCCCCCCAACTTAAGGGCCACCACACTCGGGGCGAGGGCTGAGGGATGAAACCTGAAACCTGAAGTGGATACAGATGCGCCGTATGGTGTTCCGGCCTCTGGACCTCAGCTTTCAGCTTTCAGCCCTCAACCCTAAGTTGGGTGTCATTGGGACTGACGCATCACCGTCAGAGTGATGCGCCGGTGGCGGGTGCGGGCAGCCTTGACTTGGCTGGGGGGGGTGCCTATCTTGGACATAGGCCAATGAACCGGATAAGGAGTCCGTGTGTGAACACCGCGCTTCCGTTGTTAGTCATGTGGTACAGCGATCCGGCGACTCACTTCACCCAGTCGTTGCCGCTCGGCAACGGCCGGCTTGGCGCCATGGTGTTCGGGGGGACGATTGAGGACCGGATCGTACTGAACGAGAACTCGCTGTGGTCCGGCACGCCGGAAGACGCCAACCGGCCGGACGCGGCCAAGGCCCTGCCGGAGATCCGGCGGTTGCTGCTCGCGGGCAAGAACGCAGAGGCCCAGCAGCTGGTCATGGAGCACTTCACCTGCAGCGGCAAAGGGTCAGGGCACGGCTCCGGCGCCAACGTGCCGTTCGGCTGCTCGCAGGTGCTGGGCAACCTGCGCCTGAGGTTTGCGGAGTCCGCGGGAGCCGTGCACGAATACCGTCGTCAACTGGATCTGGAGACAGCGACCGCCCGGGTCTCGTTCCGGCAAGGTGCGACGACGTTCGCCCGCGAGTACTTCGTCAGTGCGCCGGACCAGGTCGTGGTGATCCGCCTGACGGCGGACCAACCGGGCGCGATTTCCTTCGCGGCGGTCCTGGACCGGCCGGAGCGCTCCACTTCCTTGCGGCACGGCGAAAACACGCTGCGAATGCACGGGCAGATGAACAACGGCACCGACGGCCAGGGCATGCGTTACGCCGCATACCTGCGCGTGGCGGCCGGGGGCGGGAAGGTCTTCACGGAAGACGGCCGCGTCTCGGTCGAGGGTGCGGACTCCGCAACGCTGTTCATCACGGCGGCCACGGATTACGCGGGCTTTGCCGGACGGCGTACACCCGATCCGGATGCGGCGGCGCTGGCCGACCTGGAGCGTGCGTGCCGCCGCACCTACGGTGAGATCAAGCAGGACCACCTCGCAGATTACCGGAAGTGGTTCGGCCGCATCACATTGTGCCTCTCCGACGACCAGACAGCGAGTGCGGAATCCGCAACTCTGCCGACGAACCGCAGGCTGGAGGCGCTGGCGCAGGGCGGGAGTGACCCGGCTCTAGCCGCTCTCTATTTCCAGTTCGGGCGCTACCTGCTGATCAGTTCGTCGCGCCCGGGCGGGCTGCCGGCGCACCTGCAGGGCTTGTGGGCCGAAGAGTTGCAGACGCCGTGGAATGGGGATTACCACCTGGACATCAACGTGCAGATGAACTACTGGCCGGCTGAAGTCTGCAACTTGAGCGAACTGCATCAGCCGATGCTGAAACTGATCGCCGCGCTGCAGGCGCCCGGGGCGCGCACGGCGCAGGCGTACTACGGGGCGCGCGGCTGGGTGGCGCATGTCATCACGAACGTCTGGGGCTTCACGGCGCCAGGCGAGCACGCCAGTTGGGGCGCCAATGTCAGTGGCTCGGCATGGCTGTGCCAGCATCTGTGGGAACACTACGCGTTCACGCTGGACCGCGGCTATCTCGAGTGGGCCTACCCGATCCTCAAAGGCTGCGCCCTTTTCTACCTCGACATGCTGGTCGAGGAACCGGGGCACCACTGGCTGGTCACTGCCCCGTCCAACTCGCCGGAGAACAGTTTCCTGCTGCCGGGGGGGAAGCGGCTCCAGGTGTGCATGGGGCCAACCATCGACAACCAGTTGCTGCGGAACCTGTTCAGCAACTGTGAGCGCGCGGCGGAAGCCCTCGGGATCGACGAGTCTTTCCGGACTGAGCTGGCGCGGACGCGGGCGCGCCTAGCGCCGACGCGGACCGGCGGTGGCGGGCAAATCCTGGAGTGGTTGCAGGAATACCCCGAGCCCGAACCGCACCACCGGCATGTGTCGCACCTGTGGGGGCTCTACCCGGGCGACGAGATCACGCCGGCCGGCACGCCGGACTTGGCGGCGGGGGCGCGCCGCAGCCTCGAAGGTCGCGGGGACGCGGGCACCGGATGGTCGCTGGCGTGGAAAATCAGTTTCTGGGCGCGGTTGGGTGACGGCAACCGGGCATCCAAACTGCTGGACGACCTGCTGCGGCCGACCTGCCACTTCACGACGAAGATGGATGGCGGCGGCGCCGGGACGTATCCAAACCTGTTCTGCGCACATCCGCCGTTCCAGATCGACGGTAATTTCGGTGCCACGGCGGCAATTGCCGAAATGCTGCTGCAGAGCCATGAGAGCGGGACGTGTGTCAAGGGGCGAGTGTCGAGGGAAGAACAGGCTGGCACACCCGACACTCGACACCGGCCCCCCGTCCCTGTTCTGCGCCTGCTGCCGGCGCTGCCGGCACGCTGGCCTGACGGTAGAGTCACCGGGCTGCGGGCCCGCGGCGGTTTCGAAGTCGACATCGAGTGGCAGGGCGGGCGGTTGATTCGGGCGGTGGTGCGGTCTCTGGCGGGTGCGCCCTGCGCGGTCTGCTACGGCACGGCACAAACGGCCATCGCCGGGCCCGCGGGAACCGCGTTTTCCTTGGGCGCCAATCTCCGACCGGCGCCGTGACCCACGGTGGTCGCGATGCGCCGACCCCCGCCGCGGCCACGGCGTCTGCCTTCCTTTTCTTGACTTTCCCTGACAAATGTCTACTTGTAGAATGCGCTGGGCGGTAGTACGCGTCTCCGACACTGCTTGCCCAGCAAGCCAGCAGGCCGATATTTCCGCCGGCCGGCACTCGGGTGATAACAAGGAGTCTTGTGATGATTTTGACTATGTTGGCCGTATCGCTGGTGCTCATCCTGCTGAACGGGTTCTTCGTCTGCGTTGAATTCGCCCTGGTCAAGGCGCGACGGAGTCGTCTCGAGGCGCTTCAGGCCGAGGGCCATGCCAACGCCCGGCTGGCGCTGGACATGCAGGACAAGACGGACGGGTACCTGTCCGCGGCGCAATTGGGGATCACGGTGGCGTCGCTGGCGGTGGGCTGGATCGGGGAACCGGCCTTTGCGGAGTTGCTGAAGCCACTGGTCGACCAACGGGGGTTGTGGTCCGACGCGGTCACGCACGCGATGGCCTTCGGTTTCGCGTTTGCACTGATCACGTTCCTGCACATCCTGATCGGTGAGCAGGTCCCCAAGCTGATCGCGGTCCGCCAGGCGGAGCGTTCCCTCCTGGCCTTGGCGCGGACCATGCACGGTTTCTACCTGGCGTTCTACCTGCCCCTGACCTTGCTGAACAACGCCGCAAACCGGCTCCTGCGCATGTGCGGGTTCCCCGCCCACTCCGACGTTGACGAGGCGCTGTCGGAGGAAGAACTGCGCCTGGAACTGCTGCGCGCGCACCGCCACGGCGAAGTCAGCCTGGACACGGTACTGCTGTTCGAAAACGTCTTCGACTTTTGCGAACTGACGACCGCCTCGATCATGGTACCCATGCCGGAGGTGGCCGTCCTCGACCTGAAGAAGCCGTGGTCCGAGAATCTTGAGCTGATCCGCACACGCCGCCTCAGTCGCTACCCGCTCTGCGACGGGGACCGCCAACGGATTCTCGGTTTGGTACACGTCAAGGACCTGGGTATGGCAGCGCTGACCGGCAACAACGACATCAACATGGCGCAGTTCCGGCGCGATATCCCCAAAGTCCCGGAGACCATGCGGGTGGAAACGCTGCTGCGATACCTGCAGAAGCAGCCGACCAATATGGCTCTGGTCACGGACGCCGCCGGGATGCCCAGGGGCGTCGTCACGTTTGAGGACGTGCTCGAGGAACTGGTTGGGGAGATGACCGACGAGTTTGAGCGCGAAAAGCCGTGGCGCCTGGGAGATTTCCTGGTGAAGGAAGCGGTCCTGACAAAGATGAAGGCGCGCACGCACGAGTCGGCTGTGCGCGAACTGGCCTTCGCCCTGGCTTCGCACACGCGCGGCCTGCAACCCTCCATGTTAGCCGACAGGGCGATGCGGCGGGAGAGAGAGGCGCCCACCGCGGTGGGCCGTGGCGTGGCCTTGCCGCATGTGCGTGTCGAGGGGCTTCCGCGCACCTTGGTGGCGTACGGGAACTGCGCCGAAGGCATCGACTTCAAGGCGGCTGACGGGCATCCGGTCCGGCACATCTTCCTCATTCTCACGCCGAAGGAGAACCCGCGCGAGCAGTTGCGGGCCTTGTCGCGGATCGCCGCACTGGCAACCAGCGACGTGCTGCTGGGCAAGCTCAATGAAGCGACCACCGTGGATGCGGTTCTGGCGGTCGTGCGCACCGGTGATTTCTCGGAATCACTGGCCTGAAGTCCTGCCCTGTTCCGCTGCGGTCCTCTTGCCATTCACCCGGGAAGCGGCTGACGCACTGCCCCCGGAGTGAAGCGTCAGCGCCCCCCGGGCGGATGCGCCCGATCATGCGTGGGCGTGACTCACTGTTTGTCCGGGTCGTTCTGGCAACGTGGCGGGAGCGGCTCGCTCCCGCGGGCGCCGGCGGTCCGATGCCGGGTTGGAAACGGGTAATCCCGCCCAGACCGGCCGGACTTGATCCCCTCCCCGGCCACTCCTTCTTACAGTCCCGGGCCTGGCTCCCAGTCCCGGCGCTGGCCCAGTTTCAGCAGGACCTCCCGCAGTTCCGGGACCGTCCCGAAGTGGTAGGCAAACCAGCCACGGCCGCGACCGGCGAGGATGTTGTCTTCGCGGTCGTCGACATACAGGGCCGGCACGCCGCCATCGCAGTGGTTGCGTTCCATGGCTTCGTACATGGCCGGTGCGGGTTTCTGCGCCCCGACTTCGCAACTCACGACGGCGCCACGCATGAGGGGCAGGAAGGTGAGCTTGGTGTAGACGTGACGCAGGTGGACCTGCGAGACGTCGGAGAAGAAGACCGGCCGCAAGCCCATGTCGACCATGTCCCGGACGGTGTCCGCAATGCCGGGGATCTCGTCGCCGATCATGCTGCACCAGGCCTCCTCGATCTCGGCCGGTGTCATGCGGACAGGGAGCCGCGTGGCGGCATAGTCTAGTAGTTCCTCGCGGCTGATCTTGCCGGTCTCCAGGAGTCTGGCGTAGTGCAGCAGGTCCGGGTTGGCGGCGAACAGGTTCGCGATGGAGGAATAGCCGAGTCGCGCGGCACAGGCGTCGCGGTGCAGGGCAATGCAAACGTTGCCGATATCCAGCGCCACCACCGGGGCCACAGACTTCACGGGGGACCTCATTGATTTGGAGAGGCTGTAGGGGGATGGACTGTAGGCTGTAGGTGAAACTCAAGCATGCTTGGTCCGCGAGATCGAAGTGTCTGACTTCACCGCGGAATTGGCCCTGCCGAGCGGTTGGGCCGCGTCGCGCACCGCCGATCGACGGGTCACAGTCCCAGGCCTACAGTCTAACAGCCTACAGCCTGAACAACCTGGCAAGTTACTTCTTCGGTTTCCTGCTGCGTCCGGCCTCCAGCACGCCGCGCATGCGGAAATCATTCTCCTGCATCCAGCGGTAGTACTCGTCGTGGTCAAGTTTCGCGGCGGCGGCCTCGTCGCACACCACGCGGGCGCGGGGGTGCATCTGCAGCGCCGACGCGGTGCACATGGCGGTCAGCGGCCCTTCGACCATGGCGGCAATCGCCTCGGCCTTGGCGCGCCCGGTGGCCAGGACGAGAAGGTCGCGCGCTGCCAGGATCGTGCCGACGCCCATGGTCAGGGCCCAACGCGGGACTTCGTCTTCGTTCTCGAAGAAGCGGCGGTTGTCCTCGATGGTGTCGCGTGTCAGGGTCTTGTCTCGAGTCCGGGAGCACAGCGACGAGGTCGGTTCGTTGAAGCCGATGTGCCCGTCACGTCCGATGCCCAGGATCTGCAGGTCGATGCCGCCCAAGTCGCGGATCTGCCGCTCGTAGTCCTCGCAGTGCGTCTCCACGTCGTCCGGCAGTCCACTGAGGAAATGAATGTTCGTCGGCGGCAGATTGACATGGTCGAACAGGTTGACTCGCATAAAGTGGAAGTAGCTCTGGGGATGGTCCGGGGCCAGGCCGATGTACTCGTCGAGGTTGAACGTGTGGACGCGCGAGAAATCCACCTCGCCCTTGCGGCAGCCTTCAGCCAACGCCTTGTAGAGGCGCTGCGGCGTGCTGCCGGTGGGCAAGCCGAGGACCAGGTTCGGCTTGGCCGTGAGCTTGGCGCGGACGAAATCGTAGGCGTAGCGCGTGACGGCGTCCGGATCTGGCTTAATGATGACGATCATGGCGTGCTGGGCCCTCTGGAAACGCTCACAGCCGAGCCGCACATTCCGTCGGTTGCGGCCGCCTGGTTGGAATTGAGTTCTCGGCAACCACGAAACACGCGAAACACGCGAAAGAAACCGACCTGTGCGGGTAAACCAGACCTTGCGGGAAGACGCCCGCCCGCGGACAGACATCGGGAACGGCGCCGCTCGTAGTGGTGTCGCAGTCCCGGCGGTTGTCCGCCGGGCAAGACACCATCCCCGCGCCGCGCCGTCGCAACACGCCAGATGGGCTCTTGGCGCTCCACTTCGTTGCGCGCACTGCGAGCCCACTACGAACGGCCGTATCCTGGCGCCCACGGCACCGTTTGCTATCTCTTCCGAACTCCGCGTTCTACGACGCGTATTCCTTTTCGCTGGCCGGGATGCTGCAGATGACCTTGCCGTCGGGCAGCGCGGCCTGCAGGGCTGGCAGTTCCGGCGCCCCCGCGGCGAGCGGGATCCGCACCTGGCCACGGCTGACCACGCCGCGACAGATGGCCATGGTGATTTCCAGGCCCTTGAAGGCGTTCTCGCCGTTGCACGAGTGCAGTTTGGCGTCGTCGTCGAGCCAGTCGGCCATTTCAGCGATGTACGGGGGCATGTCCAGATCGTAGTTCATGCAGCCGCCGCCGCTGCTGACACCGTCGCGCGTCACGGCGCGCCAGCCGCCGCCGGTCAGCACTTCGGCAAAGCCGTCCGTGCCCTGGGCGCCGATGCGGCACTTACGCCACCAGTAGTCGACCTCCGGCACGTCCGGGGCGCCGGCGCCGGTCTCGACGTAGCCGCGCACGCCGTTGGCGAACTGGATGACACCCACGATGTAGTCCGGCGAGCTGTGGATGTCCTTGAACTTGCCCTTGCCGGCCGCCTGAGCCATGACCCACTCGGCCTCGGCATTGCCGTTGTACCAGCGCATATAGTCGATCAGGTGCGTGATCATGTGCATCATCCACCCAGTCGAGTGGCCGTACACGGTGTGGACACGGCCGAGCGCGCCGCTGGCAATGATCTCCTTGACGCGCCGATAGTGCTCGCCGTAGCGGTGCTGGTGGCTGACCACCGTCTTGACGCCCGCCTTGCGCACCAGATCCATGATCTGAGTGGCTTCGGCGAACGACGTCGCAATCGGCTTCTCGTAGGCAATCAGTTTGGCGCCGCCGTCGATGCCGGCCTTGATCATGTCGAGCCGGATGTTCGGCAGCGTGCAGAAGCAGAACACGTCCGGCTTCACGCGCTTGACCAGCGCCTTGGCGTCGGTGTCGCCGTCGACCTTGAACTGGGCCTTGGCCGCATCGAGCCGGCCGGCATCAATCTCGCACACCCCCGCCAGCTCGAACCGCGGATTGGCCTGGAACGCGGACGCGTGATGCTTGCCCCGTTTACCCATCCCGACCACGACGACCTTGTACGGCGCTTTTCCCATGGATCGCACTCCCATGCAGTTTGGTTTGGCACAACGCGAATCAGCACTATACCCGGCACGGTTAAGGGATGCAAGGCGCAGTCGAACAGGCTCAGGGCTGAGGACAGGCCGCCCCTACTTGGTGTGCGCAGAGGCGTGGCCTTCCGAGACGCGGGGCCGGATCTTGAAACAGCCCTGGAACAGGCTGTCGTAATGCGTCAGTCGCGGGTGGAGATAAGGTCGACGGTTGACCGGGGCTGGCGCCTAGTGTGGGGGAGGAAAAGGTTTTGACACGTCTAGGGAAAAGGTTTTGACATTCACCAGACAGAAGGGAACCTGCCGGGCGGAGGCAGATGTGTTGGGCTGAGGTTGCAGGGGGATTGCAGGGGTGGTGCAGGGGTTACGTAGGGTGCATGCAGGACTCCTGGTGGGGCGTGGGTGTTATAGGCCTTGGCAGCCGCGACAGGGGCTGGGGTGCTGGAACCACTTGGCCTCTTCCATGGCCAGTTCCCGCGCCTCTTCCGTCACCGGATGGAACCGGCGCGGGTCTGATGCGTCACGCACGTAGCCGGGCGGGCAGTCCGGCGTATCGGTCTGCGCTACTAGATCGCCGTTTGGCATGCGGATCAGGTTCATGGCGTGAAGGCCCATTCTAGGACGGCAAATGGCGCAACTAGAGTATCGGGGATGGCCGTTCCAGAAAGATACAACTGCCAGCCATAGAGATTCCACGACGCGCCACCGGGGCCATAGTCCGGCGGTGGGTCATTATTATTCCCGATCAACCCGGTAGTAATGGCGGCGTCTGTGCTGACGGCAAAAGACCCGACGCTCGTATATTCGTGGTCGGTAAACGTGCCCTCACCGTCAAAAATCAACGTTCCGGCATATCGATTGTACAAATGCCCGGCGGCATAGATGTCTGCCGTTTTGGCGATTTCCGTTGTCATGCCAGTTACTGTCAGTTTGGTTCTCGCTCTGGCCACAGTAACCCATCCGGTGAACGGTGGAGCAGGCGGATCTTGTTCCGTTAGTTGGGTATCTGCTATTTCCGTACCGTATGGGTACGCCTCCGACGAGTCGATCCACGCGGCGTCGGTCCACGAGTTAACCGCAGCAACTCTTGCAGCGGCGTGGGCAGCAGCACTAGACTCCCCCGTGCCGGAAACAGTGCCGCTGGTTCGTAACTGCCGCATACCGGCGGTTGTGTCAACTCCAGCACCGCGGCGTGTGTACACCATCGCTGCTACGAGGGTGCAGAGTTCGTCGATGGTGGTGGCGCTGTTGGCGTAGGTCGCCGGCAGCCAGGTCGGGACGGAGGCGCCGCCGGTGTAGGGGCCTTCGATGAAGGCGCCGCTGGCGCCGGTGCAGAGGGCGTTGACGTAGGCTTTGAGTTGGGCGAGGCTGTAGGTGTGCTCGGCGGCGGTGCCGATGAGGCGCGCGGTGTTGTGCGGGTCGCCGCTGGACCAGGCGGTGGTGATGCCGAAGGCTTGCTGGCGCTCTTTGATGGCGGCTTGACAGGGGCAGCAGCAGCAGACGGTGCGGATGATGCCGTCTACGGCGTAGATCTTGCCGGTGGTGGTGTGGAGAGGGGTGGTGCCCATTATGCGCACTCCGCGCTGGCGGTGAAGACGTCGGTGGTGGACTCGTTGCCGACGGCGTAGAGGAAGCCGTTGACGAAGGTCTCGGAGCGATAGGTGAATGTGAGCTTGTACGTGACGGTGCTGTAGGTGAGGTTGTAGATGGCGTTGCGGGTGTAGGTCTTGCCCTTGGGCAGGATGATGTCGCCGCCGGTCCAGCGCTGGGTGAAGCCGGCGGCGGTGCAGACGCCCAGGACGATCTTGAGGGCGCAGACGCCGGCCGCGGGGTCCGCTGTGGCGGTGTAGGTGAGCCAGTCGGTGGGGACGCTGGCGGCGGCGATGTGGGTAATGACGGCGGTGTCTGACCCTGAGCCGTTATAGGTGATGGTGAGTACGAACTGGTCGCCTTCGGCGACGGTAACGGGTGCGAGGGCGGCGGCGGCGAGCTCTGCGTCGCCGGAGTTGACGACGCCGCCAATGACGCCGATCTGGCCGGCGGTGGCGCCGAAGTACAGATAGAATGGCCCGGCAAGCATGCTGCGGATCTGGCCCGGGAGAAGCACCAGGCGTATCTCATCGGCATGGTAGTGGACCGCTATCCCGGGAGAGCCGGGCATGATGTGCGCCAGCAGGCGGCAAATGGTCTGCATGACGCGACGCGAGATGCGCTTGCGGCGGGTCCAGACCTGGGGTAGCATGGAGTGACCGGGAAGCATGTCCTACAAGTCCTCCCATGCTTCGTCGCCAGGCGTGGTGCGGAACTTGTCGACGTGCTCGCCGGTGTGCGAGCGGTAGGGCCAAGTCTCTTCGTATCCCGCTGGAGTCAGGGTTGCGGGGGTGGATTCGATGTATCCGTCGACGCCATCGGTATCGATCAGGGTCTCATAGTGCTCGTTCTTGGTGGTTCGGTGCTGGGGGACGTACTCGAAGCCGCGGAGGAAGAACTGAAACTCTTCCGTGGTGAAACGGGCGATGCGCTTGGTTCCGGCTCCGGTCAGGGCTGGCATGGTTATTCGCTCTCCGAGAATTCCGCCACGGAATCGGCGGTCTTGGACGTATTGCGTTCGATCGCATCCAGGGCGCGGAGAATGGACTCGTCGATACCTGAGCCGGGTGCGGTCTCCGCAGCGCCAACGCCTTCGGGAAGCGGAGATGGGCCCGCACCGGAAAACGCATCGATGAACGGGCCGACTCCGAGGCCGCGCCAGAGCTTGAGCTTTTCTCGGTCCGCGACGCGTTGCGCCTCATCCGCCGCGGCGGCGGCGGCGGCTTCCTGGCCGGCAGCGACACCGAACCCGGCATTTTCGGCCTTGTCTCCGGCGGCAGCGGCGCCGAATCGGCGGTCGGCGGCTATGTCTTTTTCGGCGAGCGCGGCGCGTTGCTCGGCGACGGCCTCGATGGCGTAGCGGCCGCGGCGGGATACGGGCAGGCCGCGGTCGATGCGCTGTTGGGCGTCGGCGGCGCGGCGGATCATGCGTTCGGTCTCGCGCTGTTCGTCGCGGGCGGCGCGGATGCCGGCCTGGACGGTGCCAGGATGGCGGTATTTTTCGAGCGCTGACTGGAAGGCGGCATAGTGCTCGGCGGCGGCGCGGTCGTGGTTCTCGGCGTCTTTGGCGAGACTATCCTTTTCGAGTTGCCAGCGCGCCTGGGCCTGACGCTCGGCGTTGATCTCGGTATCGATCTTGTCGGCGGTGGCCTTGGCGGCAGAGTCGGCTTCCATTTCGGCGAGCTTCTGGATGAGCTCGACGCGCTTTTCTGCGGACTTCTGCATCTCAACCATCATGTGGCCAGCGGCGGCGACCATGGCGGCGAGCTCACGCGCATCGTCCTCGGAGATCTGGTCCATGACGTCGGATGCGGCCTGGCCCATGGCGGCGGTCTCTGCATCGGCTGCGGCCTTGAAAGCCTCGTATCTCTTGACCAATGCGACCAGGGATGCGGCATCGATATTCAACTTGTTCGGAGCGGCAATCTCCCCCTCGCTTGCAGGTTTTCCGGTAGCGATTTCTTTGCTGACATCCCTCATCAAATCAAAGCCGGTGGATGGGCGTTTCATCCCAGCCTTGTCTGCGGCCTCATTGATGTCATCCAAGGCCATCTTGTACTTATAAAGGAGTGTGATGTCGAACCCAATTCCGGCGACGATTCCAATCTGCGCAATGTTGTTTGCAAGCAGTGCCCACTGTCCTGGTTCTGACAACACCTTAAACTGCTTATAGAACCCGGAGAGAGCACCTGTCGCGGCGGTGATGACCCTATAACCGACATAGGACCCAGCCAAGGTTGTCAACGTGTCGCGGTTCTCTTCGATAAAGGAAATAAGGGTTGCCAGTGCGGAGTGCGCAGAATTGATTGCCCGGCCCAGGTCTTCGCCCCAGGCTTTGGCGGCGCCGGAGTTGTGGAGCTGCTCGAGTTTCCCGATCAGATCCTCGATGATGCTATTGAGCGCGGGGACAGCGGCGTCGCCGACGTCGCGGCGGACGGCTTTCCAGTCGTCGCGCATGGTGGAGAGGCGGCCGCCGGTGGTTTCGGAGAGCTCTTTCATCATGCCGGCGTACTTGCCCATGCCGGCGGTGACGGCGGCCCAGACTTCGGCGGACGAGGCATTGGCCTTCTGGAGCTCTTCGATCTTGTTGCGCACGCTGCCGGACATGATGCCGAGCTCCTGGAGGCGCATGAGCGCTTCTCCCGCGGGGCGGCCGGACTTAATGGAGCTGTACAGGCGGCCGAACCAGACGGCGAGTTCCTCAATGGGCGCGTTGGCGGCGGCGGCGGCGTCGCCGACCATGCGCAGGCCATCGGTTGTGGCCAGGGCGCCATTGGTCATGACCTGGAGCGTGCGCGAGGCGCGGGCGATGCCCGGGAGCTCGAACGGTGAAGCGGCTGCGAAGTCGGCAAGCTCCTGCATGCGCTGCTTGGCCTTGTCGGTGGTTCCGAGCAGGGTCTTGAACTGCATGGAGAAGGTTTCCATCTCGATGGCCGGGGCGAAAATGGATCTGGCGGCGACGCCCGTGGCGGCGCCGGCAACGGCGAGGATGGCGGACCGCACGCCGAGCACGGAGCGCTCGACGGCGTGGAAGTCGTCGGTGGCGCCGCGGGCCAGGGTGCGAGTCTGCTGGCGCGCCGCGGAGACTGCACTGCTGAGGGTGCCGTCGTTGCGGCCGCGAATGGTGATGTCTACGGTTGCGCCTGGCATGTGTTGCTATCTCCGCGACCACGGGACGAGCCCGTGGGACGATCTCGGGTTACTGCTGGGCGTCGAGGCGGTTGATGATCTCGGCGAGGACGGGGCGCAGATCGTCGATGGTCTTGGCCTTGGCAACAGCGTCGAGGAGCGCGGCCTTTGCCTTGGCTTTGTCGTCTTTGGCTTTGGCGTCGGCCTCGGTCGCAGCGACGACGGCCGCCGCAGCGGCATCGGCCTTGACCTTGGCGCAGGCACCACAGAGCGCCTCAGACGCCTTGCGCTGCGCATCGGCGATGGCGACCGTGTCGGGATAGGTGACGGTGCCGAGCTTCTTTCCGCAGGTGCCGCAACGTAGGTCAAGCGTGAGCGCGGAGACGGTTACGGATGCGAGGAGGATGGATGCGAGGATGATGTTGCGCATGACGAGTCTCCTATAAGGCAACGCTACACGCGCCGCCGCCGCCGCCGGTCGTGCCGGTAGGTCCAGACCCGGCGGCCCCAGAAGTCAACGTTCCCGTGTTGGCGGTCACGTCGTACAGGATGACAACGCCGCCTGTGCCGCCCGTGCCACCGGTCCCGGCGGTGCCAGTTCCGATGCCATTCGTTCCGTTTCCTCCCGCCCCGGCGTTGGCGGAAATGGCCCCCGCTTTCTGCGATCCTGACAGGGTGCGATACACCACAACGATGTAACCACCCGCCCCCCCGCCCCCGCCAGCAGCTCCACCGCAGTTGCCGGCAGACGGTTCTAGCCCGGTTCCCCCGGTACCGCCCGTGGTCGCAATAGCATCTGCTGCCGTGCTTGCACCACGCGCAATAGTATTGGCAAGGATGAAGAGTGAACCCCCGCCGCCGCCACCACTGCCGCCGGCTCCTCCTTTGTTTGTATTATCACCCCCGCCAGAACTGCCGCCACCGCCACCCCCGGCGGCAACTGCGAAGGTTGAATTTGATACGTACAGCCATTTGGCGTTTAGATAGAACGGCCAATTCCCCGACGCGGCATTGGTTTGCGCCGTACCGCCGACCCACCCGCCACTACCGGCACCGCCATTGCCACCCTCGCCGCCTATGTTTCCAATCTTTGGAGCCGCACACGCCTCGCCGTTTGTACCTGCCGTTGCCGCTCCGGCCCTGCCGCGAATGCCGGCAATGCTGTTGCCCACTGTCACGCCCGTCGCAATGGTGCCGCCAACGGCATAGGAGGCTAAATTTGCTGGCGTTTGTCCTGCTCCACCGGAAATGCCAACTATGGCCCCTGCTGGAGCAGAGGAAATATCTAATGTGCCTTTTACCCGAATCGTATAACCGGCGCAGGCGAGTGATCCTGTCCCGCTAATTGTCAGATCATCATACGCCATATCCCGCGTCAGCGTCGTCGTGCCGCTGGAGATCGTCACGTCGCCATCACTGCCGTCGCCGAACAGCAACAGGTCGAGTGAGTCGCCGCTGCCGCCCGCAGCCGTCTCCCAGCTCGGGTTCGCGCCGCCGCCGTTCGTCTGCAAGATTTTGCCGGCGTCGCCCGGCGCGAGCGCGGCCCATCCGCTGCCGTCGTTGTAGAGTACCTGCCCTTGCGCGGGCGAACCGGGTGCTGGAACAGCCCCGACG
>MHBL01000121.1 GCA_001803235.1 Lentisphaerae bacterium RIFOXYA12_64_32
CTCGAAGTCAGCCTCAAGCGAAAACGTGACGCCTTGGAGAAACTCCCCCCGCCATCCGGCGGCGAACCGGCCGAACAACCTCAGTGGAAGCAGCCCAAGTTGATGGCGTTCCTAGCCAGACTCTCACGCGGCGTTATGTTGTCAACTGCGGGCTGAAAACCGCAACCCCCATAGCTCCGGGGGCGTCTGACGCAACATAACCAACCGCGCAACATTACCGCGGTTATGTTGCGCGCAACATAACCGCGGGCGGCCCTCCGCCCGCCTTCTGGGTATGCCGCCCGGAGGCCGGGCGGCGTACCGAGGAGACTCGTTCAGTGGACGGGAATGTCCACGAACGAGAACCGTAGCCTGCGACGCAAGTGCTTGCGGCGCAAGTGGCTTATTCACGAGTCCGTCAGACTCGTGAATAGGCCAGGCTAGTAGCATTCGGGTGAGGACGTATGCCGTGTCACGGGGCCGCGGGGGCGGCAGGCGCGCCCAGATCGCATTCGATCTCGAACTCGTGCGACGCCGGGTCGGGATTGCTCTTCGTGCCCGCGCAACGGCGTCCGTCGCGGGCGTCGACGGTGAGGACCTGGATGCGGTTCCGGCTCGGCACGAACCGGTAGATGCGCAGCCAGTAGGCCGACCCGTAGTCCGACATCAGTTCGTGAACCGGCTTGCCGGCGTCGTTCTGCGAGACCAGGTGCATCGCCTCCGGCCGGCTCTGGTCTCCCGAGAGGATCAGGAACAGGTTCGGGGGCTTGCGCCAGAGCTCGTCCCATAGCTGCTGCGGCGAGTTGCCCTGCGCCCCGTGCCGCTTCGCCCACCGCATCCGCCCCCGCGGCGCGGTTATGAACTCGGCGTTGGTCTTGGGCGCGTCCAGCGGCCCGAGATCCATGTGCGTGGTGACGATGGCGCGACGCGACGCGTACTGGCGCAGCGTGGCCTCGGCCCACTGCAGCACGTCGTCGGGGGCGTTGCACTCCAGATGCAGGATCACAAAGTCCAGACCGCCGGCAGAGAACAACTGGCAACTGTTGGCGTTGTTGCCCGAGATCGCCGGGTCGCCCGTACTGGTGAACGTCCCCGCGTACCATGGCTGGTCCGCGAACCGCGCCGCGCCGAATTGCGCCTGGAACAGTGCCGTGTTACCGTCGCCAGCCATGTCGTGGTTGCCCGGAGCGATCCCGTACGGCACGGCCCCGTGCAGCCGGTCCATGCAGCGCCGCGCCACGGCCCACTGCTCCGGCACGTTCTTGTCCACAATGTCACCGACATGGCTCACGAACACAACGCGCTGCGGCTGCAGGTTCTCGACGATCCAGCGCGTCTGCGTGTCGAACGCGACGTTCGTGACCTCGTCGGTACTCTTCGGCTGGGCCTTGGTCCCTGCGCCGCGGTAACCCTGCGTGTCGGGAATGACGATCAGACTGAATGTCCCTTCCGGCGCCGGATCGAGGAACAGATCCGCCGCCAAACCGTACTGCGCCCAGAGCAACACGGCTGCACAGAGGGAAACAAGGCGAATCGCACGGTGAAGTGAATGCGTCATCTGCACAGTCTCAAGTCTCCTTTGCTGTTCTGTCCACCGGAGCGGTCGTACCGTGGCGCCAGGCACGGGCCCCAAAACGGACCCAACCGACACGTCCTCACTCGCGGAACTCGACCTTCGACTCCGGGAGGTTGTGCCCATCCGATAACGAAATAAAGAACAGATATGAGATCCGTAGCGTCTCGCCAGCCACATACGTCGTCCGCCACGTGCCGGGCGGACCGCTGTTGTGCAGAAGCATCTTGGGGAAGGACTCGATCGTGAACAGCGAATCGCCAGTGCCAATGATGTCAACCGTGTACGGCCCGGCGCCGCGCAGCGAGAGCGCGCGGAAGCGCTCCCGGCCCTGCGTCGTCGCCACGTCGACATCGAGGAGCCGGTCGAGGTCCGGGTGCGCGTCCAGCCCGACGAAATGCACCTGCTCCTTGGGCGGACTGGCCGGTTCGATGTAGCCGGCGACGAACCCCAGGTTCCTCGCCTGCCACGGCGAGAACTCGTAGTCGATGTCGACACCCCCACAACCGAACCGCAGCGTCTCCATCACGGACGCGTCGTCCCAGTGATACCGAAATCGGAGGCTGACCGACGTACCATCCGCGGCGACGACCTTCTCCGCGTCCATCAACCGGATCTGCGGAAAGGACTGAAACGCCACCCATTGGCGGATCAGCGAGCACTTGAACGCGGCGGTGTCGTGGACGTTCACGACAAGACTGCCATTCCGGTCCACGACCGCATCATAGGCCGGTGTCTTGACCGTGCCCCAGGCGCCGTTCGTGCCGAACTCCAGCGCCTGGCCGCGTGCCAACGCCGGCGCCAGCAGTGCCAGCACGCCCGCGAGAACCAGCACCAGACGGCCTGCCCTCATCTGCATCGCTCGACCTCGATTCCATTGATGCAGGCGTTGCCGAGCAGCTCCACCTTGAGAATGCCCTCGACCGAAGGCGACACGTCCTTGACCGCCAGGATGTACGGCGTGTTCGCCGCACCCGCCTTGGCGAGAATGTCGACACGCTCGTCGACCATCCGTCCGGCAACCGAGACGCTGAACAGCCGCATCCCCGGTTTGGTGTTGTTGATGTACGTCTCGGCGAAATGCAGCCGGACGTCGTACTTGCCGGGCGGAAGCGGGATCACGTAGCCGAGCTTGCCGGCATAGATTTCGGTCCGGTAGATGCCGGGCGCGACGTCGTCCCGGATCTCGATGTTGCCCCGGTTGACCACATTCCCGCCGATATTGCCATACGCCTCGTTGCCCCTGAACTCCTGGTCAGGGAGCCAGCGATTGCCCTTCGCGTCGGTGAAGACGCTGGACGCGCCGCAGTCGATCCGCCCGACGCCCGTCGTGTCCAAAGCACCGAGAAAGGCCTTCTGGTTCTCGATCGCCTTCAGCATGAGTTTTCCCGCGCGGACGTGGGCCAGCACCTCGAAGTCGTCCATCGCGGTCCAGAGCGCGAATGCGTCGCTGCACGCCACGCCATTGTACATCCGCGCCACCATGTCGCCGGGGACCTGCCGCAGGAGCGTCTCTTGTTTGAGGACGAATTGCGCCTGGTCGAACAACTCGCGCTCAACCGCGGCGGCAAACGCGAACCGGCACTCGACCGCACCCTCAGGCCCGGAGATGCGGAAGACGCGGACGTCGCACGGCTTCAGCGCCAACTCGAACTTGCCGTCCACCGTCAACGGCATCTCGCGGTCGCAGACCAGGTCGTAGACCGACTTGGCCGACGCCTTCACGTGACCGGTCGACGGATACGGCGAGTTGTTGACGAGGCGCAGACAAGTCGCACCGTCCGGGAGCGCTGCGGTCTGCGCGAAAACACCCTTGCACGCCTCAGCCGGAACCATCCCGAACGCGACATCCGGCGTGGCGTAGTACGACCTGGCGAAACGCCGGAGCTGCGCGCCGAACCCGGTCTCCAGATTGCAGTCGAGCCACTGATCGAATACGACCGTCGGCACGCGTGCGGACATCGTCGCGTCGACAAACTCGTTCATGGCGCGGTCCTCGACGGCCCGAGGCGTGAACACGCCGCGAGCCGTGCCCTTGAACAGCCACTGCTTGGCCGCATCGGCGGGCGAGTCGACCTCGTCCAATCCGTTGCAGGTCCCGGCGTAGAATGTGCCCAGTTCCTCGACGATGGCCCGCGAGCCGGGGTTCTTGTTCCATCCATAGACGTAGTCGAAGTTCTCGCCGGGCGCACCGAACTTCGACCAGCACCCGAGCGGCACGACCATCGTGGAGTCGCGTTGCGTCCGGTACAGGTCCAGCGGCGCGCCGAACTCCTTGAAGCGTTTCGCCATGTACGCGTCACGCTCCGCCCGCCTCGAGTCCGGGTCGAGAAACGGCGTCTGCTGCCGGGAGTCGACTGTCGGGAACTGGTAGAGCCGCCACTTCGACTTGCCAGCCTGGATGCGCGCGGCGATCTGCCCGTAGAAATCCTTCATCGTCCGCGCGCGCCAGACCAGCCAGTCCTGAAGGTGCTTGGAGGTGATGAGTTCATAGCGCTTCTGGAAGCGTTGCGCCGCCTTCGGGTCGATTCCCAGTTTGATTCCAGTCTCCGTCTCGAACCGTTCAACGGTGTCGTCGTCGTAGCCGATCTCCAAGTCGGTGAGATCCGGAAATGCGCCCGTGTTGAAGGAGGGGAGCCACCAGAAGCCGTTGACCAGGAACAGCCCGGCGATGTCACCCGCGCCATCGTACCGCCGGTAGATTTCGGAGAGACAATCGAGCATGATGGCCGATACGTCGGGGTTGAGGAAATTGAAGCCGCTGTTCATGTACCCGACGAGTTGACGTCCATAGCGGTCCACGAGGCGGGTCGAGCGCTCGCCCGCCCACATGCGCCGCTCGCTGATCCCGGCCTTGCCTTGGATATAGACCTGAGGCGAAGCGAAGTACTCGAAGCCCAGCAAGACCTTGATGCGGTTGAGGTTGTACATCCTGATCATCAAGGCGACCGGATCGACATCGGCGCCATCCGCCACCCGCACATTGTGCTTGATCGAGGGATACTCGCCCTGGTTGTACATGTAAACGCCCTCGACCGACATGTTGTAGCCCTGAAAGCGCAGCAGGGCGATCTTGCGTGCCAGGGTCCTATACCAATTACAGTACGCGTCGCGGTGCGGACCGACGGCCAAACCCTTGTCGAACTCGCCGGGCAGTTCGCACATGCCGGTGGTCAGGCGCATGGTGGACATACGCTCGTTGTGCGAGCCGAACATCCGCTCCGTCTCCGGGACCTTCAGCGCCGGCAGACCGCCCTCGATCTTGTAGATGTTGATCTCGCACGCCGCGGCCGGGTGCCCGCCGAAACCGCTCATCACGACCACGGACGAGTTGAAGCTCGCCGGGAAGAACACGTACCGCAGCTTCTTCGTGCCGCCGGACAGCGGATAGCGGACGCCCGTGTAGCAGGTGCCCGTCGCCGTGTACCAACCGGTCGAACCGGACGGGACATTGTTCATGAACCCGACGGGGTAGTTCTCCGTGATCCCGGAATAGATGTAGCGGTCCTTGTTGTCAGGCACGACGATCTCGGCCAGGTACGGTTCGCCGCGCTCACGCAGGTGCAGACGGTACGCGAAGTAGTCCCAGCGGCCCGTGCCCGTCTCGCGGTAGCGCATGCCGTCCTGCTCCACGACCTTGCCCTTGTTGATCGCCGGCGCGTTGTACATTCCGGCGTGATCGATGAACTCGGTCTCCGGCGGTGCGGGCGCGGCGCAGTCGATCTTCGTGACGAGTTTCAGACGGCGCTCGAAGTTTGCTTCGAAGTCCGCCAACGCCACCTCGTCCTGCGGCACCGGCCCGACGAGCACCAGTTCGTCACGCCGCGTCTCGACCGCGCTGCCATCCTTCCCGACCAAACGCCAGAGCAACCTGTACGGCCCGGCCTCGCGAATCTTCGGCGCGAACGACCAGGCGGCAACGTTGCCCTCAGCGGGGATCGCCTCGCCCTTGATGCTCTCGATCACCTCGTCGGTGCCGCCCTTGCAGACATCGAGCGCGACATCGAACGTGCTCTTGACGCCGATTGGAAGCCTGGCCCAAAACTGCGGCGTCTCGCCGACGTCGAACACGGGATACGCCCGACCGACCGGTCCGGTGTCGAGCAGCCCCATGTACTTCGGGTTCACGCCAATGAACACGCGCTTGCCATCGGCCATGTCACTCTCAATTGTCCGGTCGTTCAACACGGGCGCCGCCCAGGCCGAGTCGTCGAACGCGGGCGCCACCCAGCCGTCCTGCCGCGTCACCGAACAGCGCCACGACGCGTCACCGAGGATCCGCGTGATCTGGCCATCGCGGTCCACGGCCATGCCCTCGAACAGCAAATCGGGACTGCGCGCCACCCACGTAACATATTCGCGCTCAAACGCCAGCGCGTTCGTCCCGGCCTGCAGGAACGGCGTCAAGTCGACAGTTTTCACAATGCCACAGGGGTAGATGCCGGTGCCGGATTGGACGAGCTTCCCGTTGACGTGCAGACTGAACACCTCCGTGTCGGCAAACGTGCAGTGCGCCGCAACAGGCACGCTGGGCAGTTCGAACGTCTTGCGGAAGCAGACCATGGCGGAACCGGACGCGATCTTCAGGCTCCTGATCCTGATCTCGCTCCCGGGCGTCGTGCACGTGAACCGGAACCCGGACGCAAACTGCGTCGTGGCCTCGCGCACCAGCCCGATGTCCTCCTCAACGACCAGCGGTCCTTTGCCCTTGACCTTGAACGCCTTCGGCTTGCCGCTGTACCCGTCGCCCTTCGGCTTCGCCAGCTCAAAGCCCCACTCCGACTCGTCCACGCTCTGCTCGATCTCCATGCGCAGACGGTAGAGATCCTTGTTGTGCCCGCCCCAGTTGAAGCCAAACCGAATCGCCGGACGCCCGTCATCCTTGCCGGGCTCAGGTCCGAACCCGAAGGAGAACCCCTTTGCCGCAGTCGTGAAGATCAGAGCCCCGCCCTCGACCTTGTAGGGTCCACTGGCATAGCCGAAGTCCTTGACCCAGTCCTCGCTGAACACGCACGGCTTGCCGTATTCGCCCTCGAAGAAGTCCGGTCCGGACCAGGTCCGCTCGGCACCCGTCAGCTTGTCCGGACAGACCATCCGCTTGCTGCGCCATTCGCTGTCGGCAAGGCTGAACGGAATGCTGACGCCCAGGTTCGGCGTGTCCGTCTCGCGCAGCAGGTCCACGCCCTGCACCTGCACGACGAACAGCAACACAGCCCCGGCAATGACCTTGCTTCTCATCTCACATCCTTTCGCCAACAGCCGCGCGGGTCAGGCACTGAGCGGCCCGTGGCGCGGGACCTCCGGGACCGCAGCAAGGTGCTCGGGGCCGTTCCGCCCCGAGGTCCTCGGCCGGGAACCGGCCCGAGCACCCCGCTTCAGCGCGAGACGCGCCGAGCCACCGCCCGCTCACGCACCGAGCACGCGCCTGACGATCTCGGCGTTTTCCTTCAGTTGGTCCGTGTCCCGCTGGAAGAAACCAACGGTCGCCAGGTCGGTCGGCTTGATGTTCGCAAACGTCTCGCGGAACGTCGCTTCCACCACGCCCGGAATCTCCGCGGGCGTCTTGTCGTAGAAGATCTGCCCGCCGGCCAGGACCTTGAAGACGATACACGGCTTCTGTACCTGCCGTACCACCTTGAACATCTCCGGTCGGTCTTCCATGAAGAACTTCAGATGCTTCTTCTTGCCGGTGATGAAGGAACTCGCTTCGCCGCCCCGCTTGCGGGTGTTGTGCAGGCACGCCATGTAGAAATCCACGCCCCAGTCCTCGTCCTCCGAGCGCAAAATGGTCTCCGGCACGTGCGTCCCCAACCCCACCGGCTTGCCCAATGCCTTGAGCTTCTTGATGTTGTCGCGCAGGACATCGACTTTCCCGGCCTCGACCAAGCCATCGGTGGTGGTGCCCTGATGATACGTGGCGATCGGATTGCACTCCATCATCTGGCGCACATTCACCTCGATGGCAATAGGCGGAAAGGGCTGGAAGATCCAATTCATCTTCCCGCCCTCGTTCCGGTGCTGCCGGATCACGCGCAGCATGAAGCCGTTAGCCAGCGGCAGGCAAGTGGTATAGCCCAGCTTCTCGGCCGCGAAGAACGACTCGACCACACGCTGCGCCGTGAAGTAGTCCATCATCTCGTCGCCGGAGCAGATATCCGGGATGTAACTGTGCCCGTTGATGGGGTTGTCCCCCAGGAACAGCCTGCTGACCTGTGTTCCGAAGAAGTCGACGGTCGGGATCATCCGGCTACCTCCTTGCAACTGACTCCCTATCCGGCTCTCGATTCCGCAACAAGAAGCCTGAGCTAACGGCCACTACGAGACCATGCGTAGTGTAGCTCACGGCGTCCCCGCTGCCACCCTCGCGCCGGAAATCCGGTGATGCGTCAGCGCCCCCCTCCCGGGCAACGACCGCACGGTCATACCAAATCTGTTACTCCGGCGTTTCCGTCTGAGTGCCGCCTTTTAGGGCGCGTCGATGCGGGCTCCTTGACAGATCCTTCGCGACCGGCCTGATGCAAACCTGCGCGCAGTCCCGCGCCGGAACGGCGAGACCGGGACATGCATGTACGGAAAGAAGCTCGATCCCGGCGCTTCGGTGAACTGCAGCGAACGCCGCCCGCTCGCGGCGAAGTCTTTGGTCACGGTGATCGCGGTGCCGTTGCGGTTCCACGCCAGCCACGGCTTGTCCGGCGGACTGCCGGGCGCGGTGTCCTCGAAATCGTCAGCGAATGCGAAGTTCGCGCCCGCCGGATGGAACCGTGTCGGGTTCGACGCGGTCGCCACAGGCAGCAACGGCAACGGTGCTGCGACGTCCGCATCCACGATCACCGCCGCGTGCGACTGCAACGTCTCGAAACCGAGCCGCAACACGCCGTCCTTCCACTCGCTCGACACGAGCGTGCCGACAGGCAACGCGCGCACGTTCGTCGGCTGCATGGGGAACGGCAACGTGACCGTCACGCCATCCGCGGACGGATTGAGGTCGGTGTACTCGGGGGTATCCACGTCAACCGCCTTGCCGTTCACGCGTGCCGACAGGTCGCAGACGTGGAGGACCACCTGCCCCCGGCTTGCCGCGCAGCGTGCACAGCAGTGCGGCGTCCGCACGACCAGCGGAGACCGTATACGAGGGACCCTTTCCCAACGCGTGCAGGACCGACGCCATGAACCCTTCGTCCGGGTAGCCCGGCCCGGTCCCGGCCAGGTATGCCACCGTGCCCTGGCCGAGTGCGCGCATGGTCAGTGCCGGCCGGCTGCCTTCTAACGCTGTAACCGTCTTGGCATCCATGAGTTCCACTTTCCACACACCACCGAGGTATTCCTTATGGCCAGTCAGCGTGAGGTGTGCGGGCTTCTCATCCGCGGGCGCGGCATGACGCAGCCGGGAACGCTTCCGCGTCCGCATCCACACGCCTGTTCTTGTTTCGCCACGCCAGGGCGTTATCTTCCCCTCCGAATTTCTCCCAACGAAACAAGGACACCAACGATGACGCATTCAGCCCCAGCCTGCGCTGGAACGATCGCGTGGCAGGTCGCGCGCATGTTCCCGCTCCTGCCCCTCATCGCCTGCGCCGGACTCAGCGCGGCGGAAACGCCCGTAGCGCCCGGTCCTGTCGCCGAGGGGCCACGCGCGGCATTCGACCTGGCCGGCACCTGGGAAGCGCGCCCGGCCGAACTGGCGCTGCCGTTCCCGCCGCCGGCCGACGGCTGGAAACCGCACCCGGTGCCGCACCCTGAGACCGGGCTGATCGACAGCAACGATATCGGCCCGTACTTCGCGGACCTGAAGAAGGTGATCGCCGAGGACGGCAGGAGCCCGGCGCGCGCCGACAAACAGGCGGCGTGGTTCCGCCGCACCTTCGACGTGCCCGGTGGCGTGCCGCAGGGACAGCGAGCGCTGCTGCGCTGCGACGGCATTGCCTGGCGCAGTGCGCTGTGGCTGAACGGCGCCAAGGTCGGCGGCTCGGACCTCGGCATGGCCCCGAACACCTACGACGTCACGCAAGCCTTACGCCCGGGCGCCAATGAACTGGTGATCGGCGTGACCGGCCGCGCCGCGCTGTGGGACCCGGACCGCAAGACGTTCACCGCGCCCATCGCCGGTACGATGCCAGGCATCTGGGACTCCGTCCGGCTCGAGTTCGTACCGGAACTGCGCGTCGACGACGTGTTCGTGAAGACGTCCGTGACCAACAAGCACATCGATGTTGAACTGACTCTGGTGAACGCCGGCGCCGACGCGCGCACGGGCACGCCGATGGTCACCATCATCGACCCCAACGGTGTGGCTCAGCTCTCGCTCGCAGCGCCGCCCCTCACCGTGCCGCCGGGCGAGACGCGCACGGTCACGGCGGGCGCCGACTGGCTCGCGGCGTTGCTGTGGAGTCCGGGCACGCCCAACCTGCACCGTGCGGTCGCGGAGCTGCGCCAGGGCGACTCCGTGACCGACCGGTTCGCGACGACGTTCGGGTTCCGCGAGTTCACCGCCAAGGGCCGCGACTTCCTGCTCAACGGCCGGCGCCAGGTCCTGCTGCGCAACAGTTGGCTGACCGGGCCCGGCACCCCGCGCGACCGCGTGTTCCCCAACGTCCGCGACGAGATCACGAACTTCAACTGCATCCGCCAGCACCTGCAGTTCATCAGTCCGCATGTCCTGGCGGCGGCGGACGCGATCGGGTTGATGGTGATCCCCGAGTTCTGGGGATTCTACCAGAACAGCAACGTCCCGTTCCCCATCGCGCAGGCCGACGCGTGGGTGCCGAACACGGCCGAGACCATGCGCCGGCTCGTACGCCGGCACCGCAACCATCCGTCGGTCATCCTGTGGAGCATGACCAACGAGACGTTCTGGGACAGCACCAGTCCGGAGCACATGGCCGCGGCTGACCCGCTCGTGAAAGCAGTGCGCGCCGAGGACCCGACGCGTCTGCTCCAGGGCGACGCCGAGATCACCTGGGCCGGGCGGCTCGACACGATCGGTATCCACTACCCGGAAGGCGACGCGGGCACGGTCGGCAAGAAATACGACAACAGCGGCTGGGTCGTGCCAAACGACCTCGCGTGGCTGAAGAAGGACGGCCCGAACCACTCCTGGCGTGCCGACTTCACCTGGGACCGGCCGCTGATGATCGGCGAGTACTACTGCCAGGACGGCGACGAGCCGGAACGCTACACCTCCTATGCGGGCGACGACGCCTACGATGTCACCAAGTGGCGCTGGCAAGCCATGAACGGCCGCGACCAGATCATGCCGCGCGAGGACAATGCCTGGATCCGCATGGTCAAGATGAGCACCGACCACTACCGCGCCGCCGGCGTGGCCTGCCTGAACCCGTGGACCGGTATCGGGCGTCAACTCATGCCGTTCGTGCTGGTCGCACCGCTCGACTACTATCCGACGGCGTTCGGCGGCGAGGAGTTCCCACGCCGCTTCTTCGTCGCCAACGACCACACGATGTCGTGGAACGATGTCCATGTCCAGGCGGGCCTGCTGATCGACGGCCGCGAAGTGTGGGCCGAGCGGCATATCCCCTGCCACGTCGAGCCGGGCGAGTCGAAGGAAGTCACCATCATCATCAAGCCGCCGTCGGTCTCGGAACAGGTCCGCGGCCGGCTGGTCGTGCGCCTGTGCTGCATGCGCGGCCCGTGGCCGTACGAGTTGGGCCGCCACGAAGAGGATCTGTGGGTAAGCCCAAGGGCCAGCCTGGCGGGGGCCGACGCCGCGGCCGTCGCCCTGGTTGACGCCCCTGACGGCGCTACCGTGAAGGTCCTCGCCACCCTGGGCTTGACACTGACGCCCGGCCCGTGCGACGACGCCGCGCTGGCCGGCAAACGCCTGCTGGTGATCGGTGAAGGCGTGGCGGCCAAGGCGGACCTTCCCGCTGCGGCACGCTTCGCGGAGCGCGGCGGGCGCGTGCTGGTGCTGCACCAGACCGCTCTCGACCTGTTCGTCCCCGGCCAACCGGACATTGACCCGAAGCACGCCGCCTCATTCAGTTGGCGCCAGGCTGAGCACCCCGCCCTGGCCGGACTGGCCGACGGGCAGTTGCGCTTCTGGCGCCCGGACCACCTAGTGGTCACGGAAAGCCTGGTGCGCCCTTCCGCCGGCCCGTCCGCACCTGCCGCCGCCAGCGGCGGCCGCTACGGCATGCACTGGTCACCGCTCGCCGAACTGCGGCACGGCAAGGGCGCGGTCACGTTCTGCCAGTACCTGCTAGCGGACCGCGTCGCGGTCGAACCCGCCGCCGGCCGCATCCTCGCTCAGGCCGTGCGCGCCGTCCTGGCCGCCGCTCCCGCTGAGCCCGCCCCGGCGCTGCGCCTGGCTGCGGGAGTCTCGACGGACGCGCGTGGCGTGCTCGCCGCCTGCAGCGTGATGACCACCGACGGTCTCGACGGGGCCGGACCGGTGCTGATCGACGCCGGCAACCCGCCGAATCCAACCGAATTGCAGCGCCTGCGCGGTGAAGTCGAAGCCGGCGGCGTCCTGTGGCTGCGCGGGTTGGATGCGAACACCGCAACCGCCGTGGCGCCGCTGCTGCCATGGCAGCCGGAGTTCGCGGCGCTGCCGAAAGGCGCTCTCGGCTGCGTGCGACGCGGCGAGCATCCGTTCACCGCCGGCATCGGCAGCAGCGACCTGTACTGGGCGCGTGGCGGCAAGGCCACCGCGTCGCTCGGCGGCCCGGGACTGACCACGCCCGGCCTGCACGCGGCGGTGCTGCTGACCGAGCCCGCACTGCTGGTGGCCGTGCCTGTGGGCAAAGGCTGGGTGGTGATCGACCAGTTCGCCTGGGACAAGGCCCTGGCCGCCGAGACGGAGCGCGTCACGCGCCTGGTGAGCTGCCTGGCGCGGAACATCGGCGCCGGATTCCGCATCGCGCCCTCGAAACGCTACCGCTTCGCGTATCTCGACCTCGCGCCGCACGCGAACCGATCCTACTGCGACGAGGTCGCGGGCGACGGCCAGGGAGGCTGGACCGACCAGGGTGACAACGACATGCGCTACTTCCTCATCAACCACACCGGCAAGGTGGGCGGCATGGCGGTCGCGGGCGAAACGTTCCCCGCGGAGGTGAACTTCAGCGGCGCCACGTTCCGGCTGCTCGATCCGAAGGCCAACGACGGCAAAGCGGTGCTGACGTTCCGCGGCGGCCCGCACGGGCCGGAAGCGCCGACCGAAGCGCGCGGGATCGCCGGCGGCGGCGTCAAAGCCGACCGGGTCTGGTTCCTGCACGCCGGTTGCTGGACATCGCCCGGCGGCTACGGCATCGAGGTGGCGCGGTACGAGGTGGTCTACACCGACGGCACGCGCGTGACGATCCCCGTCCGGCAAGGCCAGGAGATTGCCGACTGGTGGAACCCGGCGCCGCTGGCGGGCGCGCAGGTCGCCTGGACTGGACGCAACGAGAAGACCGCGCCGATCGGCATCTACAGCATGCCTTGGGATAACCCGCACCCGGACACGCCCATCGCCTCCGTCGAGGTGATCGCAAACCTGGCTGAAACGCAACTGGTCCTGGTGGCGGTCACGTTCGGGGTCGAGGACAACGGCGGGGCGCGTACCGCGGCCGCGTGGGATTGTGGCCGTTTCGCCGACGGCACGGTCCCGGCGACCGCCGGCGGTTCGCCACTCCAAGGCGCCGGAACGCCCGCCACACTCAATGGCCGTGCCGGACTGCGCCTGAGCGGCGGCCAGGGTCTGACCGCCCGTCTCGACACCGGCCCGCTCGCCGACGGTGCACCGGTCGCGGTCGAAATCGAGGTCGCGCCCGATGGCACGCCCGGCGGCTACTTCGGCGGGCTCGTCGAGTGCGGCTCGTACCAGAACTCGGGGTTCCGGATGATGCTCAATCAACAACTGCGCGTCGTGGTGGAACACTTTGCCGGGACCGGCCCGGACAAGGCCACCTACCTCACGTCGCGCGAACCGCTGCCGCTCGGCCGGTTCAGTACCGTACGCTATGAACACGACGGAAAACAGGCGCGGCTGCTGATCGACGGGTTGCCGCAGGAAATCAAGGACTGCGCGCTGCCTGCACCGTGGAAAGGTGACCTGCGCATCGGCGTCGCCGGCGGCAAGGACTATTTCCTTAATGGTGTAGTTGCGAACGTGCGCGTGCTCACACTGCCGGCCGCGACGGCGGACGGCGGCACGCGGTAGGCGCCGGCTGGCAGTGGCGCGGGACCTCCGGGACCGCGGCAGGGTGCTCGGGTCCGTCCCGGACCGAGGCTCTCGACCGGGGACCGGCCGAGGTACCCCGCTTCGGCGCGGGACGCGCCGAGCCACCGCGGCCGTACGTCCACGACGCCGGATTTGCCCGCACAGGTTGAGAACTAAGGGAGATAGCGCACCATGACCACACGCGAACTCTGGCAGAACATCATGCACTACGGCGAGTTCGACCGCATGCCGGTGATCCACTGGACCGGCTGGCCGGAAACCCTGGAGCGTTGGAAGCGCGAAGGGCTGCCTGAGGGCGCCAACATCCACCAGTTCTTCGGCGCCGTGCCGATGTGGACGGGAATCGGAATCAACCTCGGGCTGCTGCCGGAGTTCACGGAGGAGACACTCCGGGAAACTGCGGAGTACCGTGTCTTCCGCGCCAAGGACGGAGTGATCCAGCAGGCCTGGAAGCAGCGCAGTTGCATCCCGCACTACATGGATTTCACTCTTAAAACGGCCACCGACTGGCCGGAATACAAGAAGCGCCTGCAGCCCGACCCGGCCCGGGTTCCGGCCAATCTCGACCAGCAGATCCGCAACGTCGATGCCTCCGGGTTGCCCATTCTTGTGGGGACGGCGTCCATGATGGGCTGGATCCGCAACTGGATGGGCGTAGAGAACATGTCCTACCTGATGTATGACGCCCCGGACTGCTACGCGGACATGGTCAACACGCTCGCGGATCTGACCTGCTGGGGTCTGGACCAGGTGCTGCCGCGCATGAAGGCGGCCGGGGTCACGCCGGACCTGGGATTCGGCTGGGAGGATATCTGCGGCAAGACCGGGCCGTTGGTCAGCCCCACGATCTTCGACCGTTGCGTGACGCAGGGCTATCGCAAGATCCGCAGCAAGCTCAACGAGTTCAAGGTTCCCCTCTACGGACTGGATTCGGACGGCATGGTCGAACCGCTAACCCCGAACTGGATGGATTCCGGGATCAACCTGTTGTTCCCCATCGAGCCCGGGACCTGGGGCGCGACGCCGGAGCATTTCCGGCAACGCTTCGGCCGCGAACTGCGCATGATCG
>MHBL01000122.1 GCA_001803235.1 Lentisphaerae bacterium RIFOXYA12_64_32
CGTCGCCGAGAACCTTAGTAGCATTGTTGACTCCCCCCCCCCTGCCGGTTGTGTCGTTGTTCCTTCCTGTGCGGGTGACAGGGCCTGGTCACAACCGCGCGACTCCGCTCGTAGTGGTGTCGCAAGCCCGGCGGCCGTCCGCCGGGCAAGACACCATCCCCGCGCCACGCCACGTATGCTCTTGGCGCGTCACTCTCGTTCTGCGCACTGCGAGCACACTACGAACGGGCGCATCCCATTCGTGCACCAAACCGTCTTTCCCCTACAGGTTGTGGCAGATTGAGTCAAGTACATAGCCCTAACGGAGGAAGACCTCTCAGGAAGCTGGCTCCGCCAAGCAGATCCTACCGGCCGACGCCAAAGTGACGCCACGGCCACATCAGAACGCCCCGTCTTCATCTCCGCTCCCATCCTGGCCCAGGCTGATACGCCGTCCTTCCGAGATCTGGACGGTTGGCGCTTCGAACAGCACCAGTCGATTCGCGTTGAAGGCCACCTGCTCCCCTGACTCGTCGGGGAAGACAATGAACGCGTCGGTCGCGCTGATTTCACCATCGAGTTCGATGGCCAGGGCAAAGAGTTCTTCGGGCGTCTCGACACCGGTGACGAACGGCTCTGCGCGGCCACGGAAGTACAGCTTGGTCTCCTCCGGTTCCGGTACGTCCTCCGGCGGATTGTGTTCACGGTGCTTCAACGGCTCCCAGAAGTAGCGGATCAGGTCGACGTCACGCAGGGACACCGCCACCGTGAGTCCGCCCTTCGTGTCGAAGCAGAAGAATCGCGGGTCCGGCATTGTGGCCGCCTTCTCCGAACCCAGCACGCCAAGCGCCCGATCATACTCGGACTCGGGGACTTCATAGAGAAACGGGGTCTCTATCCCGCTCATGTGAAACTCCAGGATATGATCCTTGAACTCGCTCTCGCTTGGGATTGTCTCCATCGGCCGATCACTCCTCTCGCTGTGGCTTGGGGCTCAGACTCTCACTGGACACCCGTCATGGAGTCCCTGCCCGGTTCTGGCGCCGGGACCTTGAACGGGTCGCCCGTTTCGCGCAGTGCCGCGGCCAGTCGGCGGCGGCAGTCGTTGAGCAGTTCCTGGTGCCGACTCTCCACGGCCAGGTTGACGATCTCACCCGGGTCGCGCTCCATGTCGAAGAGCTGTTCGCGGTAGCGGCCGCGGTCGTAGAGGACGTACTTGTGCTGTCGCGTCCGTAGCGCACGCCCCGCGGTGTCATACCCCCGCCCGCCGTCGAAGATCGTCTCCACGACCAGTGAGTCACGCCACGCTGCGGGCGGCTCGCGACCCTCGACGAGCGGCCGCAGTGAACCGCCACGCAAGCCTGGCGGCGGACAGATGCCGGCGTAGTCGCATAGCGTCGGCAGCAGGTCTAGACCATTGGATACCAAGTGGTTGTGATCGCACACCCCGCTCTTCCCACCCGGAGCGCGTACGATCAATGGGATACGAACGACTTCCTCGAACAGCGCACTCTTCTGGTTCCACTGGTGCGCGCCGTGGCCATCGCCGTGGTCGCTGGAGAAGACGACCACCGTATCGTCCTGAAGACCGAGTTCAGCCAGGGCATCCAGGATACGGCCCAGCTCGCGGTCCACCTTTTCGACGAGCCGGAAATAGGCCCAGCGCAGTTGCCGCCAGTCCTCCGGCGCTCGCAGGCGGTATGGATAGATCACCCAGTTGCACGCCTGCTCGACCCGGACGATTTCCGGTTCGAACGGCGCCGGCGCGAAGTTCGGCGGCAGGTTCGGACACTCGCGGGGCGGTGGCGGCGCGCCGATCTCGCCCCAGGGCAACGGCATGTTCCGCGCCCACTCGCAGATGTTGTGCGGGTTGTCGAAGCTGGCCACCATGAGAAACGGCTGGCGCGAGTGCGCGGGCTGCCCGGCCCAGGCCCGCAATGTGTCGATGCAGGCGCCGGTCAGGAGCCGGTCGTTGAACCCCGCGAAAACCCGGAACCCGTGGTCGTTCTCAGGAGGCATGGCAATCTGCGGCACGTGCCACTTGCCGCCGTAGAAACAGTCGTACCCCGCCTGTTGGAAGACTCGGCCCAACTCGAACGGGCGCAGGTCTTCGGCAATGCTCTGGCCGTTGCGCGGTGTCTTGCACTCGTGCGGCATGCGCCCGGTGAACATGCTGGCCCGGGACGGCGTGCACAGCGGCTGGGTGCAGTAGGCGAGGTCGAAGCGTGTCCCCGCGCTCGCGAGCCGGTCCATGGCGGGCGTCGCCAGATCAGGGTTCCCGGCACAGCTCATGGCCGCCCCGGACTGCTGGTCCGTAAAGATGTAGAGGATGTTGGGACGTTGGGGCATGGCATGGTCTCCCGGAAGAAGTAACGGACCAAAACAGACCCATCGGACCAAACGGACGGGTTCGGCCTGAGTGATTACAGTACTTCCTTCGCTCCTGTGTCTCCGCCTTGCCTGATCCACTCCCGGCGTCCCCTCATCGCGTCGGGGCCACATTGCGGCGCTGGAACTCGGTCGGAGTCAGGCCCTGCTCGCGGACAAAGACCTTGGCGAAGTAGTGCGAGTCTGGATAGCCGACCTCCATGGCCACGGCTTTCACGGTCGCATCCGGTTCGAGAAGCAGTTGCCGGGCACGCTCCATGCGCGCTTGCGTCAGGTACGCCATGGGCGAGACGCCGACCTCGTTTTTGAACACGCGGCTGAAGTGGAACGGGCTCACGAAGAAATGCTGCGCCACGTGTGCCAGGCTCAGCGGTGTGGCCAGGTTTTCCTGGATGAAGCGCCGCGCATCCGAGACCAGGCGCGTGCGCCGGATCTTGTGCAGGTCGACCGCCGGCACCTGGACTGCGCGCTCGGCGCGCAGCAGGTCGATGAAGATCCGCATCGTGTGCGCGGCAATGGCGGCCGAGTATCCGACCTGTTTGTGGTAGACCTCCGCAGCGATCGCGTGCAGGCTGCGCTCCACCAGGTCGCCGGACGCGACGTGAACCTTGTCGGGCAGCGGCAGAGGGAACTCGCACGCCGTACCGTCCCTGCGGCGGAACGCCGTGGCCAGGCAAAGCAGTTGCGAACTCTCGTCCGGCGGCGACTCCTCGCGGTGCGGCACACCCGGCTTTACCACGAACAAATCACCCGACTCGCCGCGGTGCGTCGTCCCCGCCAGCCACATGCGGAGTTCGCCACCGTACACGTAGACCAGCTCGTAGTGCGGGAATGTCTCCACTTTGCAGGCCCAGCGCCGCGGAATCTCGTCGAGGTGGACAAACACGAACTCCGGCGTGACCGCCGCCAGCTCCGCGGAGTCGTCCCAGTCCCGTGCCCGATCACGGCGGAAATGCGTCACCGCTCGGTCGTCCCGGCGAGTTTGGTTCTGTTGCTTCGTGTCTGCCATGGTGCGGTCCTGCGAGCGCGGGAGGTTTCAGGTCTCCGGTTTCCGGTTTCAGCGGGGAACCGATCAGCCAGCCCCAACGCATCCGACCTATCAGACGCGTCTCCCAACCGTTGCCGGCTTGCCTGACACCTGAAACCTGAACACTGAAACCTCTCATCCCTTGGCATTCGTTCGTACGCTACCCCGGGACCGCAAGATATTCCACCGGAAGAGCAAGAAACGTCCGTTGTGGAGAGCCGCATCGTGAGGCATAGTCCTGTCAAAGCCAGATTGTGAGCCCCGTGGAAGCAATGAACCGAGGAGAAACCGAAAATGGCAACAACACCGTGCTTCGGCCGTGAGGAATTGGAGAACCTGCGTCAGGTGATCGAGAGCGGACAGCTCTGGCGCGGCACCAGCCGGACCAACTTCACCGCGCGTTTCGAGGACGAGTTTGGGAAGTGGCTGCCCCGCAAGTACGTGCTGGGCCTGTCCTCCGGCACCTGCGCGGACGAAACCGCCGTGGCCAGCCTCGGCCTGGAACCAGGCGACGAGGTGATCTGTCCGGCCAGTGCGCCGATCTTCGTCTCCTTCCCCGTCGTGTCCTGCGGCTGTGTTCCGGTCTTCGCCGACGTGGACCCGCGGAGCATGATCATTTCCGCCGAGGGGATCGAGAAACGCATCACGCCGCGCAGCCGCGCCGTCATCGTGGTGCATCTGTGGGGCCAGCCGGCGCCCATGGACGAAATCATGGCAGTGGCGCGCAAGCACAATCTGAAAGTCATCGAGGACTGCGCCCAGGCCTTCGGCTGCACGCACCGCAGCCGCAAGACCGGCACGATCGGCGACGTGGCCTGCTACAGTCTCCAGCAAAGCAAGCACATGACCTCGGGCGAAGGCGGCATCTTTGTCACCGACGATCCGGAAGCGTACAAACGCGCCGTGCTCTTCTCCAACTGCGGCATGCCCTGGTACGGCTATGGCCTGGAAGCGCCGAAGAGCACACCCCTGGCCGGGTTCACGCGTCGCGGCCACTTCGGCTTCGGCCACAACTACCGCATGAGCGAACTGCAGGGCGCGGTCTGCCTGGCGCAGATTCCCAAGCTCCCGGAGTTCGCCGAACGCCGCAAGGCCCTGGTCCATATCATCGAGGCGGAGTTGGGCAATGTGCCGGGCGTAGAACTCGCGCAGGCCTACCCGAACACGGTCCCGAACTACTGGGCCTACCCGGTGCGCGTCCCGGCCGGGCAAGGCGCCTACGTGGAGATCAACTACCTCGAGGAAGAGTACCAGAAGATGCAGCGCGAACGCCGCACATCGCTCGGTATTCCGCTGCCCGCTCACGTCCAGTACGTGCCCGGGGCATGCCCGAACGCCGAAGCCGGCGCCAAGTGCTTGCGCTCCATCGGTGTCCACCAGGCAACCGACCCCGAAAGCGTCCGCCAGACCGCCCGCACCATCCGCGACCGAGCCCTGGCAAAGTGACCCCCAGAACCGCCACCGGGTCCCCCCGACACGCGACGCCCCCCCCTTGGAGGAGCCAAACCATGACCCCAAAACAACGCTTCCTGGCCGCCGTCAAAGGCGAGCAACCGGATATGGTCCCGGTGGCGCCCTTGGTCCACTGCCGATTCGCACACAAGCTCCTCAAACGCACGGACTGGAAGGCGGTGTTTGAGGTTCACCGCATGATCGGTTCGTGTCATCACCGCGGTCCGGTGGGCTGCTCCGCGGTGTTCCCCATGCCGGACGGCTACAGCGAGCAGACCCGCGATCTGGGCTCGAGACCGGACGGCTCCAAGGCGACCGAGTGGCGGATCCAGACTCCAACGCGGACCATGACCGGCCTGCGCATCTCAAACTTCGCGCCGGACGACCCCATCATCACGACAACCGTCGACTACCCGATCAAGACGGTGGCGGACTGGCGCGCGTTCCTCGACATGCGCCAGCGGATGTTCGATGGATTCCGTGGCCAGTACGATCACAGCCTGGTCCGACAGGCGGTCGAGTTTATGGGCGAAGATGGCATGCCCAGTGTCGGCCTGGGGCCGGCCTACACAGCCCTGGCGAGCCGACGCGGCATGCAGGGCTTCATGCTTGACCTGATCGACTACCCGGACCTGATGTCCGAGCTGTTTGCCGTCGAGCGCCGCATCATGGAGAAGAACATCGAATCCTTCACCCATTCGCCCACCGACGTGGCCTGGCTCGACATCTGTTGGGCCACCGGCTCGCAGCTCGGACCGACGATGTTCGAGAAGTGGGCTCTGCCCGATGTCGTCCGGGCCATGGACGTCGTGCGCCGCACGCCGGGAAAGTACCTCGGGCTCTACACGCTCGGCAAGATCCGGCACCTGCTGCCCATGTTCGTCGCCGCCGGGGTGCACTTCGTTGAAACCTTCGAACCGAACGAGGGCGACATCACCCTCGCCGAGGCCAAGAAACTGTACGGCACAAAGATGTGCCTCATGGGCAACTTTGATCCGGTCATCCTGGCCCGCGGCTCGCTCGAGGAGGCACGCAACGAAGCCCGACGCTGCCTCCGCGAGGGCATGGACGGCGGCGGCTACGTTTTCGCCACCGGTGACGAAGTGCCGGCAGACACCAAACTCGACAACCTGAAAGCCATGGTGGAAATGACAGAGAAGTATGGTCGATACTGACTCATTTCCGCCCGTGACTGCTCATCACGTTGCCCCGCAGGCGTGGCCAACCTGAACCGCACCTCTTCGGCACAGGACCAAAGCAAAGGGAGAGATGACGAGCGGCTTGGGTCGACGGATCTGCGTCGGGGGCGATGACACGGGGCACGGCACGGGCCGACGGGGTTCCCCAACACCCGAAATCTGAGCCCTGAACACCCGTCCGCGCAACGACCTAAAGAGCGTAGTGGATCAGGAACGTGCACCGGCCGGCGGACAGGATGTCGCCTGGCATGCACTCCGCCTCATCAATGGCGCGGCCGTTGACGTACGTGCCGTTCGAACTGTTGTTGTCCTTGATCATCACGCGTTTGTCGAACGGCATGACCATGAAGTGCGCGCGTGAAACGAAGGTGTCCGGCAGGACCAGGTCCGCGCCCGAGTCACGGCCGGCCATACGCGGTTCGGTCTCGGGCGGAACGTAAAGGGGTTCACCTTCGGTCCCCACCAGGGGGCTGAACATGAACCCCGCCGTCCCGGTCTTCTTCGCCGTCAACTCGGCCGCACGCGAGGCGACGTCACCGGTCATGCGCGCCTGGATCGCGTTGTCCCCAATCTTGATCACCGCGCGATTCTCGATTCGGAACGCCCGCTCGGACTTGATCGACTGCCCGTCCAGCATCGTATCGTTCTGCCCCCCAAAGTCGGATATATAGAGGCCATCGTCGCCCCAGTACACAAACGCTTGCGCCGGCGACACCCACTCGCCGATCATCGGCACGTCGGAAAGCTTGTGCTTCCCCACCAGCAGAGCCTTGCCCCTGGTCCGGCCCGCGTTCGGATCCAAATTGAGAGACGGCGCATTGGGGTCGAGCGAGATCGCCACGCTGTCATTGCGCAGGTGACAGTCCGCCGCCGTCCCCGGCAATTCAGCGTAGGGCATGAGCGGGTACTTCAGCCCCACCGCGTTGAACTTCCGTGCGGCCCCCTTGCGTTCAGCGGTATTGAACAAGATCGTCGTCTTGCCCATCTCGATCAGGCAGTTCTGCTCGAACCCGATCACGTTCTGCCGGCACTCCACCCCGTCAAACTTGACCGCGCCTTCACGACCCGTGTCGCACAACAGCCAACCATTCTCAAGCCGAATGATCACCACCTGCACCGGACTGCAGGCCATGTCCGTCAACGCAATGTCGCACACGTCGCGTTCCGTGCCGATCCGCAGGATCGCCTGAGTGCTCAGCGCGGTCCGCTGCCGCAGCAAACCCTTGCTGAGGATCCAAAAACACGGCTCGCGACTGGACTCCACAAAGGACGGACGGACGTCAAATTCCTGCTGCTCGACGCCCGCCAACTCCTGTTCCATCACGGACCGATACGCAACCGTTTTTTCCGGACTGACGCTCATGTCGGCACCCTTCCACCCAATGCCTTGGCGTTGATGGACTCGTCGGGACTGGAACTTTCTGCGTCAACCTCGTGGAGAATGACAGTGGCAAAGCCCTCAACAACTTCCGCCATACCAGATTTCTCAATAAAAGATAACGCTGTGCCACCCGAAGTCAACCCCCACGCAAGGCGGACGATGGCATCCGTTTGGTTATGCACAGAGAATTGCTTTTACGCCTCGATCCCCACCCTCGACTCCGGCCGAGAAACGCTCCGAAAAACCGTGTCGGGCGCCACGGGGAATGGCCATGTGCTTGCACTTGCCGCTTCCGTCGACTAAAATAGCCCGAGGTATAGGCGGAATTTTGGCCGGACCCGATCCCTCGCCGGCACCAGGACGCAAAGCACAACCGCAATATCCCTAGAGGACTTCCCCATGAAGGTTCGCTCCCCACTGCACGATGTTCTGGCCACCGGCGTCCAGGAAGGTGCCTCCGATTGGCACATCCGCGAGGACTGCAACGTGGCCCTGCGAATCGACGGCCGACTGGTCGAAGTCGATTTCCCTGCCGCCACTGACTTCCTGAACGCCGCCATCAACGACATCACCTCCCCCCAGCAACTGGAGACGTACGTCAGGACAGGTGACGTCGACTTCGCCTTCGAGGAGGAGGACGTGGGGCGGTTCCGGGCGAACCTGCACCGGCAGCGAGGGCAAATGGCGCTGACGCTCCGTCACGTCAAAGGCAAGATTCCGGACCTCGACGAACTTGGCATGCCCGCGACCTTGAAGAAAATCGCCGAGTCCAACAACGGCATCATCTTCGTCACCGGCACCACGGGCTCGGGGAAATCCACGACCCTGGCCGGAATGATCGGACACATGAATACCACATCAAGCCTGCACATTATCACCATCGAGGACCCCATCGAGTACACCTTCCCCGACCAGGAGTGCATTATCGAACAACGGGAGATCGGGCTCGACTCGGAAAGTTTCATCTCTGCCCTGATCCACATCCTGCGGCAGGACCCGGATGTGATCGTCATCGGAGAAATGCGCGACCGAACCACGTTCGAAACCGCCTTGACGGCCGCCGAGACCGGCCACTTGGTCCTCACCACCCTCCACACGCTCGACGCGGCACAGTCGATCAACCGCATCCTCGACCTGTATCCGCTCGAGGAACGGGAAAACGTGCGCAAAAGCCTGGCCACCTCCCTGCGGGCCATCGTCTGCCAACGACTGCTGCCCCGCGCCGCTGGCAAGGGCGTTGTGCCGGCGGTGGAAATCATGGTCAATACCCCCATCGTCGCAAAACTGCTGTACGAGAACAAGCTCGATAAACTCGAACAGGCGATCGCCGGCGGCAAGGAGGACGGCATGATGAGCTTTAATCAAAGCCTGCTTGGGCTCGTCAACGAGGGTCTCGTCACGGAGGAGAACGCACTGCAGACGTCCGACAATCCGGAAGCCCTGCGCATGAACCTGAAAGGCATCTTCCTGTCCACGGACGGTGGCGGTATCATCCAGTAGCCCTGCACTGCGACCTGCCCGCAGAAGGCGATGGTGCCATGGCGCAACGCTGGCAAACGGGGCGACCGTTTGCGGCGGCTCAGATTCGGCCTCTACTCTCGCATGGCCTGCGCCGACACGGCCTTGGCCTTCCTAACAACGTGCTTTACTTTTTAACTACTCGCGCGCGAGGGCGAGCTCGCGAGAGCTCGGGCGTACGAGCACCACCGCCCTGTCGGCACGTTTCCCGTAATGCGTCAGCGCCCCCGGCCGGCAGACCGGGACGGGCTGACGCATTACCGTTTCCCCGCGCAAGGTCTTGACTCGGATGCATACCCGTGGTATCATGTTAGCCGTAAGAGCGGCTTTCCCGATTGGCCGCGCTGGACCTGCGGACGGCACTCGGCTTGCCGTCCGTAGGATATTTAACCTGTCATGCCCGGAACGACATGACTCCTGAAGAAAGAGACGAGAAGTTGGCAACGGTGACAGCCCACCTCACGGTCTACGCTGAGGAGGGCGATTTCAGGTCACTGCAGGAAACGATTTCCAACGAGCGTTTCCCGGCCGAAGTCCGTACCGTTGCTGAAGAGAAACTACCGCTGGCCGTCGAGCGGTATATTGGTATTTGTGTCATTCAGGGGAACTACAGCCAGCCCTTCCAACTCGCCCACGACGAGTCGATTCCGTCCGGTAGCCGGCAACTCGCCGGCGGCAAAGTCGAAAACGCAGCCCGACGCCGCGTCGACATCTGTGTGGATACCGGGTGTTTCTCCGAACTCGCGCAGATGGCAGTTGAGGACATCCTCAGCCAAGAAACGCGCCAGTTCGCACGACAACGAATCGAGACGGCAGCGCGACGCTGCCTGCAGGTTGCCGTCGATCAGGGGAACTACTGGGAACTGCAGGAAATTGCGGACTTCACGGAATTGCCGGAGGCCCTCCGGAACGAAGCCATGGCGGGAATCCCAGCGGCTCAGGCTCGGCACACGGAAGCCAAGACCAAGATCGCCGATGGCGCCACGCGTTTGAAGGAAACCCGCAAGGCACGACTTGAACAGGCCCTGATCGATTCGGCCACCAAGAGCATCAAGGAATGCGTCGCCAAAGGCTGGTACGACTCGCTGCTCGTCATCGCCGCGGACCAGAACCTGCCGGATGACGTGCGCCGCATGGCGCAGCGTGAGGCCCAAAGCGTAGCCATCCGCTGGATCGACATGTGTGCCGAGAACGGATACTACAAGGAATTGCTGGCGATCGCCGACAACACGGAACTCTCCGCAAAAGTCCAGGCGCGAGCCAAGCGTGCCGTGTCCCAGGCCGCTACCGTCTGCCTCGAATTCTATCTGAGCCATAACCACTTCCGCGACCTCATGGAACTGACCGCCAACGAGGCATTGCCTCAGAAAGTCCGCCGACGTGCCGAAAAAGAGGTCGAAGGCGCAGCCCTCCGGTTCATCGAGGAAAGCTACAAGAACGGTATCGTTGAACCCCTGGTGGCCATGACCAAGGATGGGAACCTGTCGCGCGATGTCCGCACCGTCGCCGGCACGCGCAGCATCGAGTACTACTTCGAAAACAAGTACTCCGACGAACTGCTCAAAATGGCGTCCGACTCGAACCTGGACCCGAATCTCCGCGTTCTGGCGGGGGAACACTGCATTGATTTCTGCATTACCGACGGCTGGTACTTCGGGCTGATCCGCATTGCCGAAATGGACTCTTTACCGGAGCGGATTCAGGACCGCGCCATCGAAGCGGTCGGCGAAGCCATGGAACGACGTGCCGACGCGGCACTGGCGGAAGGCAAGTACGAGGAGATCATCTGGATCGCCGGTAACCCGTCGCTGCCCGAAGAACCCCGGGCGCAGGTGGGGATGAAATACGTCTCCAGGTTGGTCGGTGACGGGGTGGAAAAGGCAAACATTGCCGCCCTTCGGGAACTGGTCGCGAACAAGGACATACCCCAGGAGGTGAGAGACATGGCCGAGAGCCATCTTGCCTCGACAAGCGTGGAAGTCGTCCACGTCAACGCCAGCATGCGTGAGAAAGCCCTGAAGGAACTGCGGAACTCGAAAGACGGGAAGACGAACGGCAAGGGCGAGCCGCCGCCGCACGCTCCGCCTGACGGCGGCAAGGCCGCGACCGCGGCAGGCCCTGCGTAACCCCCCCCCCGCCCTTATATAGCCCCTGTGCCGCGCGCAACGCCCGCCTAACCCTGGCGCCGCAGCAAGGCGGCGTAAGCACCGTCGTGATCCGGGCCTGGCAGTACTTCCTCGTCGCGGTCCAGCAGGTAGTCACCACGTTCGGCCAGAAACCTGCGCACCTGTGCGCCGTTCTCTTCCGGTTCAATGCTGCAGGTACTGTAGACCAAACGCCCGCCCGGTCGCACCAGGTCCGCCGTTCCCCGCAGGATTCCACCCTGAAGCGCCACTAACTCCGCCAACGCCAACGACGAAAAGCGCCAACGAACGTCAGGGCGCCGCCGGAGCACGCCGGTGTTACTGCACGGGACATCCAGCAACACCGCATCAAAGCTCCGCGGCGGGAAGGGCGGCATTGCCGCGTCGCCAACCACGGCGTGGCATCCGCCGGATGGCGCAAAATTCTCCAGCACCAACCGGATCCGATGCAGCGAACGGTCAAGACAGAACAGACCGGAGACGCTCCCCAGCGCCTCGGCCAGGGCCAGGGCCTTGCCGCCCGGAGCGGCACACAGATCCCCCACTCGCTCGCCAGGCCGGACTGCGAGCAACCGCGGGGCCAACAGCGTGGCCGGATCCTGGATGTAGAAATCGCTGCGGGCATGCTCCGGAGAACGGAAGAACGCGGCGGCGTCCAAGCACGACCACAGCATCTCCTCTTGCGCCCATGGGGGGGGGACGACGGGTGTCAGGCACTCCAACTGCGGCATCGGTGCCCCGCGCCGCAACCGCACGATCACCGGCGCCGGCACCAGACACAGATGCGCCAGGCGCTCGAGTTCGTCCCCTGGAAAACGAGCCGCCCACCGCCGATACAGCGCCTCACCCAACTCCAGCCTCACGTGGGGTGGCGCCTCGCGTGCCACGTCGGCCAGCAACCGCTCGCGCCCCGCGTCCGCCAGACGCCGCATGACCGCATTGACAAAACCGGCCTCACGCACGTCGTGACGCCGCTTGACGAATCGCACGCACGTGTCGACGGCCACCGCCGGCGGCAGGCTCTCCATGTACAACAGTTGGCACAACCCCCAACGCAGCACCCGCCGTAACCGCGGCCGCACATCACGCGCCGCCACCCGATCAATGCACCAGTCCAGGACGGCACGGTGCCGCATGATGGCCAGCAACGAGTGATGCAAAACACGGTTCGCCTCGTCGGTCGACACCAGGTCCCGCACCGGCGCCCCCTCGTCCGCCTGCATCTGGACCGCCACAACCCGGGCGAGAATACGATCCGCGGTGCTCTGCCAGTTATTGGCTTTTTCCATCATGGTGTTTTGTTGAGTTGGTCCTATATTAATGAGCTCTGTGTTAGAAATAGCCTTTGGCTGCCCTACGGTCCGACAAGGCCGCTTGGTTGCGGGGATGCAACACCGCGTTCCACCCGCCGACAGACGGGTCCTAATGAAGACCGCCGTGGCTGAAAATACAAGGATGACTGACCATGAAGAAGGTCTGCGGAAAATCCCTCTTTGCCTGGCCCGTGATCACCGTCACCTGCCTGGTCGGTGCCGGGTGCGTCAACCTTGAACCGCCCGGCGGACCCGCACCGGACCCGACTCTCACCATGGTCGCGTCCATGCGGGCTGACAGCCAGATGATGAACGAGAATCAGCGCAAACTGGTGGCTGCCATCGAGGAATTGCAGCAGACCAATGCCCGCCAGGCCAAGGAGATCCAGCAACTCAACGACCGGCTGGCAACGGTCGAGGCGCGCGTGGGCAAAGCCGAGGCCTCGTGGCGGGAGGGCATCGAACGGAACACGGCCGCCATACGGCAGGAAAGCGAGGCTCGGCAGAAGTCCCTCGACCAGGTGGTCAACGTCGTCTCCGAAGAAGTCGGCAAAGTATCCAAGCAGCAGGCTCGGAGCCAAGCCCAGGCCTCCGGCCAGCGTGCCTACACCGTTCAACGCGGCGACACCCTGAACCAGATCGCCAAGGCCTTCGGAGTCTCGGTCGACAGCCTCCGCGACGCCAACGGCCTGCGCGACGACCGCATCATCGAAGGCCAGGCCCTGAAGATACCCGAGCGCTGAGATCCCCTTTCGTTCCTGCCGCAAGGGGCGAGGCGCTTGTACCCCGCCCCGGTTGATGCAGTTCGCGACCGCACATTGTTCGGCTAGACGGCCATGCCCCGGAGTGAGGCCTTCAGCACAAGGAGAATCTTCGCCATGAGTTCGGAGGAAATCCGCAAGCAGATCCTGCGTCTGCTGCAACGCAACGCCCGCATCAGCCACCAAGCCATCGGCGAACGGTTGCAGATCTCCGAGGTCGCGGTTGCCGCCGCCATCCACGACATGGAGGCCAACGGCACGATCATCGGATACTATGCCTTGGTCGACGAAGAGCGGACCGGTACCGTCCCGGTCCGCGCCATGATCGAGGTCGAGGTCCAGCCGGAACGCGACGGCGGATTCGACCGCATCGCCGGGCTCATCAGCAAATTCCCGGAAGTCCAGACCGTCTACCTGGTCTCCGGCCGCTATGACTTGCGTGTCGAAGTGATGGGCGATACCCTGCAGGAAGTCGCCGGTTTTGTGTCCAGCAAAATGGCCGTCCTGGACGGCGTCAAATCGACCACCACGCATTTCCTTCTGAAGAAATACAAAGAAGCCGGGTTCCGGCTGCACGAGGAAGAAGCATATGACCGACTCCAAGTCTCACCGTGAGTGGGTGGCGAAGCACGTCGGTTGCTTGCCCCGAAGTGGCATTCGCGATTTCTTCGACATCGTCAGCACCATGTCGGATGTCATCTCGCTGGGCATCGGCGAACCGGACTTTGTCACGCCGTGGGCCATTCGTGAAGCCACTATCTACGCACTGGCCAAGGGCCACACCGGCTACACCTCCAACTTGGGGCTGCTGGCTCTGCGCCGAACCATCTGCACCTACGTCGAGGAAAACTTCGGCGTCGAGTACGACCCGGACAAAGAGTGCATTGTCACCGTCGGCGTCAGCGAAGCGCTGGACCTGATCCTCCGTGCCGTGCTCAACCCCGGCGACGAAGCGATCTACCACGAGCCTTGCTACGTCTCCTACATGCCCTCCATCGCGTTGACGCACGCCGTGCCCGTGCCCGTCGTGACTCAGGAAGGCAACGGGTTCGCGCTCAGCGCCGAGGCCGTCCGCGCCAAGATCACGCCGCGCACGCGCCTGATCCTGCTCAGCTTCCCGAACAACCCCACCGGCGCGTCCCTGAGCTACGCGGAGAAGGAAGCCATGGCCAGACTCGCGGTTGAGCACGACCTGCTGCTCATCTCCGACGAGATCTACGAAGAACTCACCTACGAGGAGCGCTGCCAAAGCATCGCGGCCTTCCCGGGCATGAAAGAACGCACCATCCTACTGAACGGATTCAGCAAGGCGCACGCAATGACCGGATACCGCCTGGGGTATGCCTGCGGCCCCCACAAGCTGATCGAGGCCATGATGAAAATCCACCAGTACTCCATGCTCTGCGCCTGCGGCTTCGTCCAGGAGGCTGCCATCGAGGCCCTGCGCAACGGCCGCCGCGCCATGCTCGAGATGAAAACCGAATACCACCAGCGCCGGAACGTCATCGTCAAGCGCCTCAACGACATGGGACTGCCCTGCCAAATGCCCAAAGGCGCCTTCTACGCCTTCCCCCGCATCACCGGGACCGGCATGACGTCGACGCAGTTCGCAACCCGCCTGCTGAACGAAAAGAAGGTGGCCTGCGTCCCCGGGGCGGCCTTCGGCGCCTGCGGCGAAGGCTACATCCGCTGCGCCTACGCCACCGCCATGGACCAGATCGAGATCGCCATGGAACGCATGGCGGAGTTCGTCAAGACACTGTAACCGGTCCACTCCTTGGCGCTTGCCGTCTCTCGGACGCTCAGGATCTGCCGACGCGTACTCAAGGTCGGCGGCAACACCTCCTTCACTCCGCAACCAGGCGAGGCGGTCAACTCGAGTCGTGCGGGGCCGCCCAGTCCGCCGATACCGCCTTCGTTCATGGACCGGCTGCGCAGCCGCAGGGCCGCCTCATCAGCAGGTGTGTATGCGGCAAACAGGAATCCCATGCTCGGCAACTCCCGTGCCGAACGCTACGGCCCAGCCGCAGGACCCCGTCGGCTGCGGCGGCCTCGTTGGCGGAACTCACTTGAGTCTGGACGGATCCAGGAGGCGGGCCCCATGGTACACGGTCAGGATCTCAGCCACCTCCCCCGTCACTCGGTAGACGATGCGATAGTTTCCCAGAAGGATTTCGCGAACCGACGGGTCGTCAAGTTCCGGCACAATCCTGCCGGAATAGGGGAAGGGCACAAGCCGCTCTACTGCCGCCAGCACGTCCATCGCGAAGAGGCTGGCGTAGGGTGGCGAATCCGCGGCAATGAACTCGGTGATTGCCTCCAGATCATCAGCCGCCTGAGGCGTCCATCTCACTTCAGCCACTTCGCCATCCTCTCCCTGACTTCCGTGTGCGGAACGGTCTGCCCCGAATCGGCCTGCTGCAGCCCCCTCTCGATCTTCGCGAGAAAGAGGAAGCGTTCCATCGCATCCTCGATCGTGGCATCGGCGGGGAGTTCTTCCACAGCGTGTAGCATCTTCTCTTTCGTCGTCATGGCATCACTCCGGTTGACATCTCCACCGCCAATATGGCACATTGTCCTGTCTTGCGCCAACGCTACGGCTCTGCGGCGGTAATGCGTCAGCGCCCCCCGGCCGGCGGACCGGCCGATCATAGGTTGGTGTTACTCGCGCCGGTTCGCGCCGCCGCGGGTCTTGCATGCCTGCCGTAGCGGCTCCGCGAAGGCAGGCGCCCGGACGAGCCGGGCGGCGGCGCGGAGTGACACGCGAGTAACATGGGAGTCGTGGGTGCACGGGTGGGCGGTAGATGCCCAACGTGGCGGGACCGGCCCGGTCCCGCGGGTGTCGGAGCGAGCCGCTCCGACCACTTTAGGCGTCAGCCTAGGTCAGACGTCGACCTTATCTCCACCCGCGACTGACGCATCACAGCAGACGTGCGATCGGCCCGGTGATGCCTCGGCGCTCCCCGGGCGGCGGCGGCCGGGCCTATCGGCCCTGGCGCGTCGAGGGCCGCGACGGGCGCCGGGCTGGGCTGGTTGCACCGCCCCGCGGTTTGGCCTCGGGCATATTCTGCAGCCGGTACTTGAGCCAGCAGTAGATGCTGGCGCCGATCTGCTTGTACCCGGTCGCGTTTGGGTGCACGCCATTGTCCACCGGGTAACCATCGACACAGTCAATGTTCAGCTCGGTCGGGATCACGTAGATGCGGTCCTTCTCGCGGCCGCCGAAGTGCTCGAGTTCTCGTCGCACGAGCTCATGCTGCACCCGCTTCCACTCCCAACGGTGGTACTGACCCTTGTAGTTCGCCTCGAACCCGGACTCGCGCGAGTTCGGGGGCGTGGTCAAACCGACACCAATGATCGCATTTGGCGCCGCCTCACGCAATGCGGCCAGGAAAACCTCCGCGTTCTTGAACATGTCGTCGATCGTGTTGTCCACCAGTTTCTTGTCATCCGGATCTTTGCCCGCGCCGAAACAGTCGTTGACACCCAACAGGACCGTGATCACGTCCGGCGGCGTGCCATCGCATTTCTCCTGGATGTAACGCGGCACGTCCAGCTCCGGCTTGTCGTTCTTCCCGGCAACCACGAACGGGCTGCTGCCCAGGTTCGGGGCCGTCGCCGGCCCGGGCTTGTATTGGCTGGCGAACGTACTCCAACGCCAGCCGCCGTAGCCCTCGTGCCGGACCTTGCCCGAAGAAGGGTTGATGGTTCCGAGCATCTCGCAGTCGGGGTTGCCCTGCTCGTCCAGCAATCGGCGGATCTCGGTGGGGTAGACCGACGCCGCGGTCAGGCTGTCCCCGATCACGAGGAGCCGCACCTTCGCCTTGCTGCCCGCCTTCCTGGGTGCCACCTTCAGCACGGTCGAGGCCTTGGCCAGCGACCTCTTGCCCGCACTGTCCTTGACCTCCACGGTCAGCGGATACTCCCCAGCCTGAGTCGGTGTCGGCGTCACTGCCCAGCGCCGCTCCTCCGTCTTGCCCAGCTTGCAGGTCACGACAAACGTGTACGCCTCGGGCGTCTGCGTACAGACAATGTTGTCGAAGTAGATCGCCGTCTCTACTTCCGGCACGGCGTAAAACTCCGGCGGCAGGGTGATTTGCAGATCCTCCTTGCCCTTGGCGCCAGCCCCCTCACCGGCCGCCCACAACGTCGGGGCGGGAATGCCCCCAAGCAGGAGTGCCAGGCCGAACCCCGCGACGGTGCTGACTACGGTGCTTTTCATGGTGGACGTTCTCTCCTGTTTTCCACTCCCGTCGATCGGCTCTGAGGGATTCAGAACAACCGCATCACTTGACGTCGCGCAGCATGCGGTAGTAGTCGTCGACCACGCGTTTTTCATCCGGCGTGAGTCGCTCCCTGACGGCTTCGTGCTTCTGGATCAGCGCCTCCCATTCGGTGGGCGACAGGACGCGCGGCGCGGCCCCCCAGGGCCCCGCAGGCACCCCGCCAGCTACGGAACCGGCCCCGGAAGATGCAACCGGCAGGACAACCTGGTCGGGCACCGGGAACTCGTCTGCGGTCACGTCCGCCCCCGCCAGCGGGTCGAGCCCGGGCGAGAGCTCCTTCAGTGTACGGTACTTCACTTTCCGTCCATGCTCAAGACGCACCGTGACGCGACCGGCGTCCTCGCCGTCCGAGACCTCCTCCTGAACCGGGCCGCTCACGGCCGCGCCCTGCGTCGGGGCACCCGACCGTTG
>MHBL01000123.1 GCA_001803235.1 Lentisphaerae bacterium RIFOXYA12_64_32
GGGACACGCCGGGGGTACTCGCTGCACGCGACGGTCACGAATCTTGAAACAGCCCTGGGCAACGCCACCGACGAGATGTGCCGCCGGGCAACAAGCGGTATAGTACGGAATCGACGCTTCCCTGTACTGCTGGCGGGGACATGGAATCCGCTCAACCGCTTTCGGGAGTTGACCCCATGGCTCAAGGAACACGGGCTTTACAGGTAAGCACGCGGGCAGAAGCAAGGAGGTCTGTCATGACGCGACGCAGTGTTTTCTGGCCCTTGCTTCTGGGACTGCTGGTCGCGGGGCTGGCCGCATCGGCCGCCGAGCCGGACAAGGACAAGGCGGCGAAGGTCGCACAAGTCGTCGAGAAGCTGCGCGCGGCCGGGTTCTGGGAAAGCGCCGCGCCGGCCACTGAGCTGGACAACATCGCCCCCGTCCCGCCCGAGTCGATTCCCGTCCTGACGGCCGCATTGGCTGATCCGTCCATGACCCTGCGTTACAGTGCCGCCAAGGCATTGGGGTTGGTCGGGCCGGCCGCCGGCGACGCGGCACCGGCGCTCGGCAAGGCCCTGACAACGGGCGAATGGTACCCACAGTTCATGGCCGGCTGGGCTCTGTCGCAACTCGGGCCGGCGGCGGCAAAGGCACTGCCGGACCTCATCACCGCGCTCAAGTCGAACCGCAATCCGCTCGTGCGGTGGCAGGCGGCCCGGGCGCTCGCGGCGCTCGGCCCGGATGCACGCGAAGCCCTGCCGCAACTGACCGCCGCGCTGAAAGACGACAACGGCTTTGTGCGCGTCGCGGCCGCTGCCGCGCTGCTGCGGGTCGGCCAGGACGAGAACGGACGGCCCGTCCTGGCCGAGGCACTGAAGGACCAGAGCATGGTCGGGACCCGCGTCGCGGCCGACACCATCGCCGAACTCGGACCCGCGGCCAAGTCGTTCGCGCCAGCGCTGGTCGTCGCACTCGGCGATCCCGCGCCGGCCGGCCGTGTCGCCGCGGCGCGCGCCCTGTGGCTGGTGACCGGCGGCATGGAGGGCGTTGCCGTGCTCACGGCCGCTCTGCGCGACCCGGATCCGGAGGTGCGATCACGTGCCGCGGAAACACTCGGGGCCATCGGCAAGGCTACCGGGAAGGAATACCCGGCCCCAGAGGCGCCGCCAGAACCTGCCGGCCCGCGGGAAATGACCTTCGAAGCAGAGGACGTCACCGGTCCGCCCGAAGCAATGCAGAAGGACAAAGAGGCGCCCGACAAATGGAACTCGCGCACCACGGACAACCGCTGGACACGCGGCACCGTGCTGTCCTCCCCCGGTGTCGGCAAAGACCGCGCCACCCCGGAGGAAGGCGGTCCCGTCCTGCACACGCACATCGCCGACATCCCCAACGGCCGCTACACGGTTGAGCTCGGTTACTGCCGGCCGCTGGCCGTGTCCGCCGATGCCGGAAAGACATGGCGCAAAATGGATGGCGATTCCTGCGTCGGGACCTTCGACATCAAGGACGGCACGTTCGACCTGTGGCTGGATGACCGCTACGCGGCGGAAGGCAGCAAAGGCCCGTCCTACTACGATACCATCACGCTGTCACCCGCGCCGGAGATGAAGACCGGTCCCGTGCAGGGCTGGGCGAAAGAGCGCGTTCGTGAACGCCTCGACCGCGGCCTCGCCGCCACCCGCACGACGGACAGCAGCGTGTACCTGAGCTGGCGTCTCCTCGACGACGACCCGCCGGACACTGCCTTCGATGTGTATCGCCAGGACGGTGCGGAGTCCGCACGCCGCCTGAACGAGAAGCCCATCGCGACCACCACCGATTTCGTGGATTCTGCCGCGCCGGCAGGCAAGGAGTGCCGCTACACGGTGTCTCTGGCCGGCACGCGGCAGGACCGCGCCCCCTCAGCTTCGGCCGTCGCGCCGGCAACGCCCCTGCCCTATTTCCCGATCAAGTTTCAAGGCAACTACACCGCCCAGCGTGTGAGCGTCGCCGACCTCGATGGCGACGGCCGCATGGACTACGTCATCAAGCAGCCGGACGTCCACACCTGGGCCTACTACTGCATCTGGCAACGCAGCCCCGGCACCTACAAGCTCGAGGCCTGCAATGCCGACGGCAAGTTCATGTGGCGCTACGACATGGGCTGGGCCATCGAGATGGGCATCTGGTTCGCGCCGCACCTCGTGTACGACCTCGACGGCGACGGCCGCGCCGAGGTGATCTGCAAGTCGGGCGCCCCGGACCCGCGCGACGCCAACGGCATGGTTCCGCGCGGCGCGGAGTACGTCGCCGTCATCGACGGCATGACCGGCAAACTGCGGTGTGTGGCCGAGTGGCCGAGCCGCGCAGGTTTCACCGGCGCCTCGGGCGGCGACCTGGCGACGCGCCACCAACTGGCCGTCGCGTACCTGGACGGCAAGACCCCCTGTCTCATTGTCGAACGCGGCACGTATGGCCTGCAGAAGGTCGTTGCCTACCAACTCCGCGACAACAAGCTGGAGCTCGTGTGGAACTGGGACAACCGCGGCGCCGGCCGAGCCTATTGGGGCCAGGGCTCACACACGCTCCACGCCGCGGACGTCGACCGCGACGGCCGCGACGAGGTGCTTCTCGGCTCCTCGGTCCTCGACGATACGGGCGCGCCGCTCTGGTCCACCGGGCTCGGGCACCCGGACAACTTCTTCGTGGGCGACATCGACCCTGACAACCCGGGGCTGGAGGCCTTCTTCCACATCGAGCCGCCACAACCCAAGAACGGCGTGTGCCTGGTGGATGCGGCGACCGGCAAGTTCCTCTGGGGCAAGCCGGACCAGACCTACCACGTGGGCTCCGGCATGGCCTCCGACATTGATCCCGCGCACCCCGGCTCCGAATGCTGGGCCGCGGAAGACGCGAAGAGTGGCGCGTTCAAGGGTCCGCCGCCCAAGTGGCTGTTCTCGGCACGCGGCAAACTCCTCGCGGAAGGCACCAAGGTCCCTCCGGTTGAGGGCGTCGTCTACTGGGACAATGACCCGCAGCGCGAACTGGTGCGCGGCAGCCAGGTATGCGACTATGGCGGCGGTGCGATGCTCGCAACGCCGCTCGTGGGCCAGGTCATCGCCGTGGCGGACGTGACCGGCGACTGGCGCGAGGAGATCATCACCAGCCCGCCGGGCGAACTGCGTATCTACCAGACCGCGATCCCCGCCGAGGACAGGCGCGTCTGCCTGCTGCAAGACCCCGTCTATCGGCTGGCCGTTGCGGACATCGCATCCGGTTACTACTCGCAACCGCAGCTAGGCGTCTGCTTCCGCTCCAATTGCCACCGCCTGCTCCTCAGCGGGCCGGGCGGCGAACTCTCCCCCGGCGAGGCCAATGCGTGCGCCGCCTCCGTCGTGGCGGCGAACAAGGGCCAGGCTCTTGCGGGAGTGCTGGAGTTGTCGGCCGGGCCGGCGGTGACCGTCGAGCCGGCTCGGACTCCGGTTCGCGTCGAGTCAGGCCAGTCCGGCCAGTTCCCGTTCATTCTGCGCCTGGCGCAGACGCCGTCGCCGCTAGTCGGGCGTGTCCAAGTGGCCGTGTCCGCCACTCTGCGTCCGGACGGCGCCGAACCGCTCACGACCAAGGCGTCGTTCGCCGTGCTGGACAAACCCATGTCCGGTGTCCCGCTGACGAATGCGGGGGACTTCGTCGAAGAGTCTGGCGGCAGCGCGCAACGGCGGACCGACAAGCCGAACTCCGGCGGCAAAGCGCTCTCGCACTGGAACTACAAGGGGCACCGGCTGAGTTGGGACGTCCAGGTACCGCAGACCGGCCGGTATCACTTGGTGCTCCGCTACGCCAACCCCTGGGACTGGACGGCGCAACGCAGCCTGCTCGTGGACGGCAAGCCGCTGCCCGGCGCCGAACAGGTTGGCTTCCCCTCTGTGACCGACGCGACGGCCTCCGGCGACTGGGTCACGATGCCGGTATGGCTGAAGGATGGCTCCCTTGCGGTGTGGGACCTGACCGCCGGGGCACACCGTATCACGATGGAGAACACCAACGACAAGTGGCTGAACCTGGATCAACTCGCCTTCGTCCCGGCGAAGTGAGACCGGCAACACCGGACGACGCTGGCCGGTTCCCACACCCGACGGCTACAATGACCACCGCCAATTGTGAGAACTTAGCGCTATGCGCAACTTGGGACCATGGACAATGGACCATGGACAATGGACTTGCAGAAACCAACCCGGGATGCATGAACGCAACGGATGAAACGGTCGGGACGTTCTCAATTCTCAGGAGGTAATTGCAAAAGTAGTCAGAATTCAGAAGTCAGTAGCCAGAATGATTGAAAGACACGCTGGATTTGTGCTTGAATCCCATTCTGAATTCTGTCTTCTGACTCCTGGATTCCCGCAGAACGGGCGTTTTGCAATCACCTCTCAGAATTGCCACAGTTCCCGCATTCCGCCTTTTCCGGGGTCCATAGTCCATGGTCCATGGGACATAGTCCGTTGTGGCGCAAATAGATGTGTATACTTTTCGATACGTTAACGGCCCGCTCAACATTACTCACCGTCCCACGCACGAGCCACGCTCTTCGCAGGATAGCTCGAACCAGAACGCGCTGCCTTTGCCCTCTTCGCTGTCAACGCCGATGCGGCCGCCCTGCGCCTCGACCGCCAGCTTGCAGAAGGCCAGGCCAAGCCCGGTCGAGTTCTTCGTACACGTCAGATACGTCTCGACCTGGCCGAATTTGCGGAAGATCTTCTCGTGGTAAGCCGCAGGAATACCGGGCCCCGTATCGGTAACGGTCACCCGCACCTGCCCGCCGATGGCTGCCGCCGTGAGGGTGATCGTGTCGTGCTTGGAGGTAAACTTAACCGCGTTCCCCACCAGGTTGCTGACGATCCTGCCCGTCACCTCCGGATCGCAGTATGCCGGCACGGGTGCCGTTGGCGCCTCCCACATCACATGGCGCTGCCGGGTCAGCCCCGCCAGATCGTGGAGCGCGTCCGCGACCACGGCCCGCAGGTCGCAGGCCTTCGACTTGATGGGCATCTGACCGGCCTCCAGACGACTTACGTCCAGCACTACCGACACCATATCGGTCAACTTCACGGACACGTCCACGGCCGTCTGCATGGCGTCGGTATCCTCCGCATTCAACGTTTCCGCCAAGTCCTCATGAAGGATCTTGAGCATGCCACGCAGGCTCATCAGGGGGGAGCGCATGTCGTGAACGATCATGTGCACCAGGCTGTCGCGCAGGTGTTCGAGTTCCTGCAACCGCGCAAGGTGTTCGGTCAATTCCCGTGTCTGCCGCCGCAGCCTGAGGTGTGCCTCGACCCGCGCGTGGACCTCCTCGGGATGGAACGGTTTCGTGATGTAGTCGACACCACCCACGCCAAAGGCCTTCACCTTGTCCACGGTCTCACTGAGCCCGCTGATGAACAGCACCGGAATGTCCGTCAGCTTGGGGTCACGCTTCAACTCCGCGCACACCGCATAGCCGTCCATGTCCGGCATCACGATGTCCAGAAGGATGAGATCCGGCGGCTCGTTCGCCGCCGCCAGCAGGGCCAGTCGCCCGCCCGGCGCCGGACGGCACCGGTGGCCTCGCTCCTTCAGCATCCCAAGCAGCACCTGCAGGTTGGCCGGCGTGTCGTCCACAATGAGAATGCTGGCCGCATCGGCATGGACCGCTGTCTGCGTCATCGTTCTTTCCCTTTCACGCCACCGGCACGTCCGTCATTGCTGTGCCAACCCATCCGGCGATCTCAGCACGATCCTCAGTACGATTCCAGGCGGCGAGAGGTTCTCCACCGTTACCGAGCCGCCGAACAGCCGGATGATTCGGTTCGCCACTGGCGGCCCCAGACCGAGGTCACCGCCGGGAGTGATCGGGTCGGCAATCGAGAACACCTCAAAGAATCTCGGTACCAATGCGTCTGGGATCGCACGGCCTGACGCCGTGACCCGAATCTGCACTTGCCCCGCCGGCGCCGGCTCACAGGACAAACACACATTCCCACCGGGGTTCGAGAACTTGACGGCGGTTTCCAGGAGAGAACTCACGGCTTTCGCGAGAAGCTTTCGTTCTCCCAGAATACGGACATCCGCGGCGGGAAAAGGCCCGAAACACACCTCCCGGGCATGGGCGAAGCCAGCCGCCGATTCCACGGCGGCATCCAGCACCTCGTCGAGGGGGACTGGCGCCGAGCGGAATGCCTCATTCGCCACGTCCAGACGAGTGAGCAAAAGCGCGTCGTCCAGAATGGCGAGCATCCGCGCACGCGCAACTCTGAAGAGCGACCGCATCTCGTCGTCAATGGGGTCGGACGCACTGCTGTCCATGACGAGCTCGGCAATGCCCAGAATGCCACTGAGCGGGGTCCGCAGTTCGTGCGCAATCAGGTTCAGAAAATCGCTCTTGGCTTTGTCGAGAATGGCTAACCTCTCGTGCGCTTGCTCCAGTTCCCGGGTCCTCTGCCGTACCGATTCCTCCAGATGCCGATTGTGCCGCTCGAGCTCGGCCTGGAGCCGACGCACCCGAAACTGGATGTCCACGCGCGCCTGGACTTCCTCGCACTGAAACGGCTTGGTAACGTAGTCGACACCGCCAACCGAGAACGCCTTGACCTTGTCCAAGGGGTCCCTCAGCGCGCTGAGGAAGATGACGGGGATTCCCTTAAGCGCCTCGTTCGCCTTGAGTTGGCGGCACACCTCAAAGCCATCCATCTCGGGCATCACGATGTCCAGAAGAATGAGGTCTGGCGGCTCGTTCTCCGCCGCCTGCAGTGCCAGCCTGCCGCTCGGGACAGGCCGAACTCTGTAGCCCTGCGCCTTCAGCACTCCCGCCAGCACCTCGAGATTGGCCGGCGTGTCGTCCACAATGACGATGTCGCCGCGCGCGACAGGGACCGTGTGGGCGGGACGCGAAGGGCAATCATGAGACGATGCATCGTCAGACATGGTTCGACGATTCCTTGCTTACTCCCATGTTACTCGCGGGCTGCTCTGCGCCGCCGCCCGGCTCGTCCGGGCGGGGCGAACCGGCGCGAGTGACATCAACCTATGATCGGGCGGTCCGCCGCCCGGGGGCGCTGACTGATCACTGATTACTGATCACACCGCAAGCCCGCGTGGAACCGCGTGGGCTTGCCCACTTCGCCTTCCACCCACAACACCCCGCCGCAATCCCTAGATGCCGTCACTGATAGCATAAGCCGTGCCTGGACCACTTGTTATGGGGTGAAACCCTACTTCTCTCTGGGGTGAAACCCTCACGGGCAAGCTCTGTCACCCGCGAGCTCGCGGTTGGCAGCAGCGCCTCACCTCACCGTCGCGCCGTCGACAACGCGACCGCCTTCACTCGCGCCAGCAGCCGCAGGTACTCGACCACTGCCGGCAGCGGGATCTCGCCGCCAAACGCCAGCCGGTCGCAGATCTCGCCTACGGTGCGACGGCCGTTGATCCACGGCCAGATGCGGCCCAGGTCGACCTTCTTCCCGCCGGTCTGCGACAGAGCTTCAAGCCGCTTGCGCACCGCCGTCGGCAGCGCGTCGTTCCCCGGTGCGCGCCAGCGCAACCGCCGCGCAACCAGGTTCGCGCCAGGCTCCGCCTTGCGCGCTCCGCGCGGAGCCCGGCTTGCACGCAGGCCGAGTGTCCTGGCGGCTGCAACCGCCTCCGCGTCCACAAAATCCTGAACACCGCGCGCCAGGTTCTGAAGGTCGCGTGTCAGTCGTGCATCGCGCGGTGCGAACCGCGCCGCCTGCGTCACCGCGTCAGCGCCCTGCAGCCCGAGGTGATGCAGCTTCGCAATTGCCTTCCTCGCGGCGTCCTTGTCGCTCTCCACCGTCAGGCGTCGCGTCGCGGCCTCGGTCACCTCCCGACAGACGCGCCCCTTCCAGTCGCCCGCCGCCAGGTGCGCGAACCAGCGCGCTTCGCGTGCCCCCGCCGTGGCCAGCAGGTACAGGTACGTACCGGTCGCGGCACCCACACGCGCCAGCGTGTTGTCGCTCATCTGGTCCGGTGTGTCCATCGAGCTGTGGTAGTACCGGTCCGGCCAGGTTGAGAGCTGCGGCGCGGGCGCGTCAAAGAAGCCGTCGCTGATGAACGCATCGTTGCCCCAGAACGGTTTGGTGTGCCAGGGCAGCGTCGCGTAGTTGTTCTTCGAGAACCGTGCCACCGGGCGCGTGTTCACCGCCTCGAGCAGTGTGCCGAACAGGCCGTCGATGAACGAGGCATTCTGCTCCGGGGCGCGGAACAGCACCAGTTCGCCACCGCAGATGCTGAAATCCTGCCCCACCGAGTCAAGACACAATCCGGCCACAACCTTGCCCAGACGCTCACGGTTGGCATCGATGTACGGCAGGAACCCACTGACCTCAACCGCGTGCATGAACCGGATCGTACGCCGCAACGGCGGCAGCGTCCCGGCCGCGATCAGCGCGTGCAGCGTCCGCGCCAGTTCCACGCTCAGGCAGCAACCGGACGCGTTGTCGCGGGCGCCGGGTTCGGAAAGGTGTGCCAGCACCCAGATTTCCTCGTCGGCCAGGTCCGTGCCCGGCAACGCCGCGTGCACGAAGTCCGAACTGCCCTCGACCAACCTGGCCTTGACGACAGCCTTCAGGACAACCGGCTCCTTCGTGACCGCCAGCAACTGCCGCAACCGCCGCCCCTGCCGCGCCGAGAGGTTGAACCCGAACAGGCTGGTCTTGCAGCTCCGGCCGCTGAAGATCGTCCACATCACCAGGTCCGGCGCGTCTTCCGGCTCGCGCACCGGCGGGTAGCTGACCAGCCACGGCGGGCAGACGCAGTCGGAAATGACGCCAACGGCCTGGCCCTTGCGCGCCGCGGCCTCGACACTGCCGGGCGGCTGGTTGGTGAAGAGCAGCTTGCCCGCAAACTCGCCCTCGGTCACCGCCGCCTCGCCCAGCGCCCCATCGCGCACGACGACCGCGGCGGTCACCCCGCCCGACGGTGTGCCCGGGCTGTTCGAGACCAGGCAAAGCGGCTCGTCCGCATAGCGGCAGATCGTCACCGCCGCCGCCGCGGGCTGCACCACCGCCAGCGACGCGGAGTGCGGCTGCCACTCGAGCGGGTTCTTGTGCCCATCGAAGAACTCGGTGCGGTCGTCGGCCGGGTACGGGATGAGTTCCGCGTTCGCCACGCCGTTCTCACGGTAGCGCCGCTTCAGCAGGTTCCCGGCCTGGCGCATGCCCGGCCCGGGCACCGTGCAGCGACACATCCAGTGGTTGGCAATGTCGCGCAGGCACAACCCGGTGTTCAGTTCCCCGACGATCGAATCCATGATGTGGTCGAACACAGCACGTACTCCTTTTCCAGGTCCGTCTCGCGGGCGTTGCGGCGCACGGGCGATCGGAACACTCGACGGCAGTCGACCGCAACCGACGGCAATCGACCGGGTTCGCACCGGGGCCTTTCTCGGTTCCGCGGCGTGTTCCTACCCTATTGCCTTTCGGCGTCAGTTGCGCTGACCGCGCCGCCGCTCACCCCACAAGCGTGGTCCAGTACTCGTCCAGCCGGCGGTGCACCTCGCGGATCATGGGCCGGTCGCACCGGCGCCAGTTCATGCCGGTGTAGTTGAATGTGATGGCGCGGTGCTCGCGGTACAGGTCCAGGTCGCGTCGGATGAACGCGAACGGCTCCTCGTCGTAGATCTCCTGCCCGATGTTCAGCAGGATCGGCTTGCCGCGCACCGCCGCCATGCGCGCTTCCAGACCGTTGCAGTCCGGATGCGCGGAAAAGACGTCGGTCACATACTCAACGGCGTCCTGGAGACTGCTGATCATGCTGAGTTTCGTCCTGGTTTCCGTTCAACGCCTTGAGACAGGGGTCGGGGGTCGAGGGGCCCGGCTTCGCTCAGAAGCTACCGCCTTCCTCGGCGCACTCCGGCGTGACAAGACGCCGTGGCAAGCCCGGGGCGATGAACCGGGGGCTGTTCTGAACACCGAACACTGAACACCTGCTCACTCACATAGGACACGCCCGACGACCTCAACGCGACGCGTCCTCTTCGGCCGTCGCATAAGAGACGGTTGAGCCCCCCGCTGCAAGACAGAGCGGCTCGTAATGGCCCGGGGCTTCGCGAATCTCGCCGAACCCGATCCTGCGCCGGGGCGGGTCGGGTGGGGCCATAAGTTGGCGAATCGCCTCGAACACCGCCTGAAACTGGGCGTCGTACTTGGCTTCCAATTCGTCGAGTTTGTGCGCCAACTCAGCGTTCGAAGCGAGTAACTCGCGGAGCCGGACAAAGGCCCGCATGATGGCGATATTGACCTCGACAGCGCGGTCGCTGTTGAGGACGCCGGAGAGCATGGCCACACCTTGTTCGGTGAAGGCGCACACACGCTTGGAGAACCTCAGGTTCGGGGAGGATGTCACAAATTGTGATATCCTCGCAATCTCGTCCCGCTCCAGTTCGAACATGAAGTCCGGCGGGAAGCGGCGGGCATTGCGGCGGACAGCCTGATTCAGCACCCGTGTTTCGACCCCGTACAGCACGGCCAGATCGCGGTCCAGCATCACCTTGTGCCCGCGGACGAAAAGGATTGCCCTCTCGATGCGCTCAGGCGGTAGCACCTGTTTAGTTGAGTACACCTTCGACATCCTCTCCTGACCTCCGTATTCTGCCGTACCGCCCGTGCCCCTGCCCGAGACCGCCACGTTGCGGCAATCGGCGTGCCCAGACACGTCCAATGCCCTCACCTGCGCCGAATCGCGCAGCCGTAGCCCTTGCCAACGAGCTTCTCGCCAGCGACCTCGATGCCGCCGTTGACCAGGACCCAGACGATGCCGTCGGGGTAGCGGTAACCATCCTGCCAGGTCGAGCGATCAATGACCGTCGCCGGGTTGAACACGACAATGTCGGCAAAGTATCCCTTCTCAAGACGGCCGCGCTGCTTGATGCCGAACTGGTCCGCGACGCGCGCAGTCATGCGCTGGATCATGCGTTCCAACGGCATGATCTTCGCCTCGCGCACATACCTGCCCAAGAGCCGCGGATAGACACCGATGTTGCGCGGGTGGCTCGCGCCCGAACCGGGAACACGCACGTGACTGTCCGTGCCGGCCATGGTGTACTCGGACGTCATGAACACGCGCACGTCCTCCTCCTGCATGGCGAGGAAGAACGCCGAGAGACGCGGCTGCGGTTTGCGCAGGTACAGTTCCGGCACCACGGCCTCGGGCGCAAGCCCCAGTATCGAGCCCGCTTCGCCGATCGTCTTGCCGTCGAGCGGGTCGCCTATCTCGTGCGACGAGATGATCAACCGGTCCGGTCCGCCCAGGAGGTCAAGCTGACGCCGCACTTCGGCCTCAGCCGCGCGCCGGCGTGCGGGGTCCGCAATCTCGGGCGTCTGGTGGTCCCAGAGCAGACTGTAGAAGCCGCGGTAGCCGCCGATGTACGGATACTGGTCCGCGGCCAGGACGGTTCCTTCCGCCTTGGCGCGGTCAAAGATGGTTAGCACCGGCTCCGTCTTGCCCCAGTTGAAGTGCCCCCAGAGCTTCAGGTGCGAAACGTGGCCATGCGCGCCGCTCTCACGGGCGATCGTCCGCACCTCCTCGATCGCTTCCAGGTGCCGCCCGGTCTCGCCCTCGTCGCGAATGTGCGAGGCATACACGCCGCCGTACGGCCCCACCGCGCGCGCCGCTTCGACCAGCTCGGCCGTCGGGATCCGCTCCTGTGTTGCGCCCAGGGGGCAGGAGGTCACACCGAACGCGCCAGCCTCCATCTCGTCGCGAATGAGGTCGCGCATGATCGCCCAGGCTTCCAGACACGGCGTGGTGACGCCTGCCTGCTTCATCGCCCGCCAGCGCGTGTGCGAGTGCGACGCGAGCATCGCGACATTGGTCACCGGCCGTGCCGCGTCCACCCCGTCCAGCAACGGCGCCACCGGATACGTCGAACCGCCGCACTGATTGCAGACCAGCGTGGTGATGCCCTGTCGCACCAGGTTGTCGGCCAGCGGGTGCTTGAGGATCCCGCCTTCAATCTCCGAGTCGGCGTGGTTGTGCGGGTCAATGAACCCGGGACACACGACCAGGCCGGTTGCGTCAATCGCAGTGTCAACGTCCGTTACCGAACCGGCGAGCTGACCCACGTCGGCAATCCGGTCGCCCTCGACCAGGATGTCGGCCACGACCGGCGCGCACCCGGAACCGTCCACGACGGTGCCGCCGCGAATCAGAATACGAATTGCTCTCGACATCGAGACTGCCTCCTTGCATTATGTGCCCGACGCCGCCACCGCCGCGGAGGCATACGGGCTGCGAACCCAGCCACTCCCATGTTACTCGGGGTCGCTGCAAGGTGGCCGGAGCGGCTCGCTCCGGCGCCTGCGGGACCGGCTCGGTCCCGCCACTCTGCCAGAAAGTCCCGGCCGGACGCGAGTAACGCCCGCACATGATCGGGCGGTATTCCGTCCGGGAGCCGCTCACGTCAGACCCGCGAGACCGCGCATGACACCGCCGCGGCGCCCCGACTCACGTCTGAACGGACGTGCCGCAGGCTCATAGTCCCGCGTTCACGCGGTCCGGATTGCGCGTGGATACGGGAAAAGGGGGCCCCAAAAGGGTCTGTCGATCTGACCGACGCGGGGCCGAACCAGCCCGCGAGGACGCGGGCGCTCCAGTTTGGATTGCGCAGGCACGAACGGGGGACGGCCGATGGAATACTCATGGGTCCGTGCGTCCTCCGAAAGACGACATCCGGACAGCCGCTTCATGCCGGCTCGACCAGGTTGCCCGTGCAGAGGTTCCCGGCGCCGCCGTCGACGCACAGGGCAGCCTGCATCCGCTTCGGCTCGCACCGGTCCATGATATTGCACCCGGAAACGAGGCAGTGCGAACTGTCCTTGAGCAGGATCCCGCACGGTTCCGGATCGAGGATCGTGCAGCCGGTGATCGTGATGCTCTGCGACTGCCGCACGGAAATGGCCGCGGCGTCCGGCCCGGTCACGCGCGTACCGGTCATGAGCATGCCGGTCACCGAGCAGCCGGCCGCGTGGACAAACTCGATACCGTCGCCGCTCTCGACGCGATAGTCCGGGTTCCGGTCGATCACGTTGGCGCCGACGACAATGTTCTCGGAGTGCTCGATGCGGAGGGTTCGCTCGGCAGCGGAGAAGAAACAGTTCCCGGTCACCACAATGCCCCGTGCGTACAGGAGATGAATGTTCACCGCCTGACTGCTGATCAGGTTGCCGCTGATCGTCCAGTTGCCCGTCTTGTTGCGGACCGTGTCGCCGTGGCCGTGGAAGCGCACATTGGCGCCACCGCGGCTGGGCATGGCCTGAATCGTGTTGCCCACAATCGTGCCTTCGCGGACGCTCGACGTGCCGGTGTCGATCCACACGTCCGCCGACTCCTCGCTGTGCGTGTCGAAGTTGTACTCGATGTCGTTACTGCTGACCTGCAGGTTGCGGATCTCGCTCTCCAGCACCTTGATGCCGCCGCCACGGTTGTAGCTGATGTGGCTGCCGTAGATGTTGCTCTGGTGCAGGTTCACCCGGTCGTAGTAAATGCCGATGCCGCGGTTGTTGTACACGTGGCAGCAGCCAATGATCAGGTTGCGGTTCCGCCGCACAATGTGGATGCCGTGCAGGCAGTCGCGCACATGCACCCGAGTGAGGGTCGGCTCCCACAGCCCTTCCAGTTCGATCCCGATTGCCGCCTGGTGCGCACCCACAATCTCAATACCACAGACGACCGGCATGCGCTCCGCGTCGCGCACCGTGGTCTTGAACGTCTCGGGAAACGCCGTCCCCGTGTGCGTCCCGTGGAAATGCACCGCCGGCCCGGCGCCTTTCATCACCAGCGTGGCACAACCCTCGGCGCCGCTGACGCTGGTCCGACCACAGTCGGCCAGCGCAATCTCGATCGGCCGCGTGATGACGTATGTGCCGCGCGGAAAGAACAGGACACCGTCCCCTTCCTTCAGCGCGGTGCGAATCGCGTCGCTGTCGTCGGTCCGACCGTCACCTTTGGCCCCGAAATTCCTGACGTCTGACATGGCAAAAAACCTCCCGTCTCTCTCGCTGACTCGCGTAGCCAAGTATAGCCTGCCACCGCCGCTCGCGCAATGCGAACGGTGGAGGCCACAGGGCTGTTTCAAGATCTGGCACCGCGTCTCGGAAGGCCACGCCCCCGCGCACACCAAGTAGGAGCGGCCTGTCCTCAGGCCGCCCCCCCCCGGCGTGGGGACACGCCGGGGGTACTCACCGCACGCGACGGTCACGAATCTTGAAACAGCCCTGTGGAGGCCAGGTGAGCCGGTCCCGCCACTCTGCCAGAAAGTCCCGGCCGGACGCGAGTAACGCCCGCACATGATCGGGCGGTATTCCGCCCGGGAGCCGCTGACGCATTACCAGGCCAGGTCTCCCGGCCTGGCCTGGTTCGGTCGTGTCGCCTTGTCGCGCCGGGTCAGGAGCCCGCCGCCCACCTTCGCAGGCCCGCGCGGCGAAAGGTGTCCAGGCGGAGCTGTCGACCTCTGGCCGACGCACGACGACTGCAGGCCAGGCATTGCCGGCACCGCAAGCCCAAGTACATTGAGCTACGTTCCCAACTTGCACTCCGGAGCATGGCAGCATGGGCAAGCGCAAACGCAGAGACGCCCGAGAGGCGACCCCGACCGTGGCCTCCCCCGAGCTGCCGTCGCAGCCCGTGTCGGGTCCGGATGCCGCAACCGTCCCGCCCCCTGCTTCCGCCACCCCTGCCCCGCCACCCCTGCCCCGCTGGTGGCCCTGGCTGGTGCTGACCCTTGCCGCGGTGGCCTACCTGCAGACACTGCAGTACGACTTCTCTCTGGACGATATCCCGCTCATCAAGGAAAGCGTCCGCATCCAACGGCTGAGCAACACGCCGCAGTTCTTCCGCGAGAACTACTGGGGAGCCAGCGGCCGCAGCCTGTACCGGCCCCTGACCTTGCTGTCCTACGCCTTGAACTACAAGCTGAACGGCCTGCATCCCGCTGGTTACCATCTCGTCAATGTGCTCCTTCACGTGGGCTGTTGCTGGGTCCTGCTGCATCTCACGTGGTTGCTCTGCCGCAACCCGGCAGCACTGATCACCGCCCTGTGGTTCGCGGTGCACCCGGTGCACGTCGAGGCGGTGGCCAACGTCGTGGGGCGCGCGGAACTCCAGGCCTTCCTGGGGCTCGCCCTGACCGTGTGGTGGTACTTCCGCGCCCAGGAGGAGGCGAACGCCGGACACTGGCGCCGTGCTGGCTGGCTGGCCGCCGGCACGGTGCTGGCCTACGCCGTGGGAGCGTTCTCGAAAGAGGGCGGCATCCTGGCGCCGGCGGTCATCGTGCTCACCGAGATCCTGGTCCCGGAACGGCGCGCCCTGCTCCGCGGTCGCCCGTTCGCGATGCTGAGCATGGCCGCTCTGGCGGGTGTGGCAGGACTGTTCGTCGGCTTGCGTGCCGGAGCCGTCCTCAGCCCATTGGGGCACCCGGGCTGGGCGCAGGTGCCGGCGGTCGACCGGGTCCTCACCGCGCTGCGGATTGAGGCCGAGTACGTCCACCTGCTCGTCTTCCCGAAGACACTGCTGGCGGACTACGCCGTGGGCGATGTGCCCATCGCCCGGCACCTGCTGGCTCCAGGCGTGCCCGCCGCACTCCTGCTGCTCGCGGGCCTGGTTGTCATTGCACTCCTCACCTGGCGCAGACTGCCGACGGTGCCGTGGGGCGTGTGCCTGTTCTTCGGCACGCTGCTGCCGACCTCCAACCTCCTGTTCGCCATCGGCTTGATGAAGGCCGAGCGCGTCCTTTACACCCCCTCCGCCGGGATCGTGGCCGGCGCGGCGGCAATCTGGGTCTGGGCCTGCAGCCGCTACCGTGCACGCCGCCTGATGTGGACCGGCGCCACGGTCGTCACCCTCGCACTGCTGACCCGAACCTGGGTCCGCAACGCAGACTGGCGAGATAACCTGTCGCTGGGCTTGGCAACCCTGCAGGTTTCGCAGGAGTCACCCATGTTCCACACCATCCTGTTCAAGTCCTACCGCGCCCGGAATGAACACAACCTGGCCCGACGCCACGGCCTGCAGGTGCTCGCCCTCACCCCGAACGACACCGCCGCGTGGTTCAACCAGGGAAACCTGGAACTGGACGAGAAGAACTACGCGCGCGCCGTCGAGTGTTACCGCCACGCCCTGAACCTGGACCCGAACCACCTCGGCGCCATGAACAATCTGGGCCGCACACTGATGGAAGCGCACGACCCAACCGGCGCCGCCGGCATCTTCGAAAACGTACGACGGCTCGACCCGAACCACCCGGCATCGTACCTCAACCTGCTGAGCATCTACCTGTCGCGAGGGAATCTGGACGCCGCCCTACCCCTGGCCGAGGAAGCCGTGCGTCGTTTCCCCGACTCCGCGGCCGTGCAACTCAATGCCTCCGTGGCGTTCGAGAAGTCGGGCCAGAAGGACCGCGCGGCCGAGGCGCGAAAACGCGCCGTTCGCCTCGACCCGGACATCTTGAAAAGGAAAGAAGTCCGCTCCAGGTAGAAGGCGCGTTTTCCGGATGCTCGACGGAGTCTCGGGTGGAACGACGGCGAGCTGGCCCATGCGTGAGACCCCCGTGGCCTTGTGCCACGGGTGAATCGGGTTCGCCCGCCAAACATAGGCGCCTCCCCTCTCTTCCCTTTCCCCCGCCCGCCGCCAGCGGACGGGGGAAAGGGAAGAGAGGGGACACGGTGCGGCGTGGGAACCAAGATGAACCCGTTCACCTGCCACACAAGGTGGCAGGGGTCTATGCTCCGCCCTTTGCTGACGCATTACAGGGGAAACGGCACCGTTCCAACAGTGGCCGGGACGCATGGCGCAACGTGCCGCCGGATCAGGGCCCGTCACGGGACCGCGGCGCCCGGGGCCGGCTTCCGTGCCACGGCAACGGTCAGGTAGCCGAAGTGGCGCCCGAACCAGGGCCAGTGGCGCTCGAGCTGGCCGAACGGCCATTGCACCAGGGCAAACACGCCGTCCAGGCGAATGCCGCGCCGGAACAGGAATGTGTCCGCCATGCGGATGATCCCCGGCAGCGCCAGGATTCCCGCGCGCTGCTCGACGTCAAACCCAGCCGCCTCAACAACGCAGCGCAGTTCCGGCCAGGAGAACGCTTTCTCGGGGCTGTAGGGGTAGTGGTCGAACAACTCCAGCGCCCACACGATCACCGGCCGCAGGAACGGGTCCCACAGGTGCGGGACTCCGATGATGGCACGCCCGCCCGGCCGCAACACGCGGCGGATATCGGCCACGGCGGCCTGATACTCCGGCACATGCTCGATCGTGCCCATCGTGTAGACCAGATCGAACGACTCCGGCTGAAACGGCAAGGCGCGAATGTCGGCCTGGACCAGGTGCATGGGCGGAGATGCCAGGGACGCATTGCGCCGTGCACGCTGCACAGTGACCGTGCTTACGTCCAACCCATACACCTCCGCGCCCTGCGCCTGCATCCAGTGCAGGATGCGCGTGTTGACGGCCTCGTTCCACAGATCGAGTTTCAGCACACGCAACCCACGGAACGACCCCACCGCCCGCTGCAGGAGCGCGATCTCGGCACGCCGGTAGTACTGAGTCGACACGGCGGGAAACAGGTCCGGGAAGCACTCTGCCACCCGGTCCCAATGCTCGCGTTGTGTGCAAGGGCATCCCATCGTCAACCGGCCCTCGCTTCGGATTCGGCGACCGGCGCCTGCTGCGGAGCCAGGGCACGCACGGTTTCCGCCAGTGCTTGACCTATGGGTGTCACTCCGTAGCCAATCCCCGACACTGCTTTGCTGGAACGGTAGCACCACTCCTGCGAGTACATGTCCAGGGCCGTCTCATAGCCGCAACCACGTTCGAACCCTCGGCAACGATCCGCTCCTCGAGCAACGATCCGCACCGCCCACGCGGGCACCGACAGGCGCAGGCGCGGCGTGGCCCGGGCCGCGGCTGGAACCAGGCAATTAAACTCGCGCGGCGAAACATCGTGCCCGCCCAGGATGTACTCCTCACCCGGTGCGCCTCGGGCCTCGGCCAGAATCATGCCGCGCACCACGTCATCGACGAACGCCACGGTCCGGCGTTGCGCACCGCCGCCAATCACGACATCGAGCCGCCGCCGGAGCAGCCGTCGCATCTGCCTGGCCAACCGATTCGGATGATCCGGCGTATCTGGGCCGAACACGATCGTCGGGCACAGCGTCACTACCGGCAGGCCCTGGACAACGAGATTGCGGACTTGCCGCAACCCCTCCAGTCGCGACTCGAGGTACCCGGAAGGAAACGCCGGCGCCCGCAGTGGCACGGTCTCATCCGCCGGCGCACCTGAGGCGCAACCGTAGACCAACGCGGTCGAGATGTGCATGAAGCGGCCCGCCCCCGCCTGCGCGGCGGCCCTCGCCAACGCCAGCGTGGCGTCCACATTGACGCGACGGAATTCCTCCCGGCGGGTGCCCGGGAGCGCACGAGTTCCGGCGAGATGAAACACCGTCATGCCCGGCTCAAGGCGCGAACAGTACCCGGCCACATCGCGCACATCGGAACGGATGATCTCGATGCCTGGGAACGCCGCAGAAAGACCCGCTTCGTCGCGCACCACGGCGACGACACGACGGTTCTGCCGCAGCAGGGCGCGGAGCAGGTGCCGACCGAGGAAGCCTGTGGCGCCCGTGACGAGTACCGGAGCACCGGTTGACGGGAGAGCCTCAGCCATGCGCATCCTCCCGCGGTGCGGCCACGGCGGTGAGGTCGGCGCGACACTCGGCGCGCCGGATTGACTGCAGCACGCCGCGCTCGTCCAGCAGGTATGCTGCCGGAGTCAGTCCGGCGTACCGGCAGGCGCGCGCCAGGGAATACGCGCCGGCGTCACACAGCGCGAGCAAGTCGCCGGGCTGGAGCGGCGGCAGGCGCCGGGCCAGGTCCATGACATCCGTCGTGTTCAGAGTGGCGCCGGAGAGATGCCGAAAACAGCGTGGCGCGGACTCATTCAAGACGACCGGCAGCACGCGGCGCGTGAACAGGAACGGCGACTCCGGCAGGTGGTTTCGACTCGCGTCGAGGAAAACCCAGCGGCCGCGCACCGAACTGACCCGCGTGACCAGGATCGCCGCATTGCCCGCCACGGCTCGACCGGGCTCGACCACCAAAACGGGCAACGGTTCCAGCCCGGCCCTCTGGACGCGTTCGCGGTAGACCCGCCCCAACTCGGCAGTGAAGAGCCGCACCGCCTCGACCGGATCCACGGGGTCGGGCGGGTCCGCGTCGTGCCGCAAACGCTGCCACAATCCGCCCCACGCACCGCGTCGCAACGTGGGGGACGGAATGCCGCCGCCCACGTCTATCTCGACCACTGAGACTCCGGCCGCCGTTCGCAGCGCCGCGGCAACGCGCAACGCCCGGTCGAGCAACGGAACGAACGCACTGGGCGTGCCCCGCTGCGTCCCGATGTAGAAGTGTAACCCGTGAAACTCCAGGTGCTGACACTTGCACACCCGCGCCGCCGCAGCGCAGGCCTCGACCGCCGACATGCCGAGACGCGCTGACCACCGAGCCAGCGGGGAGATGCCCCGGTCGTTGCACAGTCGCAACGACACATGGATGCGTCGGCCTGCCGCCGCCGCGCACGTCGCCAGCGTGTCGACGTCCGCGGGGCGCAAAATGTGAATATGGCTGATTCCGAGCCCCAGAACGGCGCGGAGTTCGGATTCGATCAGGACCGGCTTCTGGAACGCAATGCGCTCCGCCGCGAACCCGCAGTCCCGAGCCAACTCGGCCTCTGCGACGTGCGAGACCAGCACGTCCGCGCCAGCAGTTGCCAGGCGCGTCAGCAGTGCCGGTTCGAAGTTCGATTTGGCGCAGTACCGGACACGCCATGAAACCCCGGCCGCAGCCAACCCAGTGGCCAGAGCGGCGTAGTTGGCATCCAGGCGGCCAGCGCTGAAAAGGAAGAACGGTGTCTCCCGCGCGGCCGTCAGATCCCGAACGGAGGCGCCGTCGACATGGAGAATGCCGTTGCGGTACTGCAGCATGTAGCCTCAGTGGTTGCGTTGCCGTTCCGCCGCAGGCAATCCTACCTCCATGCTGGCGTGTCGGCCTTCTCCTGAGCGGAACGCAAGATAATGTCCGGACTCCGGCCCGTCAACAGGAGGCGAAACGCAACCAGGGCTGTTTCAAGATTCGTGACCGTCGCGTGCAGCGGGTACCCCCGGCGTGTCCCCACGCCGGGGGGGGCGGCCTGAGGACAGGCCGCCCCTACTAGTGCTCGTCCGCCACAAGTTCCCCCGCAATTCTGGACTATGGACAATGGACCAT
>MHBL01000124.1 GCA_001803235.1 Lentisphaerae bacterium RIFOXYA12_64_32
CCTGCCGCACGAGGCGGCAGGGGTCCGCACCCCTACAGGTTGTGGTAGGTTGCGTCAAGTGGATACCCCCATATCGGCAGAGCCGATCTCCACCGGAGTGTCACCGGCAACATGGGTCACGTCCACCGTGTTGACCCCGTCCCGGAGTACGTCGGCGGGCAGCACCCAGACGCGGGGCCGCTCGTCGTAGTACCACGTGCCCGTCGCGGCGTCGCACGGCCAGTTCTGCCGCGGATTGAACGGGCTCCGGCAGGTCAGGATCTTCGTCGTGTCGTTACTGAACAAGACCTTGAATGGCGCTTTCATCGACGGCATTTTTCCTCTTCGGGAAGGACGTCGGTTACTCGAACCGCAGTTCCGCAATGCCCCAGAACGGCAGTTTCGGCATGATCACGCGAACGCCGTCGGCCATACTCTCGAACTCGAGCGGTTGCGGCGCCTGGCCGGGGACATGCCACGTCACCGACGCCAGTTTCTCGCCCAGGAACAGCTTCTTGCGCACGAGGAATGAGGTCCACTTCAGCTCGCGACCGCCCTCGACCTGGTTCAGGACGTGGCAGACGAGCGTGCGCCGGTTCGGGTCGCGGGTGGTGCGCGGCACGAGGTACACACCCCTGGGCCCCCAGAACTCGAACCTGGCGTAGGCCGCCAGCGCCTCCGCGGTCGCCTGCGACGCGGGCACGAACGCCACCTCGGCGGCCGCGGCCTCAAGCGCGGCCCAGTCCGCGTCCGCAAAGTCCTCCCTGTCGTTCAACGTCACGAGCAGGCCGAACGTCTTGAGGCGTTCGGCATCGAGCCCGGCGTCGTAGTAGTCGTGCCCGACAGGGAGAATGGCGAACGGCACCTGCAGATCGAACAACCGCTGACAGACGGCCCGCGTGCGGGCCCGGTCGAAGTGGTCCAGGTTCAGGACGAGCCCGACGGTGGCGACGGTCTCGTAGCCGTTCAGCAACGCCGCCTGGTCGCGGACGAACTGGTACAGGTCGCCGTAGTCCTCCACCTTACCCCAACCGCGCGGCTGAATGCCCTTCTCGTCGCTGCCCATGTACATGTCCCAGGGCACCATCATGAACTGGCCCAGGGCGTAACTGGCTGCAATCCCACCGCGCAACGCCGGGACGTCCAGCGACTCGGGGACGAACACGTGCCAGCGCCCCAGGCCTTCCGCCGTCTTGGCCCCGACCGCCAGGTCCGCCAGCGCGAACTCCAGCGTCTCGCCCTGCACGAAGTCCACGATGTCGGTGAGGTAATTCCAGTCCTGCTGTGGCCCGATGAGCGTGGTGTTGACCGAGAACGGCACCGGGCGTCCGGCCAGGGCGTTCATCCGCTCTCGGAGTTGCTGGAAAAAGGCACGACCGGACCGGCGCTGGAACGCCTCAAAGAACGGCGTGGTCGGGAGCGATCTCTTCGCGGCCTTGTACCCGGCCGCGTCCTGGATCTGGTGTCGATCGCGCAGGTACTGCCGGTAGTCGAACGTCGCCACATCCTGGATGCCGAGTTCGGCGAGCTGCGCGGGTGTCGCATGCACTTTGAGGTCGTCTCGGAACCCGGCCATGCAATCGGTGCAGAAGCAGGCGCCGCCCCACTGCGAGGCGTGAAACGTCATGGACCAGTCGTCGAACTGCATCCAGTCCGCGCCCGTGTCCAGTGCGGCCTTGGCTCGGGCCACGCTGCACTCCAGGAACGCCGACCGTCGGTCACAGCCCCAGTACCATGGCGCCTTGGGGTTGAACGCCACCATCCACGGCGCCACCACGGGGTTGCCGTCGAAGTCCAGGGCCTGCGCCTCCGGGCGCGTGGGCCCGGCAATCGAGTTCATCGCGCCCTGGAAACTGACTGCGCCCGCCGCCCGGCATTGCTCGGTGAACTCGCGCTCCGCCGTGTAGCACCACAGCAGGCGATTGGCATGGAACTTCTGGAACATTTCGGCCGAGTTCGGGTGCTTGGAGCGACTGGTGAAACACACGTCACTGCGCTCGAACAGGGACGGCGGCGTGGGAAGTCTGGCAACGCCGTCCTTGATGTTGTATGGCATCTGGATGTCGCTACGCCACAGCGCGGCAACCTGCTCGGCGGACAGCACACTGCCGAAGATCCGCACGTTGTCCAGTCCGCCGCGCAACGGCCGGATCCCCGTGAGGTTGCCGATCTCCAAGTCCGCATCTGCCAGATCGGCTGTCGGCACATTCTCCCAGGTTGCGACCAGCCGTGGTTCCGTGGCAGTGTCGGCGAAGAAACACTGCGCCAGCCCGGCGGCGCGGTCGTACGTGACCACGACCAGGTTCCACTGCGCATCGCGGAGCGCGCCGGCCTTTTTCGAAACCTGGAAAATGCTGTCCTGAAGTTCGTGCTTGACCTTGAACCCCACACGGTTGTCGCCGATCCACAGGTCCCAGCACGGGTCCATGAACAACAGTCGTGCCGGCGAGTTGGGTCCCAGCGGGCAGACCCACGCCGCCAACGTGAGCTGCTCGAGGCGACCGAGTCCCGGGCATGAGAGTATCACCGCGCCACCGGCCAACGAGCGGTCCAAGCCGCCGCCGCGCGAACTGGCCGTGAAGTCAACGCCTGTCCCGCGCACCCCGACACCGAAGACCGGGCCTTGCCCCGCCACATACTCGACGAACCGGCCCTCGCCGCCAAGCGTGCCTGTGTTCTGCAGGTTTCGGCTGAACCGCATCTCGACCGCCGGCGATGGCAGGTCCGCGGCAGCGACCTGACCGGGACATGCCGCCACCGCGAACGCCGCGGCACCCACAACCGGCCACCCGAACCGTGCCGACCATGACGCGGGAAACCTCTGACTCTGGAACCGCGTTTGTTCCGACATGTCGTGGGTCCTTTCTCCGGTTCGCCATCTGCGTTTCAGCCGCCTACAGGACGGCGCCCTGTTTCTTCAGAAGCCCGCAAAGCACGCGAGGGTCAAGCTTGCGTGGCGACGTCCCGTCCTTCACGCAAAGTCCGGCCGCAACCCCAGCCGCCTCGCCCGTGATCATGCACTGCACCGTCGGACGTGTGCAACCGTTGACCTCGCGCGTGACCGAAATGCATCGTCCGGCGACAAGCAGGTTCTCGATCTTGAGCGGCACCAGACACCGGTACGGGATCTCGAACGACCACTTGTGCGGCATGTCGAACTTCTTCAACTCCGGCGGGATCGGGTAGATGTCGACGGGATGGCCGCCGCGACCGATGGAGTCATCGAAATGCCGCATGCCCATCATGTCTGACGCATTGAGAAGGTATTCTCCGCGGATGTGCCGCGTCTCCCGCACGCAGATCTGCGGCTGATCGATGAGAAATGCCTTTTCGAACCCGGGCAGGTTCGCCTTCATCGCCTTGACCCAATTGCGGATCATGCGCGCAAGTTCGATCTCTCCCCGGGTAAGGTCGAGATTGGAGAGGCCATTCCCGTCGACGCACGGACAGCAGAAGGTGAACACGCCCGGCAACGGCGTGTTGTACACTTGGACACCAATGCCCGGCGCAACTCCCACGCAGAAGGTGACCATGTCGTTCTTCCGGAACCGCTCGACCACTTCATCGAACGGCATGAGCGCGAAACCCTGAACCCTGAACCTCGACGCCATCTCCCGCGTGGACTCGAGGGTCTTCGCGAGGTCGATGTTCGCCATGCGGAACATCACGCCCATCGTCTGCAGCGTGTTCTCGGGCACGCCGTGCTGCGTCACCAGATCGTCGGGACCCGAACCGAGCTGGAACGGGGCGCCTGCCCGGGCCGCCACGTCGCCGTCGCCGGTGCAGTCGATGACGACTTTGGCGAGAATGATCTCACGCCCGGACTTGCTTTCGATGACCACGCCCCGGACCGTATCACCCTCCTTCACGGCATCGACGATCATGGAATGGAACAGCAACCGAACCTTCGCTTCCTGCAGCATCTCCAGGAGTAGCCATTTGAAGTCCTCGGGGTCCGTGAACACGTACGTGCCCGGCTCGCCGTCGGTCGCCAGTCCGGCACCGGCCGCAACGAGCCGTCGCGTCATCTCCATGGTGATACCACCCACGATCTGGGACGAAGCAGGATCGTCCTTCAACGTATTCATGAGCGCACGGTACTCGGCTGGCGCCTTTTCGTGCGCCGTGTACTTGGTGAGCCCCGCGTTGCCCTTCGTCATCATGCCGCCGAGCACTCCCGTGCTCTCGACGAGCAGAGTCCGCGCGCCCTGGCGTCCCGCCGCCATTGCGGCAATGACACCGGCGGTCCCGCCACCGGCGACCAGCACATCGACTTCGTCGATGACTTTCGCTGGAACCGTTGCCGTAACAACTTCACCCTTTCCTGGCACTCCCTGGATAATCATTGGCTTTTCCTCTGTTCTGAAGGGATTCGCGGCCTCAGTGAGAATGCTTCGATATTCGAGAACGCCGCACTGCCGTCGGCAATGAACAGTCCACACGCGCGCCAGCGCAGGTCGTTGCCGAACGAACCGGCGAACAGCCAGCGGTCGTCCAGGTACACCTCCACGTACTGGGCCCGGGCATGCACCCGCACCCGCACCTTGTCGCCGACCGGACAACGGACCTCATCCTGAGGCGAGCAACTCGCGAGGAGAGGCCCATGTTTTATCACATAAAACACAAGAGAATAGACCACACTTCCGCTGACTTGTCAAGCGGGGCGGGGCGAGGAACGTAATGCGTCAGCGCCCCCCGGCCGGCGGACCGGCCGATCATAGGTTGGTGTTACTCGCGCCGGTTCGCGCCGCCGCGGGTCTTGCGCCCGCGGGGCGACGATGGGGGGAAAGAGGGCGGACGGCCCGCCCCTTTCCCCCCAATCGTCGCCCCGCCCGGACGAGCCGGGCGGCGGCGGGGAAGGGCCCGTCAGTAACATGGGAGTCGCGGGTGGACGGTTGGGCGGTAGATGGCCAACGTGGCGGGAGCGG
>MHBL01000125.1 GCA_001803235.1 Lentisphaerae bacterium RIFOXYA12_64_32
ATCCCCGGGGCAAGCCCCGGGGACTTACGCCACGGGCGTTAAACGATCCGCACGGCATTCACTATTCACTATTCCTGGTTCCCTATTCCCTATTGTCTGGCGTGTTACCCACTGGATCCGCATCCATGAAACCGGCGTACTTACGCCGACTTCGCGAGCTTCGCGGCCGTCCCCAGGACCTTGCGAAGCACCCCTGCGCCGAGGAGGCGTATTTCTACGCGAGTACCCTCCGCAGGCTGATTCCAGAGAAGACGCTCAGCCCAAGTGAGGCGGCGCTTCTGGCGCTCAGCTACAGATGGGGCCAGTACGGGGCAGAGCTTGGGAAAGGCTGGGGGTGACGTGACGGCGACGTGTACCTCAAGCTCTCGAGTGGCCGACTTTGTCAACTTGCGCAGTGCGGCAGGTAGCAGGATGGGCGGCGCAACAGCGAATTTGGGCAGCTCGGTCGGAAGCTCAATCGGACGCCACGACAGGGGCTTGAGTCGCCAGACAGAGCGGGTGTGCGCTGGCGCGACTTTGGATCCCTTCTTGTGTTGCGGCATGACGGGCGCCGGGTGTGTCGGCGGCGACCTTGGTGTTCGTTGTTCTTGGATGAAACGAAGCCACGTCTGGCGCAGGACCTGGTCGTCTGGGGGCGGTATCGGGAGCCGCATGTCCTTGCGATAGCTGGGGTTGACCGACCTGATACATATTCCTCGAAGCTCGCATGAGCCGCATGTGCCCCAGTCTGCTTGAAAGCGCGCACGGATGGGGTGGCCTTTGACCTGCTCCACGCGAATGAGCGGCAGCACCGCCTTCGCCGGACACTGCAGACCACCTGTATCTGCGAACCAACTCCACCCGGCGTGCTTTTCGAGGACCTGTCCCCAGTTGACCGCCGCCAACGCTTCGCGCAGCAGGCCCTTCGTGGCGCCATCGACGGCCGGTCTACTCATTGTACTCACCGTCACCGATGACTGACTGGGCTCGACCTTCTTCTCGATCACCGCACTCGACGGCACTGGACTCGCGGAGGCTGCGCTGCTGCAGATCTTGTCCTTTGCAGCCATCCCATCAGCGGCGTCCTCGGGGAGCCTTAGGGTCTCGGTGAGCGGCTCACCTTTTGCCCGTGGTTGTTCAGGTTGATCCTTCGTGGCGTCATTGACGGCCGGTCTACTCATTGTATTTACCGTCACCGATGACTGACTGGGCTCGGCCTTCTCCTCGACCGCTGCAGGCACTGAGGAGGCTGCGCCGCTGCAGATCTTGTCTGTTGCAGCAGTCCCATCAGCGGCGTCCTCGGGGAACCTTGTGGTCTGGGTGAGCGGCCCACCCTTTGCGCGTGGTTGCTCAGGCAATGCTTCGGGTGGACGCGCCAGATCCATCCCGCGGCAGATTTGGAAGTTCCAGGTGAACAGCCCGATAGCCGTGGCGAGCTGCTGGCCGGGCAGGTTGTAGCTGAAGATGCGGTCGAGCCCCAGTTCGCGGTCCTCTTGATAGAAACGGTTCTCCTGCCCGCTGCGGCCGTAGTAGCCAGTGACGATCTCAGCTTCGGGCCATGCGGCCGGGCTGAGGTCGGTGCCGTAGAGCTCGTAGTGCCAACCATCGATGATGACGCCGGCTCCGCGTCCCTCTGCAGCGTCAGCGGCGCAAGGAAAACGCGAGACAACAACACGCGCCTCCACTGGCTCGAACACGCTCCCGTCCGCCTGCAGACTCGTCGGCGCCGGCTCGAGCATGACCAGGCCAAGCTCTGCGGCTTGCCGTTTCGGCCCTGACCCCGAGGACGGCACTTCGAACCAGGCGGCCTCGTTGAGGTAGTGAGTGATGTCCTTGTCTTTGAGCAGTTGGTAGTGCGCCAACCGAGTCACATAGTGAACGCCGGCCTTCATGCTGGCCGTGATGGCGGGTACGTTGCCTGACGCGCCATCCATACGGAGCACAGCGTGGTCGAGCGCGATCTCCGCCATCTTGCAGGTGGCCACAACTTGCTGGACCGCGCTTTGGACCGCCTCCCTCTGCGCGCCATTGCCGGGCGCCATCTCAATGCCGAGCCACAAACCCGAGCCTGCATGCTGCAGCGTCGCGCGACTGAACTGCACGTCGCCTCGCTTGCGCCCAGGATAGCCGGGCTGCGCCAGAGACTCGGAGCGTCGACGGCCGTCGGGCATCCTCTCGAAGACTGGCAGGGCCCTGTGTCGCAGCGTTGTGACGGTGGGATCCCAGTCGAACACGTGCCATCCCGCACCGACAGCATCTCTCGCCAGGACGGAGGGATGCTGAAGCACAGAGACGATGCCTGGCGCATGCAGTAGCAGCCACGACCCGAACTCCCTGGCCGACTCGGCCTCCACCGCCGCGAGGATGCGCGACATGGACGACTGCGTGGGCAACCAGTGACGCCCGCCTACCGCGGCGAGCTGTTCGTGGTAGTCGCGCGCTCGGTCGCTGAACTCCTTGATCCCGATGGGCGTCCTTGAGCCGAAAAAGTAGGAGAGGAACATCAACGCATCGATCCCAGCATAGCCGCCCTCCCGCTGGATCTGCAGCCGCTCTGCCGCCTCTGCCCATAGGCCTTGCTGTCGCAGCCATTCGATGATGAACACGCCGTCGTTCGCCCAGTCGGGCAAACGGTCGCTTGAACCTCGTTCACCAAAGACAAGCCGTCGTACTTCTGCCATAGTCAGCCCCTCGTTGTTGCTCGAGGCCGGCAGCTCACCATCTCGCCGGATCGACCGGTGCGTCAGCTCTGCCTGCAACAGGGCCGACGCGGTGAGCCGCTGGCCTCAGCATGTCGAGAGCCCGGGCAACCGTCAGCAAGATCCTGAACAACTACAAGAAGTTCGATGGATCCGCATCCAGTGGGTAGGGTCGCAAGTCTTTGCCCACTATCGCCAAGCCGAAAGTACGTGCTGAACGGCCGCCGGCGTGTTGGCGATGCCAGGCACGCTCATGGTGGAACGGCTGGCGCGTGGTCGCCCCGATCGTGGCGAACCTTGTGAATGGCACACTGGAGCGCTGGGAGCTGTGGCTGCCGCGCAACAAGTGCTCTTCTTGTCATCGCAGCTCCACCTGCTACCCACAGGGCGTCTACCCTCATCGGCAGTACCAGCTCGACGTGATCTCAGGCGTGGGAGCCGCCATCGTACTCGGCAAGCAGAGCGTAGCGAAGGTCTGCGAAGAGCAAGGCGTGAGCGTATCCAGCGGCCGGCGCTGGACGTCATGGCTCGCCGAGCTTGCCGTGCCCGGTGATCTCCGCGCCCTCGCTGCGAAACTCGACCCACGCGCGGCCGTGGGCTCGGGCATGTCTGTGCTCTTCGAGGCCAGAGCATCGCGCCCGACGCATCAGCGTGCGGCGCTCGTGCAAAGCGCACTCGAACAGGCCGGCGCTGCGCTGGCGCGTCTAGGTATCGCGACGTGGGCACGCACCGGCCTTGGGCGCGTCCTCGGATGGCAGTTCGACGCACACCGCGTCCTGGTCAGGTTGGTTGTGCCGCCGACCAAACTATCCCCGGCGTTGGAGCTGGCTCAGGCGGCAAGCGGGCCCTAGCATCGCCTGCGATGACGCACGACGCAGATGATGACCCACACCTGACTGAGGCGCTGTGGCGCTACCGGCTAATAGCCGACGCGGTTGAGTTGCCCGCCGGGCAACGTACTGCGCTTCTGCGCCAGGTGGCGGACGAAGAGCACGCCCGATCCGATGGCGAGCTCGTTCGCGTGTCGCTGCGCACTCTGCAGCGCTGGGTTAGGCGCCACAAGAGCGGCAAGCTCCGCGCCCTCAAGCGAGGCGTGCGCAAAGACACGACCGCCACCTCGATGCCCACGGCGGCAGTCGACGCCTGTTGCATGTGCTTGGCACCAAGCGCCACGTGCGGCTGCACTTCGAGCACCCGCTCGACTTCGTCGCGCGACGGCATCGCGCTGCTGACCGCCGAAGCCGGCTGCGGCAAGTCCACGCTCCTCGGCGCCTTCGCCCGCAGCCTCGACCCCACGGCCTATCTGGTGGTCTACGCCTCGCTCTCGACGCTCGGACCGTTCAGTCTCCTTGCCAGCCTCTCGGCCAAGCTCGGCTTGCGCGCCAGGCGCTTCAAGGGCGAGACGGCGCTCGACCTCATCAATCACCTGCGCAGCCTCGCCAAACGCTCGGTCGTGATCCTCGCAACAACGCCATCCAAGCAACAACGTTCCGCGGCAAAACCGGGCTCACATGCACAGCAGTGCGGCGCTCAAGGCCATGTGCGCCGCCGCGCCCATCAAGACCAAAACGCATGAGCGCGCAGCGAACGTCAGAAAGAGCATCGTGTGGTCGTGCGCGGCTAGAAGGACATCGAGCTCATCAGCGAGGTAGTGTACTTCGAGCACAAGCCCAAGAAAGCTAGCGCAGCTACCGCGTCGTGGCGGCACGCAAGAACCTCTCGCACGACAAGGACGAGCACGCGACGAAGGTAGCTGGGACGAAATAGCCAAGCGCTTGACGGTCGGCGTTGCCACGGACAGAGAAGGCGCCGCGCCGTCGCTTGCGCCGCAACCGACGAGGACCGGCCGCTACCGCTACCGGCCGGCCCTGAAGTGAACCTTCTAGCTCAGCCTAAGGCTTGGCGCAGCTGTTGACCAGAATGTGCGCGTTGTTCCCTACGAGCACGTCCGTTTGAATCTTGCTGCACACCAGGCCGCTGCCGCATTGCGCGCTCGGGCCGGCCGGATCGCAGGCCTGGAAGCACT
>MHBL01000126.1 GCA_001803235.1 Lentisphaerae bacterium RIFOXYA12_64_32
AAAGCGGTGTCGCGCCGCCCGTGGCGGACTTGCCACCGCACTCCATAGGGTGACGTCGCCACGAACCTTAGTAGCATTGCTCTCCCCCTTTCACACCCCACACTCACGCACGCCCACACCCCCACACAACTCCTGCCCCGTGTCACAACCACAGCGGTGTTACCCCCGGAGAGTTGCGGTCAAGAGTATCGGAATTGAGCAATCCGTCCAGCAGCGCCAAGAGGCCAGCTTTGTCGCGCGGCAGTCGGCCCTCGAGCGGCAGAACATTCGACACATGATTGGCGCGGAACACGGTGCTCTGCAGTTCCAACCCCGCGATCAGTCGGCGCAGTTCGCACACGGCCTCATACTCAGTGACCGGCGTGAATGTGCCGGCCTTGATGCGTCGCCACAACGGCGTGTTCTCCGTCGGCACCAGGCGCAGCACAGAGAGCAGCCGCGGTTGCATGCGGTTTATTGCTTCGGCCGTTGCCGCCGCATGCGTCTCTGAACGCTGTTGCCCACCCAACCCCAGCAAAACCATCACCGACATGCGCAGTCCGCATGCTTGCGCGCGCCGTCCCGCCTCAACCATGTCGCTCACGACCTCGCTCTTCTCCATCTCGCGCAGGATCGAATCATCGCCGGTCTCAAGGCCCATGTACAGGGTGTGCAGCTTGAGCGTGCGGAGTTCGGTGAGCTGCTCGTCCGTCTTCGCCAGGATCGAGCTGCCGTTGGCATAGACGCTAACCCGAGTGAGTTCGGGCAGGCCAGCGTTCAGAGCGGCAAGCACGTCGCGCAGTGCGGCAAATTCCAAGGCCATCACATCCCCGTCAGCCAAGAACACACGGCGTGCATCGGGTTCGCCCCGCACCGCTTTCCGTACCTGCCGCAGCATCTGCTCCAGCGGCGCCGGACGGTATGCCACGCCTTTATACATGCCGCAGAACACACAGGTGTTGTGCGGGCAGCCCTGCGCCACGCGCACGATCATGCTGTCCGCTTCCGCAGGCGGCCGGAATAGACGTGGCGAGAAAAGGTCGAAAACCACAACACGGACTCCTTTTGCTTGTCCGCAAGGCGCGGCGGCTTGCGGAATTCAGGGTCAAGTTTCTAAGGAATGCATGCCAACCGCTTCCCACTGCGTAACCCTACTGGGCTGCCCCCGACACTCGCCCGTTGTGGATCCTGCAATATATACCCAGACCACAACCGACTTGCCCGCGGCATTTTCACAAGGTACTTTTCCCTCGACAAGGCAGCAACGGATGAGGGGCAACAACCCGTACGTCGCTTGCCCCAAGAGGCGAGAAGGAGTCTGACATGAACGATATTCGTGAATTCTTCAAGCGTGACACGTTTGCGGAGTATCTTGGCATTCAGTTGGTTGAGGTCGCGCCCGGCTACGCCAAGGCCACCATGAAGCTCACCGCCAAACACCTCAACGGTGTCGATGTTGCCCACGGTGGTGCCATATTCTCGCTCGCCGACCTGGTGTTCGCCGCCGCCTCCAACTCGCACGGCACGGTCGCCGTGGCCATCAACGCCAGCATCCACTTCCTCAAAGGTGCCGTCCAGAACGCAACGCTCACCGCAGAGGCAAAAGAAGTCTCGCTGCACCCGAAGCTCGGCACGTACGCCATCAGCGTCACCGACGAGAAAGGCAGTTTGGTCGCCACGTTCCAGGGCATGGTCTACCGCAAGGGCGACAAACTCACCGACCTCCCGCCGCGGTCGGCGGGAGGATGAGGGTTCAGTGCGGGACAGGTCCGACAGGTCCGAGCGCATATGCCGCCTTTCGCCTGCCCTGCCAGACACCTGAACCCCAAAAACCTGGAACCTCTCCCGTCCCCTACACCCGGAACAGCGCACCCAGGCGCTTGCCGAGCAGGAACGACGTGATCAGAAGTGCTGCCCCCAGGAACACCATGGTCCACACGCCCAACGCGGCCGCCAGCGCCTGTCCCTGCCCCAACAGCATCGACAATTCATAGATTGACTTCGTGATCGGGAAATACACCGACTTCTGCGCCAGGATCAGCGAGTCGGAAACCTCGAGCATCGAGAAACTGAAGGCCAGCAAGCCGCCGGCGATCAGGTTCGCCGAAATCAAGGGCGCCGTGATGCGCCGGAACGTCCGCCATGGCCCGGCACCAAGATTCATGGCAGCCTCCTCAAAGCTCACCGAGGTCTGCTGTAACCCCGCCACTGCAGCACGAACCACATACGGCAACCGTCGCACCGCGTAGGCGACGATCAGCAGCACGGTCGGGTTTTCGATCGGATCGAGGAAGTTGAGCACTCGACCCTTCTGCGTCATGGCCAGGTATCCGAAGGCCAGGACCAGCCCAGGCACGGCCAGGGGCAGCATGGACATCGAATCAATCAACCAGCGACCGCGCAGCTTCGTACGCACCACCACGCAGGCCACAAACACCCCGAACAGCATCGCCACCGCGGTGGCCACGGCAGCGTATCGAACACTGTTCAGGATGCTGGGCACCGTCAGGTTGTGCCCCAGTGCCGCCTGGTAATGGGCCAGGGTCAGCGTCGACGGCAGAACCGTACGGTACCAGGCCCCGGCCAACGAGATGCCGATCACTCCCAGGTGCGGCAGCACCGCGATACCGATCAGCGCCAAGAAGAACAGCGTCACACCCCACCCCCGCATGCCGCTCAGCCGCACCTGACGCACCGCCGTCCCAGCCTTCGACATCATGGCGTAGGCCTTGCGCCCTACAGTGAACCGCGCCAGCAGATAGAGCAGTCCCGCCGCCGCCAGCATGACCGTGACCAGCACGTAAGGCATCGGACTGTCGCCAATCTCTTTGATCCCGTTGAAAATCTGCACAGGCGTAACCCGCTCGTAGTTAAACATCAACGGCGTCCCGAGTTCAGTAAAACTCCAGATGAAGACCAGCGCACCGCCGGCGAAGATGCCCGGCATGACCAACGGCAGCGTAATGCGCCGGAAACGACGGAACCCCACGCAGCCCAGGTTCGCCGCCGCCTCGTTCAGCACGGGGTCCACGTTGGCCAAAGCCGCCACCGCGTTGAGGTACAGAATCGGGTAGAGATGCAAGGCTTCGACCAGCACGACACCCATAAACCCACCCGTTCCCAGCCAGTCAATGGCCTCCGCCGGTCGAATGAACCCGAGCCACGCCAACAGTGAGTTCAGACTCCCGAACTGGCCGAATACCCGCTGCATGCCTAGCGCACCGACAAACGGCGGCAGAATGAGCGGCAGCAGCAACGCGCCGGTCAACCACCGCTTCCCCGGGAAATCGAAGCGGTCCGCCAACCACGCCAGTGGCAAGGCCGCAAGCAACGCCAGCAATGTCGTGCAAACCGCAATCGCAAATGTGTTGCACAGGCCCTCCATGTACAGCGGATTCCGACAGAACTCCGCAAAGTAGAACAGCGTGACATGCCCCCGTTCATCCACGAATCCGCCGCGCAGGATTTCGAAAATCGGCAGAAAGAAGAACGCCAGAAAGAAAAGCAGCACGCTCCCCAGCGCCAGTAGGAGCATGACCTTGCGTACCATGCGACCGCCTCTCCGTCCCGCATGCGCCACCACGCGCCCTACACCGGCGAACGGCGCCGGACATCAACCCCGACGGCTCGGGAGTCCCTTCACCCTGAACCCTCCATCGTCGCATCCTCGTGGCCGAGACAGGAGAGCAAGCGACATCGCGAACCGCCCGCCGCCACGGTGGCACTGCATACCCGTCACCGTCCGGTTGCCGTCAGGAAACAGACGCGCTACTTTACCGCTAGCGTCTCAGGAAGACAATGTGCGCGGACGCAGGGAACAGACACATGCCAAAAATCGGCATCATCGGCGACATTCACGCCAACCTCATCGCCTTGCAGTCCGTTCTGGACGTACTCGACAAGGAAGGGTGCCTGTCCCTGGTCTGCACCGGCGACATCGTCGGCTATGGCCCGGCCCCTGCAGACTGCATCCGTCTGGTACGTGAACGCAAAATCGCCTGTGTCCTCGGCAATCATGACCACTATGTCACCATGATCATGGACCCGCGTGTCGAGGAACTGCGGGAAGACATCCGAACCACAGTCAAGTGGACCCAGAACCTGCTGGCCATGAATGACCTCAAATGGCTGGCGCAACTCCCTGTCCAACTGGACTTGGAGCATTTCAGCGTCGTACACGGTGCATTCGGCCCAAAACGCTGGACGTACCTCAAGAACGAGAGCAGTCTCGCCTACAATTTCGAGCACCAGAAGGTGGCTCTCGCCTTCTGTGGTCACAGCCATGTCCCGCTCATCTCATACCCGCGCGACGCCGCACCGCCTCACCTTACCTACTTCCGAACCAAGACCAAGATCGACAAACCCAAGACGATCATCAACGTCGGCGCCGTAGGACAACCTCGAGACCACGACCCGCGCGCCGCGTGTGGAGTCTTCGATACCGACGAACGGACCGTCAGACCCATCCGCGTCCCGTATGACATTGTAAAGTGCCAAACTCTCATGCGTGAGCTCAGCCTGCCCGCAGCCTTCATCGACCGCCTCTCCGAGGGACGCTGAACCGCCGCCCGCCGTTATTGGCGCAGGCACAGTTTGCACGTACATGTCGGTTGATTTTCGCGCCAGCAGGACTATTATGGAGGCCGGGTGGGGGTGGGGGGAGTCGGCTGGGAACTTTCCCTCAGCCGCCTCTTCCCGTCCTCGCCTTGATGCAGAACCTGGGATGGACAGGAGCAATGGGCGACCGAATCATATTCAGACTGCCGCCTAACAAGCGGACACTCAAGTTCAAACGCAAGGACCTCTCCGCAATGACCCCTGTCGGCGTCCAGCCGGCCGTTGAGGAAGAGGAAGAACCCGACGAACTCGACGTTGCGACACCTTCTGCGGGACCCGCAGTCGAGTCCATTTCTGACCGTTTCGACCGCAGCGAAGCGCCGCCGGTCGACGCCGGCGAATGGCTGCGTTGCTACGAAACGGGCAAGGAGTTCGAGGCCCAGGAAAAGTACTGGGAAGCCGTGGCCCAGTACAAGCGTGCCGAAATGCTGAATGCCGACTCGGTGGACGTGATGAACCACCTGGGATTCTGCAACTGCATGCTCGGACGCATCCACGAGGCCCAGGAGATCTTCCTGCGCGTTCTGGAGAAAGACCCTTCGCACGTCCAGGCCCTGGTCCGACTCGCCGCCACCTTCGAGTCCCAGGAAGACTACTACAACGCCACCATCGTCTACCGCCGCGCCGTCGGCGTCCTGACCGGACTCAAGTTCAAGTGAGTGACCCAGGACGCGCCCCGGATCCACCCAACCCCTTGGCCGTGGTAGGGTTTCACCCCATGGCAATCGGTCCGGTACCGGCCTACATTGCATTACGTAAAGTTGCGACCTTCGCAATGAGCCTGGCAAGCTTCACGTGGAAGTAAGGCAAGGCTCCCGCCTTGCCGATTTCTCGCATGGCCGTCGTCCTGCATGGTGACAGCAAGGCCGAGCCTTGCTCTACTTCCTCCGCGCCCAAATGGGAGGCGGAGACGATGCCGCGGCTCGTGGCCAGGAAAGACGTTGCCATCGAACATGTCACGCCGGAAGTCGGGCGGAAAGGACGCCGGAGCAGCCGGCGCGAGGTCCACGATGAGCAACACGGACAACCGACCCGAACCTGCGGACAGACTGCGCCAGCAGGCCGAAGAGGCCGCTCGCGGGAACGCCGCGCCGGCGCCGGCGAACCCGGCGGCGCTCTCGCCCGAAGATACCGGCCGGCTCGTCCACGAATTGCGGGTGCACCAGATCGAACTGGAAACACAGAACGAAGAACTGCGCCGGATACAGGCGGAACTTGAGGCGTCGCGGACGCGGTACTTCGACCTCTACGATCTCGCACCGGTCGGCTATGTCACGCTCAGCGACCAGGGGTTGATCCTGGAGGCGAACCTCACCGCCGCCAAACTGCTCGGCGTCGCCAGAGGCGCGCTGGTCAAGCAGCCGCTGCCCCGCTTTGTCCTCCCCGAGGATCAGGACATCTTCTCCCGGCGACGGAAACAACTCCTCGAAACGGGCGCGCCGCAAGTCTGCGAGCTGCGAATGCTGCGCCAGGACGGCTCGCAATTCTGGGCGTGCCTGGAGGCGACCACGGCGCAGGCGCCTTCGACGGATTCGACCAGCCCGCCGCCAGCAAGTCCAGGGCAAGGCGCCGACGGACCTCTCGTGTGCCGCGTTGTGATGAGCGACATCACGGCGCGCAAACGCGCCGACGAGGAAGTCAAGGCCGGCGCGGAGGAGTTGGCGGCCATCTACCAGAACGTGCCGGTCTTCATGCTGCTCGTCGACGGCGACAGGCGCGTGCGGAAAGCGAACGCTTCTGTCCTCGAATTCGTGGGCCGCCCGGCCGCCGAAATGATCGGCCGGCGCGCCGGCGAGGTGTTGCGTTGCCTGCATTCCCTCGAGGCGCCGACAGGGTGCGGCACCGGACCGCATTGCCGCGAGTGCACGGTGCGCCGCACCGTCATGGACACGCTCGAAACCGGCCAGAGTCATAAGCAAGTGGATGCGAGCCTGCCGCTCTCCGTGCAGGGAAAGGAGACGGTGCTGACGGTTCTGCTCTCCACTTCGAAACTGACGATCGCGGGGCAACCCATGGCGCTGGTCACCATGGTGGACATCACGGCGCGCAAGCAGGCCGAGGAGGAACTGCGGGAACGTACGGCGGCATTGGAGACTTTCAACCAGACAATGCTGGGTCGGGAGACCCGCATCATCGAACTGAAGGAGGCGGTCAACCGGCTCTGCGTCGAACTCGGGCGGGCGCCGGCGTATCCGCCGGTATGGCAGGAGGCAGTGGACGGGGAGCACAACGCGGCCATGTCCGAGAAGAAGCCTTCATGACCAGACCCTGGCCAACCGGGATTCGCGGCAGACTGACCGTCCTGGTCATGCTCGCCGTCGTGCCGCTGTTCCTGCTCGGAGTGGGGGTGGCGATTTCATACGTGCTGCGTGAAGGGCGGGAGGCCCGCTTAATGACGCTGACGGAGAAGCCGGAGCACATTGCGGCTCAGATCGAGCACTCGTGGAGCGGCGTCCAGTCCGACGTCCTCTTCCTGGCCGGAATGCCCCCAATTAGTGAGACTCTGCGGGCCCAGGCGAACAACGGCGTGGATCCGGTGGACGGGGCCAGTACGGTGCACTTCTGGCTCGCACGCATGGCCCAGATTTTCGCAGGCATGGTTGAGACCAAGGAGATTTATGCTCAGATCATATTCATCAACCGCGACGGCATGGAAGTGGTGCGGGTGGACCTCTCGGGGGGACGGGGTGTCCGGGTGCCTGACGAGCAGTTGCAGAACAAGCGCGACCGCTACTACTTCACCGAGACGGCCAAGCTCGCCAAAGGCCAGCGCTACGTCTCGCCTGTTGACTTGAACCAGGACGGTGGGAAGATCGCGGTGCCGCACCAGCCGACCGTACGTGTGGCAACGCCGGTCTTCGATGCCGCGGGGCAGTTTCAGGGCATCGTCATTGTGAATGTCCTGTTCGCCGAGGTCCTCAAGGCTGCCAGTGCCGGACATCTGATGGAGTCCAGTGACACCTTTATTGCCGATGAGTCGGGATACTACCTCCATCACTCCGCCAACCCGGCCAAGACCTGGGGCGGGCCGCGCGACCTCAACACCGGCGAGGGCGTGAAGAAGGACTTCCCAACGGACTGGACGACCATTCTCAGCGGGAGGGGAAGCAATCTGAAAACGAAGGGTGGGTATGTGGTGATCCAAGTCTGTCGCCTGTGGTCGGAGAACAGCCGTTTCCTCGTGGTGTGCGACGTGATTCCGGATTCGGTTCTCATCCAGACCGGGGTGGCAACTCACGTGTTGGCGGTGCTCCTGGTCGCATTGGGTCTGCTGGTTGGGCTCCTGGGCGCGGTGGTCTGGCCGTTGGGGCGGAGCATCGTTGGCCCCGTGTCCTCTCTTCTCGACGCCGTCACGCGGTTCAGGCGCGGTGACCTGCATGCCAGAGCGCCAGCCGGCAGAGCGGACGAAATCGGGGAGCTCACCCAGGCGTTCAACGACATGGCCGAAACCATCGTCAAGAAACAGGAGGGCCTCGAAGCGGAAGTGCGCGAACGCACCGCGAAGATCCAGACCTCCCGCCAGGCCGCGCTCAGTCTGCTTCAGGACGTGAAGGAGCAGCAGGAGCGGGCCGAGCAGGCCGTGCAGCGGCTGACGGCATCCGAACAGGCCCTTGCCTGCCGCGCCGCCTGGTCGGAAGGCCTGCAGAAGGCCGGTGAGGAACTGGCCGCATGCAAAACCGTTGCGGAAGTGGTCCAAGTGGCCGCGCGAACGCCCGTGACGCACTTGGGCGCCAGCATGGCTTGGGTGAGCGTGCCCCGAGACGGTGGCGGCATGGCGCCGCTGGCGTGCAGTTCACCGGACGTCCGGCACGACGCGGAAACGTGCGAATGTCCGGTGGCCGTCTATGCTCGCGACCAGAAAAGGATCGTCCCGGACACGCTCGCCGATCCGCCCTACGACACGTGCCGGGGAGCCGCGCACGCTGGGAGTGCCCGCAGTTGCGACACCTGGCCCATTCACGCAGGCGGCAACGCCTGCCTGGGCACGCTCACGATCCGCTCCCCTGAGAAGGGCGACGACTCGGGCGTGGTCGCGGCCGGCGCGTTGCTTGACGTCTTCTGCCGCCAGGTCGGGTATGCCTGGGAACGCCTTCTGGCCGAGGCGGAAATCGGGCGGGCCAGGCAGGCGGCGGAGGCCGCCAACCGCGCCAAGAGCGCGTTCCTGGCCAACCTGAGCCACGAGATCCGCACCCCGATGAACGCCATTCTCGGGTTCTCACAGCTCCTGCAGCGCGACCCGGACTCGACTCCAGGACAGCAGCAGCGCCTCGACATAATCATGCACAGCGGCGAGCACCTGCTGGCCCTGATCAATGACGTGCTCGAGATGTCGAAGATCGAAGCCGGCCGGGTCGAGTTGCATCCCACCGCGTTCAACCTGCACGCCATGCTCGACGACTTGGCGATGATGTTCCGCGTGCGCACCGACGCCAAGGGTCTCCAATTCGAGGTCAATCACACGGCCGACTTGCCCCGCGGCGTCACCGCCGATGAGGGCAAGCTGCGCCAGGTGCTCATCAATCTGCTGGGCAATGCCGTCAAGTTCACCCACAAGGGCGGGATTGTCCTGCGCGTGACGACGGCCGCCGCGGAAACGCCTATCGCAACCGTCGGCCCCGCGGATCGACGCCCTGAGGAAGTAGTGCAAGGCTCCAGCCTTGCAGTCTCCCGCGCCGGCCGTCAGCCCGGGTCTGAGTCCCGTCCCGCCTGCGCCGGCGGGACGGACGTGGCAGGCGAGCTTGAGCGAGCCGATCCCGCGCCGCTCGCTGAAGCATCGCTGCAATCTTCCGTCCCGCCCGACGGGCGGGAGCGGAACTCAGGCAAAGACGCCGGAGTCGACCCCTGTCCCCCGCCTCCCCCGAACCCTGAACCCCGAACCCTGAACCCTGAACCCTCCCCGCCGTCCCCCGCCCTCCGACTCTGCTTCGCGGTCGAGGATACGGGCGTCGGCATTGCCGCCGATGAGATCGGCCGGTTGTTCGCGGCGTTCTCGCAGACCGCCAGCGGCGTGCGCTCGCAGCAGGGCACCGGGCTGGGCCTGGCCATCAGCCGCCAGTACGTACGGTTGATGGGCGGGGACATCACGGTCGCCAGCGAACCGGAGCGCGGCAGCGTGTTCCGCTTCGAGGTCGAAGTCGCCCCCGGCGAAGCGCCAGACGCGGCAACGCCCGGAGAGACGCGGCGCGTGGTCGGGATCGTGCCCGGTCAGACGCCGTGCCGGGTGCTGGTCGTGGACGACAAGCCGGAGAACCGGATCTTCCTGGTCGAGATACTGAAGGCCGTCGGCTTCGACACGGCCGAAGCGCGGACCGGCGAGGAGGCCATTGCCCGGTTCGAGGCCTGGCAGCCGCACGCCATCCTGATGGACATGCGCATGCCGGTCATGGACGGGTACGAAGCCACGCGTCGCATCAAAGCGACCGCGCGCGGCCGGAAAACGCCGGTGATCGCCGTCACCGCCAGCGCCTTTGACGATGAACGCCGCCGCGCCACCGCGGTGGGCGTGAACGCTTACCTGAGCAAGCCGGTCCAGGTTGCGGACCTGTTCACGACGCTGGCACGCTGCCTGCCGGTCCAATACGTGTACGCCGAGGGCCCAGGCAATGGCAAGGGCAAGCCGGCGACACCGCCCGCGTCCGTGACCCCGGCGCAGGTCGCGGGGTTAGCGGCCGACATCCGGAATCGGCTGCGCGCGGCCGTGGCGAGCGGCGACGGCGAAGCGCTCCTGGCCCTGATGACTCAGGTCGAGGCCGTGGACGCCGACCTGGCCGCCGGTCTGCGCCGCCTCGTCAAGGGTTACGAATACGAACGGTTGCTCGAGTTGCTCGGCAGCGACGGCTGAGCGGCAGGGGCGGCGGCGCGTGACGACGGGAAACCCAGACCGCCTCCTATGAAACTCGCGTGTCGCCATAGAGTGGCCGGAGCGGCTCGCTCCGGCGATTGCGGGACCGAGCCGGTCCCGCCACTTTGCCGACCGGCGCCAGGCCGCAAACGCGGTGGCGGCGTGTTTCATCCTGAGATGACCGGGCGGTCTGCCGCCCGGGGGGCGCTGAAGGCGGGACTACGAACCTGGGAGGCGTCCGAGGCTTGTAGTACCGCGTTTACGCGGTCCGGATTCCACACGCTGGGGTGCAGGAACGCACCTTTCTGGCGAATCGACGCGTTCCCCGGACCGCCTGAAGGCGGGACTACGAACCTGGGAGGACCCAGGATTGCGAGGAGCGATTGGGATTACCAAGGAGCCCCACCGCATGACCGACCAACGGCAAGACACGGACATCCTCATCGTGGACGACAATCCCGCCAACCTGGACCTGCTCGGGGGCATGCTCCGGGAACGGGGCTACAAGGTGCGTGCCGCGCCCAGCGGGAAGCTGGCCCTGCAGGCGGCGCGGGCGCGGCCGCCGGACCTGATCCTGTTGGATATCAACATGCCCGAGATGAGCGGCTACGAAGCCTGCGAACATCTGAAAGCCGACCCGGCCCTGAAGGACATTCCGGTCCTGTTCATCAGTGCGCTGAGCGAGACGCTGGACAAAGTGAAGGCGTTCCGGGTCGGGGGCGTCGATTACGTGACCAAGCCGTTCCAGTTCGAGGAGGTCGAAGCGCGGGTCCGGACACACCTGATGCTGCAGCGGCAGAAGCGGGAATTGGCGGCGAGCCTGGCGCGCCTCCAGGAACTCGAACGCCTGCGCGACAACCTCGTGCACATGGTGGTGCACGACATGCGTTCGCCGCTGATGAGTATCCGCGGCTTTCTCGAAATCCTGCAGATGGACCTGCAGGCGACGCTGAGCGCCGATGACGCCGAGATGTTCCAGGTGGCTGTGGACGCGTCCGTGAAGCTCACCGATATGGTCTCCGCGGTGCTGGACGTCAGCCGCATCGAAGCCGGTCAGATGCCCATCAAGCCGAAGGCCTGCGAACTGAATGATGTGGTTGGAGAGGCGCTCCGCGGTCTGGGCGGGATCACGCACCAGCGGCACGTGGTGTGGGAACCGCCGCCGGCGCCCGTACCCACATACTGCGACGCGGAAGTGACGGGCAGGATCGTGGCCAATCTGGTCGTCAACGCCGTCAAGTTCACTCCGAAGGACGGCACGATCACCATCACGGCGGCCGCCGCCGGCGGTCGGGTGCGTGTGACGGTCGCCGACACGGGGCCGGGCATTCCGCCGGAGTACCGGGAGAAGATCTTCGACAAGTTCGGGCAGGTCGAGACGCGCCTGACAAGCACCAAGTACTCGACGGGCCTGGGCCTGGCCTTCTGCAAGCTGGCGGCTGAGGCACAAGGCGGTCGCATCGGTGTCGACAGCGAAGTGGGCCAGGGCAGCGCGTTCTGGTTCGAACTGCCGTGTGAAGGGTGATCGAGGGGGCAGTGAGCGAGTGAGCCTGTTGCAGAGGGTCCGGGGATCGGCCTGCAAGGCCGACACTACAGCCAATCGTGAGATTGCGTTCATCGCTGTAGTGGCCGCGTTGTACGCGGCTGCTGGGCTTTTGCAACAGGGTCCACTGATTACGGATCACTTCTCTGCCCTGGTTTGGCCGGGGCGGCGCCCTTCCCGAGCGACTCCATCTCGCCGCCGACCTGCGCCTTGAACGAGAGCAGCAGTTCCGCGAGCTTTGCTTTCTCCGCCTCGGTCAGTTGCTCGGTCATGACGAACTTCTGCAGCGTCATCGCGGCCGACATGTATTCCTTGGCCTCGATCAACCGGTTCACCTCCGCGATGATCGCATCCACCTTGTTGGCAGGAGCCTGGCCGGCCTTGGCCTGGCCTGACGCCGCCGTGCCCGGGGACGCGCCTCCAGCTTGCGCCGCACCGGAACCCACGGCGGTTGCCGGGATGGTCACGGCAGGCGGCGCCGGTTCGGTAACCGCCGGACCACCACTCGCAGGGACCGGCACACCCGCCCTGCCGGCTTGATGGTACTTCCCGTACAGGACCAGTCCGGCCAGACACGCCAGAAGAACAACCAGCGCCAGGAACAACAACAACCTCATTCGCGCAGATTCCACCATACCCTCCGCTCCACCATCCACCCTTCACCCGCCCCCCGCCCGCAGTCTCACCAGGTACTCCGCCCACTCGACCGGCACCAAGTACTTCTTCTGGCTGTTGCACTCCTTGCAGCAAGGGACCACATTGCCGTGCGTGCTCCGCCCACCCCGAACGATGGGGACAATGTGGTCCATCGTGAGTTCACTCGGGTGCGCCGGTTGGCCGCAGTAGTGGCATCGACCATCCGCCAAACGGTTCTTCCACCACTGCGACTTCCGCAACTCCCGGCCGCGCGCTTTCTCCCGTGCCACATGCGCCGGGTCTGCAGACTCGAAAACGAACCCGCTCATGTCCGGGACTGTATCGTCCATACGCTGCTCATTCATTCCGCACCCGCACCGTGCACCCAACCCACACCGATCGCCGTACTCCACCGGACAAAATCCTGGCCCCACAACTTGTGGCGATCGCCAACATCGGGTACAATAGACATCGGGAACGTATTTATTGCGAATAACGTCTCGGAGTTCAAACCGCGAACACCACCGATGGTCGCGATCTCACGCCGGTAGCCCGGACTGCGATCACGACCACGGCACGGCCCCGTGAGGAGAAACCATGAAGGACCTGCTCAAGTGCCTCGTCATCTTCATCCTGATCGTCATTGGCATTGTCGTGGCCATGGTGGTCATGAACCCGCCGAAGACCGCGCATCAAAACACGCCTGCACAGAAGTCCTCTGCCCAGCAGAACTCCGGCCGGACATCGACTTCAGCGCCCGCCGCCACGCGATCCACCTCGGCGCCCGCGTCCGCCCCAACATCGAAGAGACCCGCCGGCGTCGTCGACAGCGTGATGAGCTATGGCACCGGCGACGCCCAAATGCAGATCAAAAAACGCAGCCAGAGCAAGCTGGACAAGATCCAACAGCAGCAGAACGCCAAGATCTCCGAAGGCGCCAAGTAGAGCCGACGCGCCGACGGAGAAAACCGGCGCAACAGACCAAACAGACGGAACGGAGTCCCCGACCACGCATGGCCGCCGCCGCCCCGCCCTCCTCATCACCGGCGGTTTTCTTCTCCGTTTGGTCCGTTTCGTCCGTTCCCACCCTACGTCCGCCCGGCCCCTGGTCACTCTCCCCCACTCCGCACCAACAGCGCCAGCGTTTCGAAGTGCGCCGTTTGCGGGAACATGTCGAAGAATCCCAACCGCGCGAGCCGGAATCCGTCCCGTCCCGTCAGCACGTTCAGGTCCCGAGCCAGACACGCCGCGTCGCAGGCCACGTACAGAACCCGCGACACCCCGCTCCGCACGATGGTCTCCAATACGCGCTTCGCGCACCCTGTCCGCGGGGGGTCCAACATGAGCGTAACGCCGACAGCGTTCGCCCGGGCGGTCTTCAGCGTCGACTCCAGCACCCGCTCCGCAGCGCCGTGGACCCGTTCACACTCGCCCAGCCCCCAGGCGCGATGATTCCACTCCGCCGCCCGCAGCGCTTCCCCGTCCGTCTCGATCAAGACCCGCTTCCCGGCACCAGGCCCAGCCGCCAGCGAGAACGTGCCCACCCCGGCGTAAGCGTCGACCAGCAGCACGGGGGGTGACTCGGCAATCCAGTCCCGCACCGTCGCCGCCAACCGCTCCGCAACCGGTGCGTTCACCTGCCAGAAACTGCCCAACGGCACGCGCACCTCACGGTCGCACAACCGTTCCGACAGCCACGGCGGACGTTGCGATGCGGCCCCAAAAAAGAAGTACGTGCTCCCGTCCGCCGCCTCGCGCAACGTCAGCGGACCCGGGAGCGCGCTGCTCGCGTTCCGCCGCGCCCAACCGGAACCCTGCGCCTCCGGAATGAGCGCGTTCAAGCGTGCGCTCGCCAACGGACAAGCCCTGACCTCGAAAAAGGTCTTGTTGTCCATGGCGCAGAACCCGTACCGCAGGCCATGGCCCGGTGCCGCACCGCCCGAATCCGGCACCGGCTCCAGCTTGAGCTTGTTCCGATACCCATACACCTGTGGACTCCGCACCACCGGATCGGGGGACGGAATGTCGCTCAGTCTGCCAATCCGCGCCAGCACGGACCGCAACTGCCGCAGCTTCGTCTCGATCTGCAGGTCATCGGTCAGGTGCTGGTACTGACACCCACCGCAACGGCCGTAGTGTGGACACGGCGGCGGCGTTCGCCCGGGCCCGGACACGCGAACCTCCAGTCCCTCGGCCCGCGCAAACCGCCGATGTACCTCCGTCACGCGCACCGTGACCTCATCTCCAACGGCAACAAACGGAACAAAAACCGCGCATCCGTCCGGACCGCGCCCAACCCCGTCCCCGCCAAACGCCAGGTCCGTCACGGTCAATTCAAGTGTCTGTCCAGGTTCCATTGACTCCCGCCAGTCTCCGTTCCGCGTCGCGTTTCCTCCACCATATCCCCCTGCCCGCACAACGCCAGTCGGCGCGTCACTCATCCGTGGCCACCCCAACGATTCCCTTGCATTCGGCGCTTGCAATACTTGACTGCTAGCGCTATTATATATTAGCCATTAAATCATCAAACATGAAGGGCATGAAGAACATGAAGGAAAGGAGCAACTCATGAGATCCGACGCGCTGTCCACCCGGGTTATCGGCTGTGCCATTGAGGTCCACCGTACGCTGGGACCTGGCCTGTTGGAGTCCACCTACGAACAGTGCCTTGTCCATGAGTTACGGTCCAACGGGATTGACTGTGAATCGCAACACCCGCTCCCTGTGCACTACAAAGGCATCCGCCTCGAGTGTGGATACCGAATCGATCTGTTCGTAGCAGGCAAGATCATCGTCGAACTAAAGAGCGTGGAAGAGTTGAAGGCCCTTCACACGGCGCAACTGCTGACGTATATGCGACTGGCAAGCGTGAAGCATGGATTCCTGATCAACTTCAACGTTCCCCGCCTCAAGGATGGCCTCAAGAGTTTCCTGCTCTAGCGCTGTGCTCCGACCTTGAGATACGATGGAGCCGGTGCTTTCGACCTCCCCTGTCTTCTCTCGACTTCCTTCATGTTCTTCATGCCCTTCATGGTTGCAATGTTTGCCATTTGTCACACCTTCTACTCGCTGCAGGTTGGGGTGCGGTCGCCCGGGGACTGGGCTCGGGCCGCGGCGGCGCGCGGCTACACCGCCCTGGCCATTGCCGACCTGAACAACCTCCACGGCGCGGTGCATTTCTACCGCGAGGTCGAGGCGGTTGGGCTCCACCCGATCATCGGCGCCACACTGCAGTGGGAGCCTGAGCACGCCTGCATCGTCCTTGTTGAGTCCGAGGCCGGCTACAGGAACCTCTGCCGACTCCTGACGCGCCGCCACCTCGACGCCCGGTTCCGCCTCGACACCATCGGCGGCGAAGCCACCGACGGCCTGATCTTCCTTTCACGCTCAGCCTGGGCCCTCGTCACCCTCGCCCGCGTGCTGCCACCCAACCGTCTCTACCGCCTGCCGCCCGCTACGCCGGCTGCACCTGCCGCGACCAAGACGCCAGGACTCTGGGACATGGCACTCGGCACCGCCATACCCGAAGCACATGTCCCCGACGCGTGGCTCATCGACCCGGACGATTGGGAAGCCCTGGCCTACTTGGCCGACCTCCAACATCTGGCACACGGGAGCAAGCGGTCGCCAGAGCCCCATCCCGGCATGCTCCTGCCCGCCGCCGCGGAATGGCAGCAACGTTACCCCGAGATCCGCATTGCCGTCGAGTTGTGCGAACGCTGCCAGTTCCGGTTCCCGTTCGACACGGTCCTGCTCCCGTCCATCCAGGTGCCGCCGGGGCAGACTGCCGCCGCCCATCTCAATCAACTCTGCCGCGCCGGCCTGACGGCGAAATACCCCGCCAGCCGCCGCGCCCAAGCGGACGCACGCCTGACCCATGAACTAGCCGTCATCGACCACCACGGATTCGCGGACTACTTCCTCTACGTGCACGAAATCATCCGGTTCGCACAGGCTCACGACATTCCGGTCGAAGTCCGCGGTTCCGCCGCGTCGAGCATCGTTTCCTACCTGCTCGGGTTCACGCACTGCTGCCCTATCGAACACGACCTGTACTTCGAGCGCTTCATGAACCCCGGTCGCCACGACTGCCCGGACATCGACGTGGACATTGCCGACAACCGCCGCGAGCAGGTTATCCGCTACTGTTACCAGCGCTGGGGCGAGAAACACGTCGCCATGATTGCGACCATCCTCACCTACCGCACGCGCAGTGCCGTGCGCGACGCGGGTCGCATCCTGCGCCTACCGCCCGCCGCGGTCGCCGCGTTCCTCGACACTGGCGCGCCGATCGCGAACCAAGACCACCTCGTCCGCATCGCCGGTCGCCTCGTCGGCTTGCCCCGGCACCTCGGCGTACACTGCGGCGGGTTGCTCATCACCCCCTGCCCGCTCACCGACGTTACCCCCCTCACCCGCGCCGCCAACGGCGTCGTCATTACACAGTACGAGAAAGACCAGGCTGAGGCGATCGGACTGGTGAAAATGGACCTGCTCGGCAACTCGGCGCTCTCCGTCATTCACGAAGGTGCGCGGTGGCTCGCTCGCGCCGGCAAGCCGTTCCCCGAACCGGGCCCGCACTACGACTTCAAGGTCAACCGACTCTTTGCGCACGGCGACACGCTCGGCGTCTACCAGTGCGAGTCGCCCGGCATGCGCCAGCTCTGCCGCGCCCTCAAGCCGGTCACGCCCAAGGAGGTTGCCGCGGCCCTCTCCCTCATCCGTCCAGGCCCAGCCGCCGCCGGCATGAAAGACGCGTTCATCCGCCGCCGGCGCCGGCTCGACCCGGTCGCGTATCTGCACCCTAAGATGGCCGCGTTTCTGCACGCCACCTACGGCGTCATGCTCTACCAGGAAGACGTCATGAAAGTGGCCGTCAACCTCGCCGGCTATTCCCTGGCCGACGCCGACGTGCTGCGCCGCGCCGTCAGCAAGCACCGCGATTCCGACCTGTTCCGTAAAGAGCAGAACCGGTTCCTGTTCACCCGCGCACCCACCGCCGGCATCGACGCCCGAACCGCCGCGGCGATCTGGGACCAGGTCAGCCGGTTCGCGTCATACTCCTACTGCAAAGCCCACGCCTCGGTTTACGCCCGGCTCGCCTGGCTCATGGCCCGGCTCAAAGTGCACCACCCGCGCGAGTTCTACACCGCCATCCTGAACTGCCACAACTCCATGTACCCCAAACGCGTCTTCGTTTGGGACGCACTCCGGCACGGCATCCCCGTCCTGCCGCCGGACATCCACGCCTCCGAACTCGGCTGGACCTCGACCGCACGCGGTGTCCGCGCCGGCCTCGACCTGGTCAAAGGCCTACACCAGTCCCTGCTGCGCCAGATCCTCGACGAACGCCAGCGCCAGCCGTTCCGAGACCTGCACGACCTGTGCCGGCGTGTCCGCTTCCGCGCCGTCGAACTCGAACGGCTCATCCTCGTTGGCGCCTGCCGCGCCTGGGGCACGCGCGAAGCGCTCCTCGCCGCCTGCGACGCCACCGGCCGAAACCAACGCCAACCCGACCTGTTCCACCCACACGGCAAAACGACCGGCGAAGAACCACGACCAACGGCAAAATCATGGATGGCAAAATCATGTGAAATCACGGCGCCGGACGCCGGAACGGAACCAAACGAACAAAACGCGGGTGCCGCCCCGCCGTTGCGCGGGCAGCAAAGTTTGGGTTGCATGGATCTCCCGGAACTACCCGACCTGATGGCGTCCGAACTCGCGCTCACCGATATCCCGTTCGCCCGCCACCCGGTCGATGCCTTTGCGCCCGGCATCTGCCGTGCCGCCGACCTGCCGTGCTTCATCGACCGCCAGGTCACCATGCACGGCATCCTCGACGCCTGGAAGATCACCCATACGCAAGGCAAGACCGGCACGGAACGCGAGATGAGCTTCGCCACGCTCGAAGACGCCACCGGCATCTTCGAACTCGTGCTGTTCCCCGACACTCATGCGCAGTTCGCACCCCGCATCCGTACCCTCGGCCCCTACCGCGTCCACGGCACCGTCCGCTGCCAATGGGACTCGCTCACCCTCGAACTCGACGCACTCGAAGAAAGTTGAACTACGCCCACGACAAAGGCCAATACGTTTCCCTGGCCACGGGCTGCCTTGCCGTCCCCTGGAACGCCGTCGTCTCGACGCCTGCCTTCCGGGGGCGTGGCGATCTTCCCGCGAGCCAGTCTACCCCTGAATCCCCATGCCCCCCGATCCGTCCAACACGCCAACCCGTTTCCTGCGGCGCAGCGAGCGTGCCCCCCCAATCGTAGAGCATGACTCCAGCCCTGCTCGCCGGAACCTTGCCCCTCGCCGACACTGGCTGTAGAGTAGCACTGAGCGGCGGCTCCGCGGAGTGGTTGGTCCCGGTCCTTGGCGTCCGGGGCATCATCGTCGCCTGTCGGCGTGAACTGAGCGCTCACCGATTCCTATGTTGTTTTTCTTCGTTCGCCGCCATCGCGACAATGTTGTGTGGGAACCCGGGTGTCATGGTGTCCGGCATGTTCTCCGCAACACAACATGTCCACGGAGGATGGAAGACAGGAATGCCAGGCGAACGCAACCGACGGAGTCCCGCCGTTGGGACGCCACGGGGAGGCTCAAGGCTGTCGTTCGGCATGCCAGAAATGATTACGTACAAGCAGGGAAGACCATGAAAAGAGCAATCACGGCGTTGGTCGGACTGGGTGTATGGGTGTCTTTCGGTGCCGACACTATGGCCTCCACTGAGGGTTCGGCCACAAGCGGCAACGGGGTACAACAGAGATTGATGGATGGAAACACGCGATACGCCGGGGCATGCCTGTCACACCCGAACCAGACAGAGCAGCGTCGAACGGAACTTGCCCAAGGGCAGCATCCCTTTGCCGCCATCGTAAGCTGCGCTGACTCCAGAGTGCCTCCGGAGATCCTCTTCGATCAAGGATTGGGAGATCTGTTCGTCATCCGTTTGGCGGGTAACATTATGGACGACGCGGCGTTGGCCAGTCTCGAATACGCCGTGGACCATTTGGGCGTCCGGTACATCATGATCCTTGGTCACGAAAGATGCGGCGCCGTGGAAGCCACGATCCAGGGTGGCGAGACTCCAGGACACATCGGGAGTCTGATCAAAGCCATCCAACCAGCCGTGGACAATGCCAAGAACCAACCCGGTGATCCGCTGGACAATGCCGTCAGAGCCAATGTCGCCATGGTTGTTCAGCAGGTGAAGTCCTCGCCACCTATCTTGGAGGAATTGGCCAAGAAAGGCGACTTGACCGTCCTCGGCGCACGCTACGATCTGGATGACGGGAGGGTGACAATTCTGCCTTAGTCATCTTTGGGACGGAAATGGATGACTCCACGTTCAACCACTCCCCCTGCCCCCCCCCGCACACAGGCCCCAAGCCGACCACAGCAGACCGACTCAGCGCACGGAATCCCGCCTGTCCCTATCCGAATCGGATCGCGGGGCTATCTTATCCGTGACGAAACAACCCATTTTGCCTCGTGGTGGTCCACACCTCGAACAGAGGACCCGTTTTCGACATGAACCCAACAACACCAACCACTTACTCCGGTATGGTGTTTGACTCGGTCGGCACCGCCTGGCACCGGACCGGAGCACTGTTGTTCCGCAGGGGCGTTGGCGCCGGAAACTGGCTGCTCATCGCGTTCGTGGCCTGGATCGCAAGCCTGGGGAAAGTCCCGGTCGTGTTCCAGTGGCCGGTCAACCTGCCCGACCCACATTCGTGGCGAGTTGAGCATCCCGCACTGCCGTTTGTCGACGCGTGGCACTGGCTGAGCACGCACGCGGTGGTAATCGCGTTTGCCGCCATCACCGCGTTCCTCTTCTTTGCAGTGGCAGGACTGGTCCTGATCTGGCTGGGGTCGCGGGGCAAGCTCATGTTCATGGCCGCCGTCGCACGCGGTCGTGCCGCGGTCGGCGCCGACTGGGCCGAGTTCGGAGCCCTCGGCAACTCGCTCTTCCTCTGGCGACTCGGATTCGGCATCGCCCTCATGCTCTTGACCGTTGCCGGGGGCGTGTTCCTCGTCCTCATGGGCATCGCCGCCATCATGGGCGCCCTCAGCACCGGCCTGGTCCTGGCCGCAGTGCCCCTGATCCTCGGACTTGCCGGGACATGCCTCGCCGCCTTGACCGTACTGCTCATTCGTGTTTTCCTGGAGGATTTCATCATTCCCTTGATGTACCGGTACAACCTGCGCGTGCTGTCCGCGTGGAACTACTTCGGTCGGCTGCTCGTGGCACACTTTCCGGCTTTCGTCCTCTACCTCCTGGCGCGTATTGTACTCAAAGTCTGCGCCTTCCTGCTGGTGGTCGCGCTTGTCATCATGACCTGCTGCCTGCCCGGACTGCTCCTGCTCATCCCGTATGTCGGCACGGTCCTGATCCTGCCCATTCCCGTGTTCTTCCGCTGCTGGAGCGTCTGCCTCCTCGAAGCACTGCAACCAGACTCGCAGATGCTTCAGGAACTTCAGGCGTCGGTTACCGTGACACCCGTCCCGCCAAACGCCCCCCCCGCTGCCGCGGCACCACTGCCACCGACAGACGTGCCGCCGCCGGGACCGGACCGTTCGTAGTGTGCTCGCCGTGCGCACTACGACAGTGGCGCGCCAGAGGAGCATGCGTGGGTTGGCGCAGGCATGGTGTCTTGTCCAGCGGCTAGCCGCTGGACTTGCGACACCACTACGAACGGGGACACGCCACTCCGCGAGCGGAGGCCTCCCGACCACCAAACCGAACTACCTGCACGGGTCAAATGGAGGACAGCTCCCCGATGAAAGTCACTTCCGCCAGGATGGGCCGCGCATTCGTCGTGAAACTCGAGGACGGCGAGATCCTCCACGAGTGCATCGAAGCCGTGGCGCGCGAGAACGACATCCGTCACGCCGCCTGCTTCTTCCTCGGCGGCGCCGACACGGGCAGCCGCCTGATCGTCGGCCCCGCCGACGCGCGCGCGGCAACCATCAAGCCCATGCAAACCACCCTGCCCAACGTGTTCGAGTCCGCGGCTGTCGGAACCATCTTTCCGGACGAGTCCGGCCGACCTGTCGTGCACATGCACGCCGCCTGCGGCCGTGAAGAGGAAACGCGAACCGGCTGCGTCCGCGCCGGAGTCAAGGTCTGGCTCACCGGCGAAGTGGTGATTCTGGAACTCCTCGACTGCAGCGCCCTGCGCCGCCGTGATCCGAAAACCGGGTTCAACCTGCTCGACATCCCGGCCCATCCACGTTCACAGCGGAAACCCATGGCGCGCAAACCGCGCAAGCCCCGTCCCCCCAAGACATGAGTCCAAGGGCCTACCCTCGCAGGACGCGCACGCCCCAGGGCTTGAGCCGCACTTCACTGCGCACGGTCTCGTTGTGCCACACGTCCTCATAGGGCCGGGGCAACGGCACCGCCACGCTATTCCCCGAGCAATTCAGCAGGAACACCAGGCGCCGCCCATCCGGCGCCCGCCGCTCGACCACCTCGACCGTCTCGGGAACGGTTGTGTCGAGGATGCGTGATGCACCCACCGCCCCGAGCCGCGCCCCGAGGAAGTCGTGGTAGAACCGCTCTTCGGCAAATGCCGCCACGTGGAACGCCCGTCCCGCAACGCATTGACGCGGATCTCCGCCATCATGTCCAGGTCGTAGTCCCACTTCGCCGGATCGCGGTGTTCCGGATAGTAAGCTGCACCGAAGAGCATAGTTGCCTCCAACGGGCTGTGTCCGCGCCACGCACCCAGTGGCTCGGCGCGTCCCGCGCCGAAGCGGGGTGCGCTCGGCCGGTCCCCGGCCGAGGCCCTGGGGCCGGGACGGACCCGAGGCACTCTTCTGCGGTCCCAGAGGTCCCGCGCCACTGCACTGCGACAACCCTACTTCACGGGCTCCGCCTTCGCGACCGGCAGTTCCTCGTGCTCGCTGCTGACGGCGAGGTCGCGGTCATCGAACAGGTTGATGTAGTAGACCGTTGTGCCTTCGGGCAGCGTGCCGGTTACGCGCTTCCCCGCGGCGTCCAACTCCGCGGGCAGCGTTTCCCAAAGCCGGTCCTTCCACGGCCCCGATGCTTTGGTGTAGGTGAGTTCCGCCTTGACGATCGGGCGGCTGCTCTCGAACGTCACCCACGCTTGGCTGCCATCCCGGCCCTGCCCCGTGACGCACGCCAGCGGCGCACCGCCCTTCAGGAAGCTGTCCGCGAACGCCGCGATCTCCATGGGCCCCTCGCCGGCCGGCCCGTGCCCATGCGGCATCCGCACGCGAACGCAGAGCGCTTGCGGCGCCTGCGGCAAGCGGTACGATCTCTGCAACGCGGGGAACGTGTACGCGAAGTCGTTCGTGCCGGTGACCCAGAGCGTGGGGTAGCTCACGTCTTTCAGGTAGACCGACGGGTCCCACCAGCGCATCCACCGAGCCGCACCTTCCTCGCCCAACCCCTTCACACTGCCAGCAAAGTTGTGCTCGTTGGTGAAGCCGCAACCGTACACGGGCACCGCGAACTTGTAGCGATGGTCCACGCCGGCGATGATGCAGGTCAGGTAGCCGCCCCACGAAATGCCGGTCAGCCCGATGCGGTCCGGATCGACCTCCGGCAACGACCGCAACAGCGAGTGGCCGAGGGCCGCCGCCGCCACGGCGTGATACGTCCACTGGTCCGTCCGTGCCCAGTTGATCTGCCCCCAACCGCCCCAGCCCGCCGGACCGCCCCACTGATGCCGATCCCAGTTGGCGTACGTGCCCTTCGGCACGCACCCGCAGGTGTCCATCGAGATGGCGGCATAACCGCGGTCGGTCCAAACCTTCACCCAACTGGCAAACGCCGTGCCGCCGCCACCGTGCACCAAGACCATGCCCGGGACCTTCTGCCCCGGCTCCATTTTCGGCAATCCTATCCAGGCGAAGACGCGCGTCGGCCGGCCCTTGTACGGCACCCCGTCGTAGAACACCGGACGCGCGCCGTCCGCCACGTCAAACCCATCCGCCGGGTACGTCGCTGGCGCTTTCGACAACTCGGTCATATCCCACATCGGCCCGACCGGGTCGGTGGGCGGTTCCGGCACGTATGCCGCAATGGCCGCTGCCTGAGCCAGTTCCTCGGCCGTTGCCGCGCCGGGCTCGAAGACCACCTTGCGCGTCTCGTTCGGCGCGAGGCTTGCCTCCCACACTTGGTACTTCTGCGCGAACGGGCCCCACACCCGGGTCCCGTTCCTGATGCACAACCGCTTGGCGCCGCGGAACCAGTTCGTGTCGCCGCAGCCCGTCGTGACCGGCGCCTGCTCCCAGGTGCCCTTGCTGTTCATCACATTCACCGCCATGTCGAACACCAACACGTACAGCATCTTCTCCGCCGTGTGGTTGGTCGCCGTCCACGTCACACCGGTAGGCGTGAAATCGAACCGTTCGCTCGCCTTCTCGCTACTGGCGGTGATCGCATCTGCGCCGACCGTCTCGATGTTTGGCAGGCGCAGAACGCCGTTCTGGTACAGGTACGCGCCGCGCACGCCGGAAGCACCGCACAGGATGAACTCGTCACCGCCGACTCGGAAGCTCGTCAAGCACCCGTCCTCAGCCACGACGGCTTCGTAGGCCGGCGTACGAACCCGCCGGTCCCCACCCACCTGCTCAATCGTGCCCCCGCCATCCGCCGCGTCCGCCACCGCTTGCCCGCAGAACCAGCCCAATGCAACAAGAGACGCCAACCGGGTGATCATGGTTGTCCTTTCCTGCCGGTATTGTGCCACCGACCCATCCGATGCGGCCGAGCGCTGAGCGATACCACTGACTGCTCCCAACTCAACCCGTGCTACGACGTAAAGTGACGGTACAAGTGCCGAATGCAAGGGTCGCAGCCCCGCACGGCCGCGCCCAAGGTGAGCCCCCCCCGGGGGGCGTTCGGCGTGGGGTTGCCGACCTCGCCGGGGCGGGCGGTCCGACGGCCACTCTTTCCGGATCTCAGGGCCAAGGCAGGCGGAGGATGCGGCGCGGCCGTTTCGGATCGTCTATGCGCTCCAGCAGCAACCGCGTGGCGGTACGCCCCATCTCGCGTGCCGGCATGGGTTGCAGGCGCACGTGCGCGTCAAGTTTTCCGTAGACGGGAGAGGCGCCAAACGCTTCGATACGCAACCCGACCAACGGGCGCAAACGCGACAGGAACTGTGCACACTCCAACGCCACGTGCGTGTTGACCCCGAACAGGGCATCGATGTCAACCAACCGCGCCACGTCGCCCGGTTCGAACGGCGTGTCGGCCCCAACGGTCACGATCGCGCCGTCCGGGACCCCGTGCCGGCGCAGAGCTTCGACGCAACCCTGAACGCGGCCACGATTGGCGCTGCACTCGATGGGTAAAGTGACCAGGCCGAACTCTCGGCACCCAGCCGCCAGAAAACGCTCCGCGGCCAGCTTCCCCGCAACCTCGTCATCGAACAGCACGTGATCAACGCCATCGCCGACCTTCCGACCGATGACCACGCACGGCAAACACATCTCTGCCATCTGGCGGAGATGTCCGGTGGGGTAGCGCCTGCCGACCGGCATGGCGGACGGGTAGAGAATGATCCCGTCGACCTGACGGTGGCACATGCGCTCCATCGCCAGGCGCTCAAGCGCCGGATCGTTCTCGCACGTGGCGACCACCATCTGGTACTCGGTGCCGCGCAGTTCGGCCTCGGTCCCCTCCATGATGCTGCCGAGGAAGTCATCGATGGTGTTGGCGAAGATCAACCCGACCGTGTGGGTGCGGCCGGTGTTGAGGCTGTGCGCGAAGTAGTTGGGGCGAAACCCAAGTTCCCGAGCCTTGGCCAGAACACGCTGTTCCGTGCTCTCGGAAATGCGGTACTGGCGTGCCTTGCCGCCCAGCACCCGCGAGACCGTCGACGGCGCCACGCCCAACGATGCACTGAGTTTGCGGATGTTCAGGTTGCTCATGAATGACCAGCATCCGGTCGAGGGCTGTAACACGGATGCCCCAGATCCCACAGGCTTGCCCTGTGGTCCTGCGCACGACTGCGCTTCGAGGTCCTGCGGTTCCGTGCTTGTCGCGCCTGCAAATCCGCGGCAACAGAAACCTGACACGCCCGGGCCCGCGCACTGTGCAAGGGTGCTCTCCGGCTCCACCGCCATGGGCCGAAGCTTCACCCTCGAAAACCTCGCGGGCTCGCGGCCTTCCCCTGAACCCCTTACCCCTGCGCCGGCAGCATGCCGGCGGCCTTGAGGAACTCCTTGACCTTCTCCACCGTCGCGCGCCCCGCATCGCCAAGCGTAATCCCTTCCTCTTTCGGCCGAAGCCGCCGGAAGGCGTCCGAAGGCAGCAAAGTTGCCTTCACCTTCCAAGCCGCATCAAGTTGCCGCCCGCGGAGGTCGAACTCCGCGACGTCTTCCACGGCCAGGACGCGCCCGCCCTGATTAAGGAACAGTCCGATCCGGCGCGCCACGTCGTCCAGCATGTACATCCCGTTGGGCACAATCAGTACCCGATACCGGGCGAGGTCCTCCAGGCAATCCTCGCTGACGATATCGAACGGCACGCCTAGACTGTCGAGCACACGGACGGTCCCAGCCAGGCTGTCCTCGTTGTCGTACTCGCTGTGGTTCTGGACCCAGTTGGCGTAGCGTTCGCCGTAGAACACCGCCACGCGGCGGCCGGCTTCCGGTCGCGCGCGGAGCAGCGTCGACTTCACCTGCCGCGCGGCCTCGGCGACGCCGCTCCACTGGTCCGGCTTCACGTCACGGTAGTACCACACGCCGCCCGAGAACTCGGCGACAGCCGGGAGGAACCGCGCGATGTCCGCCGATGTCGCCGCGCCGCGGTTGTGCCCCACGTCGATCTCCGGAAAGTTCACGATGTCCGTGCCGCGCGTGGATGCCAGAAACATCGCCACACGGCTGCGGAGGTAAATCGGCGTCGCCTGCTCCCACGTCGGCACCGCGTCTTTCACCTGCAGCATGTCGAGCCACTCCGACTCGCGCCGCGCCAGGAACGGGTTGAACGTCTGGAACACCGGCCAGGAGAGCCGCACGAGCGTCAACTTTGCCGGGGCCGCTTTCTTCACCACCCGCGCCTGCCACTCCACGGCGTCGATCCAGAACCGGTCGACATACTCGCGCCAGTCGTGGGCCGCCGGTCGCATGTCCCGCCATGTCTGGTTGTACGGCCCCAGCGGCGCAACTGGAACGGCGGCCGACAAGGAGACATCTACCGTTTCCCAGGCGGCACGCAACCCGGCGTCCGTCTGGTACTTCCGCCGCAACCCTTCGCGGAAATCGTCGAGGAGCGTTGGCGATCGGCGCCAGGGATGCACGTCGCCGTTCACCTCCGGGAAATCGCCGTCCGCCTCGCCACCCGCCGAGAGCCCGTAGGCCAGCACGTTGGGATGGCCCAACGTGCGCTTGACAAACTGCCGGAGAAACCGACTGAAATGATCACGGACCACGGCGGCGTTGGGGTACACGCAGCCCCCGCCGTGTGCCGTCGGCTCGTCGGGCACCTCGCGCATGACCCACGCCGGTTGGTGGATATTCACCAGGAATATCAGTGCAAACCCGCACCGGCCGTAAGCCTTGATCTGTGCCTCGAGGCGGTCCCAGTCGCCATAGCCCGGGCGCGGCTCCAAGTCGCGCCAGTACAGGTCCAGCGCCAGCGTGTTCACCCCCGCCTGCCGCGCCGACTCCAGGAACGCCTTGTCCAAGTGCGCATCGAGCACACAGAACAGCGGATCGCCATCGATGAGCACCACCGCCCGGTCGTCCACACGCCGACGCTCGACACGGAACGGCTTTGCCGCGTCCAGGTACGGTAACCCTTCCGGCACCTCGCCAAACACATGCCCCAACACCGGGACGGCACCGGTCGGCGCACCCGCAAAGACGAGGCGCCGAAGACGCACAACACCTTTGCTCGCTCCGGCCTTCTGGACAACGACAAACCGCGCGCGCGCCGCAATGTCCGTGGGCGTCCCGGCGACCTCACGCCGAACCGTGCTCCACGCCGTCGCACCCAGCGCCGCGCTGTCGCCCTGCCGGTACCACTTGCCCGCCATGCCGTTCAGCCACAGTTCGATCTGGTTGCCTGTCCCGTCGCCCTGGAGTTCGAAAGAGACGCTCGAGAACACGCCCGCCATACTCAGCGGCAGATCAACGTGAACCTGCGTCGCCTTGGTTGACCCAAACAAGTACTCGATCTCGACCCCTCCCGCCTCAGTTCCCGGACGCACCGCGACCGCCGTGTCCCGCCGCACCCCGTCAGCATCCCCCCACGCCTGACGCCCCCACGTGTCGTCTGGGCAGAGCGGGACTTGGCAGGAGTCGCTCCGTGGCGCCGCGGGCCTCGGCGACACACAACCGGCACAAACCATCCCCCATACCACGGCCAGGACCACACTCGCCACGCTGCGCATGGTTACATCCTTTCGGGCATTCCAGGCCCTGTCGGAACAGACCCAACGGACAAGATCAGACCGTCCCCCCCCCCCGAAACCCGCCCCCGGCGCTCACTGGTCGTACCGCCACCAACGTCGGTTGTCACCGTAGGCGTTCTCCAGGGTCGTCAGCAACTGCCAGTCAATGTGACTGTCCACCCACAACAGGTTCTTCCCGGCCCGGTGCTTGCCCTGATTGGCTGCTTCGTCCGTCATGCCCAAGCCCATCGGCGCCTCCGACGGGTGGTACAGCGCGCCCCGCTGCGCCCAGAACGGCGCCACATTATCGGCGACTGAAACGCTGTTGTCCCCCACCAGAAGCGTCTGCGACGGCTTGGTGACTTTGGCCAGCGGGAGACTCCCGTTCGCCACGTCCGGGATGACCCGGAAGTTCGCGCCGTACCCGAAGTACTCGCCCACACCACCGTAGCCGCCCGTGATCCCCCACGTGATGCGCGGGCAGAACAGGTGCCGGCTGATCGAGATTGACTGCGTGTTGAGTTCCGACTGCACGTAAGGGTTGAGGAGTGAGTACCAGCGCGGGTCCCACCAGTTCGTGCCCTGAATCCAAACCGGCAGCCATTCCCCGTTGTCGTCCGTGTACACCCCCGTGGCCAACCCAATGGTCTTCAGATTGTTCAGGCACAGCAACCCGACGGCCTTCTCCTTCGACTTCTGCAGCGACGGCAGCAGCATCGAGGCCAGAATCGAAATGATCGTGATCACGACCAGTAACTCGATGAGCGTGAAACGCTTCAGGACCCCACTGCGCCGGACACAGCGGACTGAGTTGCGGACCGAATCGGTCAGCAGGCCCCGCCAGCCCACGGACTCCCGGACCTCGTTCATGGCTAACCTCCGTGCCACACGTGACGCGCGGGCCGGCAACGTCCCGGCCCAGCCCACTGCCATCACCTTACAGCCGGTCCCGGAAAAAAGCAAGCGCACCTAGTTGCGCAAGAGCGGACAAACACGACCGGCGCGGGTGAATCAACCCTCGAAGAGAGGCGGCTTGCCGGGCCAGAATACGACCGATCGCGCCGTGGCTCGGCGCGTCCCGCGCCGAAGCGGGGTGCGCCGGCCGGCCTGTCCGGCGACATGTCCGCCAGAGCCAGAGCGACGGCGGAAGCTGCCTGGGCGAAGACGGATCCCCAAGGCCGATGGTCTCGGGCCGGAACGGCCCGAGGGCGCCCTGCTGCGGGCCCGGACGTCCCGCGCCACGGGCGCTCTGCGCGCTGTCCGCCACGGCGAACCCGCACGAAAGAAGATCAATCGGTACAACCGAAGGACTGAGACGGCAAGGCGGGAGCCCTGCCCTGCTCTTTGGGAAGCAACTCGGTTCCGGTTTACGCCCACTCGCAGCGGACCACGGCGGGCTTCTTCCGCGCCGCGCCCTCCTGAGCCGGGACGGACAGGGTCCGCGTCGCGGCGTCCCATGACCACGCCACGCTGGCATCGCGGCCGTTAACCGTGACCCTGCGCGGCCTGGCGGCGCCGTGGATCCTCACCTCGAACTTGCGCGTCGTCGGCATGCCCTCGTAGCTGCCGACGCGCGGCTGGATGGTCAGCGTCAAAGCGCGGTTGGTGGCCACGCTCGTGATCCGGGTCTCCGCAACCCTGCCTTCGCGGTAGGCCAGCGTGGTGCCGTCATCCTCGTACAGCGTGAACGCACTCCCGCCGGATGGGTACACGTCCAGCCCGATGGTCTCGATCGGGACCTGCCCGACGTACTGCATGTCCGGCCACGTGGGAATGATGGCACCGCCGCGCACGAACAACGGCCCGCCGCGGTCCTGCGGGTACTCGCACTGCAGGTCCACCGGGCCCTTGACGATCTTGCCGGTCCAGTAGTCCACCCACATGCCTTTCGGCAAGTGCAGGGTCTTGCTGAAGGCGCAGGTCAGGAACGCATCTCCGAGCATGTACTGGTAGAGCAGTTCGTCCGACTTCGGGTCGTCCGGCGCGACCAGCGGCATGGCGCGCATGACCGGCATGCCGGTCCGCGCCGCTGTGTGTGCCGCGGAATAGAAGTACGGAATAAGCCGATACCGGAGCCTGGCGTAGAACTTGAAGATCTCGAGCAGCCTATCGCCCAGGAACCACGGCTGGTTGTACTGGTGCCAGGACAGGATCTGGCACCACGGTTGGAAGAAGCCGAAGTGGATACCTTCCGGGTTCCACACCTGCATGTCGCAGCTCGTGTTCGAGTGCCCCGATAGCCCGTGGTTCAGCCCCGAGACCAGGGGTTTGGCGCCACCGCCCGTGTCGCCCGCCCATGTCGCGGAGTACTGCTGAATCCCCGCGTAGCCACCCGCCGAGTAGATCATGGCGCGCTTGCCGCCCGTGTGCTCGGCATAGCCCTTGTGCATCTGCTTGTTCAGCAGCACCGGGTACAGATTATGCATCTCCGCGTCGTCCATGCCGTTCTTCCACTTGCGGTCGGGATGGAAGCAGATCTGGTTCGACCCGTCGAGCTTGAACGCCTCGGCCCCGTCGTCCACAAACTTCTTCAGGTGCTCGAACCACGGTTCGCCCAGTTTGGTGACATTGTCGAAGTAGCGCGGGTGGAAGTGCGGGTCCTTGATGATGTCGTCGGCCGTATCCTCGGTCGGGTGCGCACCGGGCCCGCCCTTGGTCTTCGCGCCCAACAGCGTTTCCTCGTACTCGCTGACATCGTAGTCGACGCACAGCCAGAGGCTTAACTTGAAACCCATGTTACCCAGCGCCGCCGTGAACCCGCCCGGCTTGCGGTGCGGCAGCCAGCTCGGGACATGGAACCGCTCCTGGCTCCATTTCTTGTTCACGGAGAAGTCGTAGTACGTCTCCATCCAGTCGGGCTCGAGCCCGACCAGGTCGCACGGAATGCCCTGGCGCCGGAACTCGTACGTCTCGTACAGCACGTCGCGCGCCCTGACCTTGCGCTCATCGCAGACGAACGTCAGCCCGTAGGCCCACTGCGGCAGCAGGCACGGCCGACCGGCGATCGCCGTGTAATGGTCGAGCAACTGCGGCAGCGAATCGCCCGCGATGAGGTAGTAATCCAGTTCGCCCTTCTCGCCGCTGAAGCGGAGCACGTTCTTCTTCGCGACACCCGCGTCAAATCGGTGGAACCAAGTCGTGTTGAGGAAGATCGCCCAACCGGCACTGCTCATCATGAACGGAATGGGCACATAGCTGACCACGTTCCGCAGCACCACCAGGTTCTTGTGCCCACGCTTCTGCAACCGGTCCCGGGTCTCGTCGCCCATTCCGTAGAGCCGGTCGGCTGCGGACAGCGCAAACTGGATGTCAAAGCCCGACTCCAGGTCGGACTTGGGCGCCGCTGCGTCCCGAACCAACTCCTTACCCGCCCCGTCGCAGAACGTCATCCGTCCGTCCGCAGTGCGGATGGTGAGCGACGTTTGCCCGGTCCCAAACGTGACCGTGTCGCGCTTCCGCTGCACCGTGACCGGGAAGTCCGGCCAGTCGGTCTTGACGATCCCGTAGCGCACCAGTCCCGGTTCACGGAAGTCCGTATCCGGGCGCAGGCGCAGCCGAAACACGAACGGCGTGATGGGCTCGACGCGCAGGATGCCGCCGGTCTTGAGTTGGATGTCGGTCGGCGTACGTTGGGTCTTTGCCATGACAGAATATCCTCCGTGTGACTGAGCTACGGCGCCATGATACCGCGCGAGGCGCGACTTGTCAATCCGGACACGGCCAGAGCGCAGGGCCATCACGGCCCAAGTCCCACCCCCCACCGACCGCAGTCGATTGCTGTCGACGGCAATCGGTAGCAATCGACCGCGATCGGCGCCGGCCTGACCTGGGACATGCGCCGCGCGTATGTGCCCCTGCTCTACTCGTAGATCCCCAGTTCCGCAATCTCCGGGATGCGCCAGGCGCCGTAGTCGAGACGGTCTTCCTCCGGCTTGATCCGGACCTTCTCGGTGGTGACCTTCTCGCCCTTCCATTCCAGGCGCGACAGGAACTGGTCCTTCCACTGGTGGATGGTCTTCCAGTCTTTGCCGTCCCATATGTCCAGGCTCGCGGCCTTGATCGTCGTCGAGTGCAGAACGACACGCGAAAACCTGACCGGTTTGCTGAACACGACAACACACTGCTTGCGGTCGCCGTAGACCGGATACCAGCCACCGGCGTCGGTCACGCCGTCCGCCAGATCTGAATCGGAACTGAAGTTCATTCCGTACTCGCCGATCGCCCACTCGACGTCAGGACGCCCGAGCAGGTTGCCGTCTTTCGCGGGTTGGGCCAGGACGCCGTCGATCTCCTTCTGGACTTCGGCGAGAGTGCGGAAGTCGGGCAGCACCTCGAGCGTGGTGTAGATGTGCACGCCCAGCCCCGCGAACTCGTCCGCGAACGTGCCGTCCGTCACCGCTACAACGCGGTTCTCGCGCAGGACGAGCAAGCGGGCATTCTTGTTCTCCGCCAGCACCGGCACGGTGAAGGTCGCTTTGCTGGGGCTGTAGCTCTGGTTTGCCGCGACCAGGAACGTGTGCCCACGCGCTGCACCCTCCGGCTTGCGGTACTTGGCAATCACGTCCACGTCCGGGTTGGCGCACGTCGCCTCGCGCGCGCTGTCCCGCGCCGTCCACACCGGCGCCAGGAACGCCAATTCCTCGAACACGTAGTTCATGGCCACGCGGTTCTCCCAGTGGTTCCAGTAACCGTTGAAGATAAACGGTACAATGCCCTTCGCGCCGCAGGCGATCGCGGTGTGCGTAAACCATCGCGACTCGACGAAATTCGGGTGCCGCCCGCGCAGTCCGCCGTACGAAAACGTCTGCGGCATGGACCACAACGCCTTGCTGCCGTCGTTGGCGCGCACGCTTTCAACCGTAACGTTGTGAATGTGGCGCAGGAAACTGCTGAACTTACGGCTCCCGTCCTCGAACGCCTGCGGCGCCATGTACGGATGCGGACACATGACATCGCACGCCTCGATGTACTGCGCCGGCGAGCGCGACACGATCTTGCAGAACCGGTACGGGTCCTCCTCCATGAGAAATTCGTAGATGCTCTTCAGAAACACCGGCGAAATGCCACGGCACTCCGGTTCGTCGGAGATGTAGTAGCCGAGGACGTTGCGCTGGTTGCGGACGGCGGCAACCTGCGCGCGGATCTTCGCCTTCTCCTCGCCGTTCAGGGGCCGGTCCACCTGCGTCTCGCCGAGCGTCGTCAGGCCGCTGAGCGTGTACAAGTTCAGGTCGGACTGCTCAAACGCTGACGCACCCATCATAAAGTTCGTCGAATGCGGCAACTGCGCCTGCGGGAACGACGACGGCGCGACACAGTAGCTCATGCTGCCGTACCAGCCGCGCGGGAACACCGGTTCGCCATTGACCAGCAGGTTGCCCTGGTCGTCGATGCGCGCTTCCACCGCCGGCGCGCGCGGCAGCTTGCGCAGGACGATCTCCGCCTCTGCCACCAGATCCGCCTTCGGCCCGCCGGGCTTCGGGTTCTCGATCGGGCGCAGCACTTCGGCGCGCACCGTGTGCCGCCCCTCAGGCAACCCGGGAATCGCCAGCTCGAACGGCACGTCCGCCGTCTCGATCTTGATCTCAACACTTCTTGGCGCATACAGCGCGGACGCCACCGTCACCTTCAGCGTGCAGCCCTGCACCTTGTCAAGCGGCAACCCGCTGCGGACCACACCCTTCAGTGTCTCGATCGACTGCGTCGCAAAGATGCAGTTCCGGTAGTTCGGCTGCGTCAACCGCACCGCGAGCGGCGTGAACGTCATCCACGTGTCGAACCGGATCACCAGGACCGGACGCTTCGCCGCATCCACAACGCGGAAGACAGCAGGCAACTTCCCCTGCTCTTTCACGAACCCCGGCGGCATGTCGATGCGTGCGCTCTTGCGCGCGTCCAGGTTCACCGCCTGACTGGCGCCACGCGCCTTGGACGCCAGAATGTTCATCTCCAGCGTGCCCGCAAACGGTGTGTCGCCACGGTTCTCCAGCAGCAATGACGAACTCACGCGGTACCCGTCCGCCTCCGGCTCAAGCACGAACTTCGGCGCCTCGGCGTATAGGTTGAACCGTGCCTTGTCGACCCGGATCTGACCCAGGTCGCCAAAGTTCGAGATGTTGTGGTACCCACCGTTCCCCGGACTGTACATCGACCAGTACGCCGGGGCAGGCGTCCGCGTCCGCGACATCGAAAACACCCAATTCTCGGACCAGGCCGACGACGGCCGGTTGTGGAACGTCCCGAACGGAATGGCCACTTCCAGCGACCAGAAGTCCGCACCTTTGAACACCGCCGCCTGCCAGTCGGAGGACCAGCCGCCCTTGCCCGTGTTGCCGCCCTCGATCATGTACAGGTCCGTCTTGGTCGCACGCGAGTTGATGGCAAACTGGTAGTACTCCATCCGGTCCCCGACCGGGTCAAGGAAGATCTCCAGGTCGTCATCACTCCACATGGCCGCGTCATGCACGTCATCGGGGACGGCTCGCAGGTCGCTCATCTTCGGCTCTTTGCACGTGACGCCGAAATACAGCGTGTCGTCGTCGTACATGACCCGGAACTCGGTTTGCGCGTCGTCCGGGATCGGCTCGCGCTTGCCGCTCAACCCGAGCGGTTTCTCAAATCCCGTCTGCAGCGGCGCCTTCTGCCACACCGCGTCGTCCAGCTTACCGTCAATGGTCAGCGTCCCGTCCAACCGCACCGCTTCGGCATGCTTCTTCGGTCCCCCGGGCCCGTCTGCCGCCCAGACCGCCCAGGATGCCAGCCCGAGAACGCCCAACACGTTCCGCATCACCCGCCGTCCACGCATGTTCGTTTTCTCCCTGTACCCCCGTGTCCGTGCCCGGAAGTCCCTGGCTGCGGTGCCTGGCACAACTTGGCGCATCGACCTGCCGCACGCCCGGATTACGACCGGAAACCTAGTGCTCGTCCGCCAGAAGTCACCCCGCAATTGCGCGCAATGGTCCGCACCTTCCCAG